>KE354645.1 GCA_000415505.1 Streptomyces afghaniensis 772
GAGAACGTCTTCGTCGCGGCGAGGACGTGGCCGGATAACGGCGGCGTCTTCCGCATGTTCGACAACCTGCTCGACGAGTTCGGCCCCGCCGCATGATCGACACCCCGATCTCCGAAGCCGCCCTGGTCGGCCTCGGCGTGGGAGCCGCCGCCCGGGGCCTGCGACCCGTCGTCGACCTGATGTTCATGGACTTCATCGGCGTTTGCCTCGACCAGACTCGTCAACCAGGCGGCGAAGATGAAGTACATGTTCGGCGGCGCGCTGTCCGTGCCGCTCACCATCACCACCGGCCTCCGGCGCGGGCCTCGGCGCCGCCGCCCAGCACAGCCAGAGCCTGGAGGCCTGGCTGGCCAGTGCCCGGCTCAAGGTGGTCA
>KE354646.1 GCA_000415505.1 Streptomyces afghaniensis 772
TGCTCTTCTGTGCCCACCACGGGCGCAAGTTCGAGCCGGAACTCAAGAAGATCGCCGCTGAGATACAGGACGAGACGGAGCGGCTGACGTCCGCTCCCGCGACTGCCTCCGAAGAAGAGCGCTGACACCTCGCGTCCGACGACGAGCCAGCCCGGCACAGGCCGGTGAACGGGCGGCTGCCTCCATTACCGAGGCAGCCGCCCGTCCTCGTCCCCGCGACGTCCTCTCGAGGGCCCCGGTGCGCACGCCGCGCGCTTTCTCACACCCGCGTCCAGTC
>KE354647.1 GCA_000415505.1 Streptomyces afghaniensis 772
GACGCGACCGACGCCGACCTGATCGCGGTCGCCGAGGACGAGCTGGAGGCGGCCGTCCAGATCTTCCACGTACGCGGGGGACGCGTGCGCGGCCAGCGCGGCTGGGTCACCGACAAGGTGGAGGAGATCACCACCGGCGCCCTCGTGGAGCACGCCCTGCAGCAGCTGTACGGCGAGGAGACGGGCGACGCTGTTCCCAAGGAGGTCCTCGTCCCGGCCCTGCCCGACCCCGTGGAGCCCGTCCAGGAGTGGCTCGCCGGCCGGCGCGGCTCGGGCGTCTCCCTGCGCGTCCGCAGCGCGGCGACAAGAAGGCCCTCATGATTTCGGCCGCGTCCGGGAGAAAGCGCGCGGAATTCAGCGGCGGCGTCGAGTACCCGTGCCAACTTCCGGCGGCGCAGCGCCGGCAGGTCGGCGTTCGAGCGCCGCCACGCAACGTTCCGGGACGACGCGGACCGGACGGCCTCC
>KE354648.1 GCA_000415505.1 Streptomyces afghaniensis 772
CGACCTCCGCGCCGAAGTCGCCGAGCAGGGTGGCGGCGAGCGGGCCGGCGAAGAGGGTGGCGAGGTCCAGGACGCGGAGGCCGGTGAGGGGCGCGGTCATGAGCGGTGGGTCTCCCGGTGGGTGAGGTGGGCGAGGGTGTCGAAGCCGATGCCGTTGAACGTCGCCGATGGAGTGGACAGGCGGTTCTTCAGGCGGGCCGTCCAGCGGTCGGGGAGCGCGCTGGGTCTCCGGCCAGCAGGCCGGCGA
>KE354649.1 GCA_000415505.1 Streptomyces afghaniensis 772
GGACGACCAGGCCCCCGGCGCGGCGGATCTGGCGGGCGAAACGGCCGAAGCGGTTGTCCCGGGCCCGGTAGCGCCAGTCGACGAAGGTGCCCGGGTCGGTGCCGAGCGCGACGACGTGGCCGTTCCTCGTCGTGACCTCCTCGCCCAGCATGACCAGCAGGTCGTCCCCGGCCACGTCCGCCCAGTGGGCGTGCGCCGCGTGGGTGTTGTGCTCGGAGGAGTTGATGAAGTCCAGGCCCGCCGCCCGCGCCAGCGCCCCGATCTCGGCGGGGGTGCGGCGGCCGTCGGAGTACCAGGAGTGCAGATGGCAGTCGCCCCGGTACCAGGCACGGCCCCGGCCCCGGCCGGTCGGCGGTAC
>KE354650.1 GCA_000415505.1 Streptomyces afghaniensis 772
CCACCCAGGCGCCGACGCACCCCTCGGAGTCGTACAAGAAGGAGCGCATCGCGCAGGCGAAGGCGTACGCGCGCGCTGCGCCGAGCGGGCCGGCGGCGCGCTGCGGCACTACCACTCGCTGAACACGCCCGCGACCTCGACGTCCTGCGCGCCCGCGCTCGGCGAGGAACGGCTGACTTTCATGGGCTCGTCGTACGGCACGTACTTCGGAGCCCCTGTACGCGACGCTGTTCCCCGCCCACGTACGGCGGATCGGGTGTTCGACTCGGCGGTCGATCCCCGGATCCGGCGGACGATCTGGGTAACCCGCCAAACAACCCTCGACCCAGTCCGGCGG
>KE354651.1 GCA_000415505.1 Streptomyces afghaniensis 772
GGCGGCCCTCTTCTCTCAGGACGGCGAGCTGCTGGACGTCCGGGAGGACGTGGGCCGGGCACAACGCGGTCGACAAGCTGGTCGGCCGCGCCCTGCAGAACGGGGAGCTGCCGCTGTCGCGGACGATCCTGCTCGTGTCGGGCCGGCCTCCTTCGAGCTGGCGCACGAAGGCCGTGACGTGGCCGGTATCGCCGGTCCTGGCCGGCGGTGTCGGCGCCGTCCTCGCTGGCGGTGACCTGG
>KE354652.1 GCA_000415505.1 Streptomyces afghaniensis 772
AACATGGCGAACGTCATTCATGTACATGACCGACCTGGCACCATGAAGGCACCACGAAGGGACGCACCCCCACGATGCGTACTCATCCCCGACGTACACGTGTCCACAGATCCACCCTGGCACTCGCCGCCGCACTCCGCACTGGCGACCGTGGCGTCCTGGCCGTTCCCCGAGCCGGCCGGGGCCGCCGAGACCTCGCCGGTCGGGTTCGGCGCGGGGACGACCGGCGGCGGCAGCGCCTCGGCGGTCCACCGTCTCCACCCGTGAGC
>KE354653.1 GCA_000415505.1 Streptomyces afghaniensis 772
ATCCTGGGCCCGACCGCGGACACCCCGCTCGCCTCGTACTTCGCGCTGCCGGTCCTGCCGACCGTGTTCGGCTACGACCCGCGGCTTCAGTTCGTGCACGAGGAGGACGTGATCGAGGTGCTGCGGATCGCCTCGCACGAGCCGCGGCGGGGCACGCTCAACAGTGGCACCTTCAACATTGCCGGTGACGGCGTGCTGCTGCTCTCGCAGTGCTCCCGGCGCCTCGGGCGCCCGACCGTGCCCCTGCTGCCTCCCCGCCGTCACCGTGGGCGGCTCGCTGGTGCGTACGCGTGGGGATGACGGACTTC
>KE354654.1 GCA_000415505.1 Streptomyces afghaniensis 772
TCCTTCTTGGCGAGCAGCAGGTTCTCGCGCAGCGAGCTGTCGAAGAGGTGCGCGTCCTGCGCGCACAGCCCCACGAGCCTGCGCACGTCGTCCCCGCGTAGCGCGTACGCGTCCACGCCCGCCAGCGTGTACGAACCCGCGTCCGCTTCGAGGAAGCGCAGCAGCACCTGCGCCAGGGTCGTCTTGCCGGAGCCGGAGGGTCCCACCACGGCGACCCGGCGGCCCTCTTCGAGGGTCAGGTCCAGCCCGGCGAGCGCGTCCCGGTCCTGCCCCGCATG
>KE354655.1 GCA_000415505.1 Streptomyces afghaniensis 772
CGGCGAGGACTGCCGACGAGGATCGTCCACAGGATTCCGATCCGCTGACGGCCCGGGACCACGAGCCGGCCCAGGACGCCGATGACGATGCCGATCACGATGGCACTGATGATGCCGTCGATCTCCATCTCCGCCCCTTTTCTTCGGTCCCCCGCTGAAGTGCTTGTGCCCCCCGACGGCCGGGACACTCCGGGTGCGGACATGAAGAGGCCGGTCCGGGGCGCGGACCGGCCTTCGGGTTCCCTTCCGGTGGGTCTAGGGCCTCGTGGAGGCCTTCGCCGCGGTG
>KE354656.1 GCA_000415505.1 Streptomyces afghaniensis 772
GGAGCGGAGCTGCTGCTCGTCGAGTTCGTAGACGGTCTCGCCGGCCTGCGGGTCGCGGGCGTGGAGGGTGTGGAACAGCGGGCCGTGCGCGCCGAGTTGAACCAGGGTGGCGGAGGCTCCCCGCACTGCCCGTTCGGTGCGCGGGGCGGCGGTGAGGTCGACACGGCTGACAACGCCTGGGGTGACCCCACACCGGCACCGTTTCCAGGAAGCCGAAGATCTGCAGGTGAAGTGGACGCACAGGATGAGGCGGACGTCGCTGCCACGGATCGTATCGACCAGGTCTGACGGTTC
>KE354657.1 GCA_000415505.1 Streptomyces afghaniensis 772
CGGCACGCCGCGGGCGAGTACCGCGAAGTCGGCGATCAGCCGGCGGTGGCAGCGCCACCAGACCGCCTCGCTGCCCATCACGGCGGTGCGGCCTTGCGCGGCCTCGCAGCACCCGGTCCATGGCGGTGACGAAGTCGGGGGAGCGGGTGTGGGCGGCGTAGCCGCGGAAGGAGGCGTTGCGCCAGACGATGTCCGGGCTGTCCACGGGAGGGGTGCGGAACCCGCCGAGAGCGGGTTCCCACGGTAGGCGATGCCGCGGCCCGGCATCCACTCGGCGAGCCGCCGCCGCGACAGATCGGGGTC
>KE354658.1 GCA_000415505.1 Streptomyces afghaniensis 772
CTGCTGAACGCGTGTGTAGGTCTGTCACGGGTGAGTGCGTCGAGCGGCGCGGAGCTGGCGACCGGCCTTGCGAGCGCAGCCCTGAACGACGTCCACGACCTTTGGGCTCCGGCGCTGGCCGTGGCGGCCACGCAGGGCGGGCCGTTCGTGCGGGCGTTGGAACGGGTGGCGGAGTCGGAGGAGAACTGGCTGCCGCTGGCCGAACTCGCCGCCACGCTGCCCATGGGCAACACGAACCTGCGCCGGCTGGCGCTGATCGCAACGCAGCGGTCGGCTCCGCAGG
>KE354659.1 GCA_000415505.1 Streptomyces afghaniensis 772
CGGCTGCTGGAGGGCACCGACCTGCCCGTGGAACGCCGTCGCCGCGGCCTCGGGTTTCGCCAGCCCGTTCCACTTCAACCGTGTCTTCCGCGAGCGCTACGGGACACCTCCCGGGGCGTACCGGAACGCCGCTCACGGGCGGCCCGTGGGGCTGAGCGGCGGTGTGGTCATTGGTTCCGGGCGGAGTCGCCGAAAGGGCCGTGCCGGGAAGCCCGAGGCGTGAGCTGCTGTGCAGGCGCAGTTCAATGGTTTGGCGACGCCCGAAGCCGGGCGAAAACGCTCCGCAAAAAAC
>KE354660.1 GCA_000415505.1 Streptomyces afghaniensis 772
ACCCGCGTGAGACCACCGGATTCTCCGACACGGGCCGGGTGCGCGACCGGGACATGCAGCGCGTGGTCAACGGGCTGTGGGAGTCGGGTGCCGAGGCCGTCTCGATCAACGGGCAGCGGCTGACGGCGCTGTCCGCGATCAGGGCCGCGGGGGACGCGATACTGGTCGACAACAAGCCGCTGGTGCCGCCGTACACGGTGCTCGCGGTGGGGACGGGCAGCGGCTGAGCACTCGGTTCCAGAACAGCGCGGACGGTCTGTACCTGAACGCGCTTCGAGGAGAGCTACGGCATC
>KE354661.1 GCA_000415505.1 Streptomyces afghaniensis 772
GGACGTCGTCAGCGACCACGTGCACGGCCACGGCCTGGCGATCTGCGGCAACGGCGCCGCCGTGGTCGACCTGCACGGCGGCCCCGGCTCCCACCGGTTCGTGAAGGTACGGGAACTGGAGCGGGCGAACGCCCTGGATGCCGTACGGCTGTTGCGTGACGCGGCTCCGGGCACGGTGTACGCGGTGGAGCAGACGTACGGCTTCTACCAGGAACCGGCCTATCCGAAGCTGCACATGGAGACCCCGGACAGCCTCGCCCCGG
>KE354662.1 GCA_000415505.1 Streptomyces afghaniensis 772
CTGGCCGTTCGCCCGGACCCGGTGGGATCACATCTGGCCGCCGGGGAGTTCGGTTCCGACCAGCGCCTGTTGCGGCGGTGTCTGGAGCAGGCGGACGAGCACGAGCTGCTGAACGCGTGTGTAGGTCTGTCACGGGTGAGTGCGTCGAGCGGCGCGGAGCTGGCGACCGGCCTTGCGAGCGCAGCCCTGAACGACGTCCACGACCTTTGGGCTCCGGCGCTGGCCGTGGCGGCCACGCAGGGCGGCCGTTCGCGCGGCGTTGGAACGGTGGCGGAGTCGGAGGAGAACTGGCTGCCGCTGGCCGAACTCGCCGCCACGCTGCCCAGTGGCAACACGAACCTGCGCCGGCGTGGCGCTGATCGCAACGCGAGCGGTCGGCTCCGC
>KE354663.1 GCA_000415505.1 Streptomyces afghaniensis 772
TCACCTCGCACACCGCCACGGGCGCCACCGTCGGCACTCCGCACTTCATGGCTCCCGAGCAGGCGTCCGGCGGCGAGGTCACGGCGGCGACCGACGTCTTCGCGCTGGGCCAGACGGCGGCCTTCGCGGCGCTGGGCCGGCCGCTGTACGGGGACGGCTCCGCGGTCGGTGTGCTGTACCGGATCGTGCACGACGAACCCGACCTGTCCGTGCTGCCCGAGCAGCTCCGTCCGCTTTTCGCCCGGTGCCTGGCCGCCGCCCCGGAGGACCGGGCCGGTCTGGCGGAGATCGTCGAGTGGTGCCGGCGGGGGCTGGGGCGCGGACGCCGAGGCGGGCGCGGGCCCGGCCGTCTGGCGGGACGTCATGGGGCCGGAGGTGACGGTCCCCTCCCCGGCGGAACCTCGACCGCCACCGTGGGCCCTCCCCGGCGACCCTCGACTCCGACCAGGGTGCCACATGCAGCCGCTGGTCGTCACGCACGCC
>KE354664.1 GCA_000415505.1 Streptomyces afghaniensis 772
CCGGACGCCACACCGCGCAACCTGACCCCCGGCCAGCGCGCCGCCCTGCGCGGCATCGCCCCCGACGGCACACCCCGCACCCGGACCGTCCCCGGCCTCGGCACCTACCGGGTCACGGGGCTGGACGCGAGCGGAGTCCGAGTCCTCGCCGGACTGCCCCTGGACGACGTACGGGAGATGACGAACCGCCTGGCCGTGGTGGAGGCGGCCGTCACAGCGGCCGGGCTCGCCGTCGCGGGCGGCGCCTGTGCCGTGGCCGTACGGCGTCAGCTGCGTCCCTCGGCCGGGTCGCCGCCACCGCCGCCGAGGTCCGCCCGGGCGCCGCTCGGCCGCGAACGGATCGGCCGCTGGCCCCGGGTGCCCGAGGCGGACACCGGACCCCGGCAGCGGAGGCGGGTCGGGTCGGCGCCGCGCTC
>KE354665.1 GCA_000415505.1 Streptomyces afghaniensis 772
GACGTATCGCCCGGGACCGGGTCGTGCCGCGCAGGTCCACGGCACAGACCGCGAGATGGTCGACGCCGATCTCCGCACCGATCCCCGCCGGGCCGCGTCCGCTCAGCGCGAGCGCGGAGCCGGGGCGGCCCACCCGGCCGGGCCGTTCGGGCCCCAGCTCCTCCAGCAGCCCCGAGCGGATCAGTTCGTCGACGAGGGTCGACACGGCCGCCCGGGTCAGGCCGATCCGCGACGCGACGGCGGCCCGCGACAGCGGCCCCTGGCACGGGACGGCGTGCAGGACCCGGGCGAGGTTGCGGCGGCGCAGCGCCCTGCTGGGTGTCCGGCAGGGCGCCGTCCCGGGCCCGGCGGACGGTCCTCGTGC
>KE354666.1 GCA_000415505.1 Streptomyces afghaniensis 772
TACGGCCCGACCGCCTTCAACCAGACCCCGCTGCGCATCACCCTGGTCCGCTCCCCGAGGCCGCGAGCGCCTGGTGCGGCACAGTGGCCGAGGGCAACCAGCCCAAGACCGCCGCCGCCCCGCTGGTCGCGATCCGTCTCCGCGGACAACGAGTTCCACGAGGAGCTGCCGCACCTGTTCCCGGCCATGCCGCAGGTGAAGGACCTCTTCTTCGCCGAGCGCCCGGTCCGTGAGAACGCCGCCACGCTGAACGCCGCCTCAGCC
>KE354667.1 GCA_000415505.1 Streptomyces afghaniensis 772
GGTGTACGACCACCGTCTCCACGCCCTCGGCGGCGAGCCGGGCGGCGAGCTTCTCCGACATGGCGACCGAGCGGTGCTTGCCGCCCGTGCAGCCCACGGCGATGGTCACGTAGCGCTTGCCCTCACGGCGGTAGCCGGTGGCGACGAGCTGCAGGAGCTCCGTGTACCGGTCGAGGAACTCCTTGGCGCCGGGCTGGTTGAAGACGTAACCCGACACCTCCTCGTTGAGGCCCGTGTACGGGCGCAGCTCCGGCACCCAGTGCGGGTTCGGCAGGAAGCGGCAGTCGACGACCAGGTCGGCGTCGACCGGCAGCCCGTATTGAGCCGAAGGACATGACCGTGGCCCG
>KE354668.1 GCA_000415505.1 Streptomyces afghaniensis 772
ACTCGAGCTCTATACGGCAGTCGCGGGCCAACTCAAGGAAGCGCACGCAAGAGTGCGCGCACTGCAAGTCCCGGAGGGCGTACGGATGGCGCTGACCCGGAAGCTGCTGGTCATTACGGCCGCGGCCAAGCACGATCTCGCCGACGCGGCAAGGCGGCTGGATCGGTTCACCGCGGACCTCGACGAGGGACGTCTCCCCGACGAGGAACGCTGAACCGGACGGCACCGCCGAGTTCGTTGCGGCACAAGGGTGATAAGCCCGTTTCGTGTTTGATTTGCGGTATATATCTGCCTAACGTGCGAAAAAGCTTGAACACTTTCGTTCTGGCGATGTCTCCGAAGGGGAAGACGTGAACAAGGCGCAGCTCGTAGAAGCGATTGCCGACAAGATGGGCGCCGA
>KE354669.1 GCA_000415505.1 Streptomyces afghaniensis 772
GCTGGCTGCACACGAGCAGCACCTTGTTGAGGGTCGGGCGGGTGCCGATCCGGACGAGCTGGAGCGGGCGGCCCTGCTTCGTCGTGCCGAAGCGGGTCATGGAGACGCGGCCGCTCGACCGGTCGACGGCTTCGAGGAAGTCCTGTTCCTCGGGCTGGGTGGTCCAGCGGGCACCGTTCGTCTGCTCGAAGCCGGTGGCGGGGCGGGAGTCGCCGGCGGCCTGGGCCGGTGCGGCGATGAGAGTTGCGGCGACGGCCGCGGCCATCAGGGTCAGGGCGCCGACTCGGGTCGTGTGGCAGGTCACTGGCCTTCCCGTCCGGGACGCGGTGAGCGGTGCGCGGACTCCCGGTACGCCGTCCAGCAGGGTCGACGTCGGGCGTGGCGGACGCGGCTCCGGTGGTGGCGCGGGCGAAGGCGGTGCTCCGCGACGAACGGGACGCGGCGAGGTGCGGGACAGGTCGAC
>KE354670.1 GCA_000415505.1 Streptomyces afghaniensis 772
GGATGCCGATGACGTCCGCGGCGCGGCGGGCGTCGCGCGAGTCCTCGATGGTGCAGCAGCCCCGCGCGCCCGTGCGGAAGGACTGGGGTTGGCCACCCAGGCCCGGATCGGCGGGCTCCGCTTCGAGCGGGACCTCGACCAGGACATCCGGTCCGGTCTGGTGCCGCGCGTGGTGACCGCGGAACAGTCCAACTCGTCGATCGTCTACGGAGATACGTTCATCCTGAAGCTGTTGCGCCGGATCGTGCCCGGGGTCAACCCGGACCTGGAACTGCCGCTGGCGCTGGCCCGCGAGGGCTGTCCCCGGGTGCCC
>KE354671.1 GCA_000415505.1 Streptomyces afghaniensis 772
GATCGCGTACACCCCGGCCGCGGACGCCAGGTAGAAGTCCAGCAGCCGCGACAGCGCCGCCCCCCGCTCGCTCGGCGGCAGCTCGTCCCTCTCCGCACAGGCACGCGCGTAGAGCCGGACAAGGTCGTGGAAGCCGGTAGCGGCCGGGAGCGGCCGACTCGAGCAGGGACGTGTCCACCAGGGACTCCAGGAGGTCCTCGGTGTCCCTCCACGGGCAG
>KE354672.1 GCA_000415505.1 Streptomyces afghaniensis 772
ACGAGGACGACGAGAACTACGGGAAGATCACGTCCAGACCGCGATGAACAAGTCCGTCAACTCCGTCTTCGCGCAGATGGGCGTCGACGTCGGCATGACCAACGTGGTCGACGTCGCCGGCAAACTCGGCATGGACACCAAGAACATGCAGGCCGTGCCCGCCCAGACGCTGGGCAGCATGGGCGCGAGCCCCCTGGAGATGGCGGGTGTCTACGCCACCCTCGCCAACCACGGCAAGAAGGTCACCCCGGCCCTCGTGAAGTCGGCGGAGCACCTGAACAGGACGGTCACCATGCCCGACCCGGTCGGCGACCAGGCCGTCAGCCGCGAGG
>KE354673.1 GCA_000415505.1 Streptomyces afghaniensis 772
AGCGAACGCGTTCCGCTCGGCGGGGCGGCCGCCGCCGTGCAGCGGGTCGCCGACGGCGTGACGACCGGCCGGGTGGCCGTCGTCCTGGAGAAGGGAGCCGCCGCATGACCGACGCCGAGGAACTGCGCCGTCGCACACAGGACCTGCTGGCCGCTCACCCGCCGGCCTCGACCGACCGCCTGGACTTCCTCCGGGCCCGCTTCGACGCCGGACTGGCCTGGGTGCACTACCCGGAGGCCTCGGCGGACTCGGTGCTCCGCGGTCCCTCAGGCCGTCGTGGACGCCACGTCACGTTGAGACGCTGCCAGGGCTCCGAGGTCGGCGCGCAGCAGTACGCGATCTTCG
>KE354674.1 GCA_000415505.1 Streptomyces afghaniensis 772
TGACAGATTTCAATATCTGTCATTCGATACTTGTCAGCCCACCCCGGAACCGCCGCCCCGGACCTTCGGCTACCGCGCCGTGAACGCCAGCTTCGCCCCAGCGCCACGAACGACCCCGCGAACCCCCGCCGCAGCCACGCCATCACCCGGGGCCGCCCGATCACATGACTGCGCACCGACGCGGCCAGCACCCCGTACGCGGCGAACACGGCGAAGGTCGCCAGCATGAACACCCCGCCGAGCCCCACCATCCGCACCACCGCGTGCGGCTCCCCGGGGCTCACGAACTGCGGCAGGAACGCGAAGAAGAAGATCGTCAGTTTCGGGTTGAGGATGTTGATCAGCACGCCCCGCACGATCACCCGCCGCGCGGA
>KE354675.1 GCA_000415505.1 Streptomyces afghaniensis 772
CGCGCGCCTGCCGCAGGCGCGGCAGCTGAGGGACGTCGTCGCCCACCTCGCAGCGCAGGACATCCGTCCGGAGCAGCCGGAGCGTGACCGGCCGGGACGCGTACCGCACGGCGTTTCGCACGACCTCGCTGACCAGCAGCTCCACCGAGTCGCTGAGCTCCTCCAGGCCCCAGCGCTGCAACGCGCGCCGGCCAGGCGGCGGGCCCGGCGGGGCGCGTCCTCCGGCTCCGAGGAACCAGTACGCCACATCGC
>KE354676.1 GCA_000415505.1 Streptomyces afghaniensis 772
CCGCCCTTGGCATAGTGCGCGGCATCGGTCACCAAGACCTTGCGGGTCAGGGCGGGATCGGTGACGACGTACGCCGGGGTGGGGCCTATCCGTATGCGCACCACGGGTCCGTGCTCGCGCAGGGAGCTGATGAACGGCAGGGGGCTGCGGGCGAGTTGAAGGCCGTGGCCGAGGAGAGGGGGGGCTCCGGGGGCCTGCGGGTGAGGGACGTCGCGGGAGCGTTCAGTGGCCGGTTTCACTCCTTGGTGGGGCACAAACGGTCGATGCATCGCCCACGCACGGTCGCGGAATCCCT
>KE354677.1 GCA_000415505.1 Streptomyces afghaniensis 772
ACCACGTCGAACTGCGGGGGCACCGCGAGCTGTTCGTTGAAGGACTGTACGTCCTCCTCCGACATCGCCGAGGCCGCGGTCCTCCGACCTCGACGGCCAGACCCTTGGCGACCAGTCCCCGGCCCGCACCGTGGACCGGGGCTCGGGGCGGGCGAAGGTTCGCGGTCGCGTTGTCGATGAGCTCGGCCAGCAGATGGATCGGACGTCGGCCACCGG
>KE354678.1 GCA_000415505.1 Streptomyces afghaniensis 772
GTGAGCGCGCGGTCGAAGCGGTCGCTGCGGCCCAGGCAGGGGACCGGGTGCAGGCCGGGACCGGGTGCGGTCCAGGACCGGGTGCGGGTCACTCATCCCGTGGCTCTTCGTCGGTCCGGTCGGAAGGCCGACGGGACGGGCGCCGAGGTTCCCGCCTCATCGCCGCGGTGGCGCGCCGGTCACCCGTGGTGGGTGACCCCGGCACCGGGTGACCGGCGTGATCCTGGAGCGGTCAGGTCCCCGCACCGCGCACCGCTCCCGCACACCGCCCCGTCAGCGGTCCGGAAACGCGCTCGATCACGCGAGGAGGAGCCATGACCATGCCGCGTGGTCCGGCATCGCCTGCCGGACAGGAAAACGAGCCCGACGGGGCGGCCCCCGGTCGCTGGGCGATCCCGCGCAGGCACGTGGGGCGCTCGGCCGTTCATCGGACCTGGCTCCGTGGGCTCGGCCGTCGCGACGATGGTGC
>KE354679.1 GCA_000415505.1 Streptomyces afghaniensis 772
CCCGATGCGGGTGCTCACCGACGGCCCCGGCTGCGAGGTGGTCTTCACCCTGCGCCGCCGGCCCTGGATGAGCGACGAGGACTTCCACCGCGACGCGGAGGCGGTGACCGCCGACCTCACCGCCCTCAAGCGGCTGATGGAACGCGCCTAGGTGTGCTGATCGGCACAGGTTGGTGACGCGGCTGGCTGGGGTGTGGCCGCCGATGCCGGTCGAGCAGGGTGCGGTGGAAGCGTTCGACCTTGTCGTTGGTCCGGGGCCGCCAGGGTCGGTCCAGGCGGGGGCTGATGCCCAGGTCGTGGCAGGTCTGGCGCCGAGGTGTTCTTGGTGTAG
>KE354680.1 GCA_000415505.1 Streptomyces afghaniensis 772
CGTGAACTCGACGGCGTCCTCGAATACCTGGAGGACCCGACCAAGGGCATCGACGGCATGGCGGAGGTGGCGAAGGAGTCGCCCATGCCGCTCGCGACCAACATGTGCGTGATCGCCTGGGAGCATCTGAGGCCGGCCGTCGAGCAGAACGCGATCCAGGTCCTGCTCACCGACCACCACTACGTGGGGCGGCTGCGCCGGGACCGGACTGGCCGCGTGTGCGAGGCGTT
>KE354681.1 GCA_000415505.1 Streptomyces afghaniensis 772
CGGCCGCGGACTGCTGCTGGTCGCCCAGCTCACCCAGCGCTGGGGCAGCCGGCAGACCACGCGGGGCAAGACCATCTGGTGCGAACAGCCGCTCACGCCGCTGTTCTGACCGGCCCGCTCACGCGGCAGCATGCCCCGAGGGCGTTCCCACACCACGTCCCATGGCTTCTTGTCGCCCCGCAGCCCCAGGTACCGCGGGTGCGCAGCATGCCGTCCGCGTCCACTCGGCGAACGCGATCCGGGCCACCAGCTCCGGCCGTACCCAGCGCGCGCCCGCCTCCCGCACCGGCCCCTGGAACGGCGAACCGGACTCGCGC
>KE354682.1 GCA_000415505.1 Streptomyces afghaniensis 772
CGAACTTCACGTCCCACACGGACATGACCGGATCCGGCCCGCTGCGCTCAAGTGGCCTCTGCGCTTCCGCCTCCTACCGTCAAGGCCGTCAGCACTGCTCTGACGCCCCGGGTTGCGTCGTTGGCGTGACTCTCGAAGTACCTGACACCCTCGAGTACCGGCCCGGACCCTCCCCACAGGAGTCGAGCCCGTGAGGAGTAGCCGGCCGCCCAGGACCTGACGAACCAACCCCCAGGGTCCGGTCCCGTCGGCATGATTGATCGGCACGCAACC
>KE354683.1 GCA_000415505.1 Streptomyces afghaniensis 772
CAGAGCCTGGTGTGCCGGCGGCGCGCGGTGTGTCGGCGGCGCCTGGAGCGTTGCCGGCGCCCTGTGTGTCCGCTGCGCCTGGGGTTTTTGGCCGCGCCTGGTGTCTTGGTGGCGCTCTGCGTGTCCGCCGCGCCCTCTGCCGCCAGCGCGCTCTGCGTCTCTGCTGCGCCCGGTGTTCTGTCCGCGCCCGCTGCTTCGGCGGCGCCCTGCGTTCCGGCCGCGCCCTGCGTCTCCGCCGCGCCCTCTGTCCCCGCCGCGCCCCCTGCCCTCACCGC
>KE354684.1 GCA_000415505.1 Streptomyces afghaniensis 772
AGACGCCACGCCGCCCGGCAAGCGGGACGACGCCGACGGGTGACCCCGTTGCGCCGAACCGCGCACACTCACCGCGCGCACCTCGCGCACACCCCTGATCCTCACGGTGTCCGGCGGCGAACAGGTCGCCCCGCAACGGAGGTGATGGCATGTCAGGAAGCCTTCTGCCGCCCGGTCTGCACGGCTGCGGTGGCAGCAACACCGTCTGGTC
>KE354685.1 GCA_000415505.1 Streptomyces afghaniensis 772
CTTGGCCAGCCGCGAGGACGCGGGCAGGTTGTTGTCGCGGGCCATCGCGAACGCCAGCCGGACCGCCGCCGTGTGCACGGCCAGGGCGCACACCGTCACCGCGATCAGCACGCACCACAGCATCGCCTTGCCGGCCGTCGGGCCCAGCACGTCCAGGACGATGTACTGCAAGCCGTCCGTGGACAGCTTTTCGACCTTCAGGCTGGAGACGCTCACCAGCGCGAGCAGCAGGATCAGGCCGCTGAGCACGAACGAGGCGACGATGGCCCGGATGATCGCGCGCGGCGCGTTCCGGGCGGTCCAGGGACTCC
>KE354686.1 GCA_000415505.1 Streptomyces afghaniensis 772
GGGCCGTCGACGAGGACGGTGCGTCCGGCGCGTGGCCGCTCGGCCCGGCTCGGGGACTCCTCGTCGCCGGCCGTCGCCGCGCCCACCTCACGGTGGCCGCGCTCCGCGCGCTTCGCCGCCGCGCGGGCGGCCGCCGTCAATGGTGCGGCGGGTGCCGGGGCCGGGGGCGCGGCCGGTGGTCGGTCTTCGGCAATGGTGGTAACTCCTCGTAACTCCTCGTCG
>KE354687.1 GCA_000415505.1 Streptomyces afghaniensis 772
GGATCCGGTCCTCAGGGGGAGCTCGCTCCGGCGCACGGGGCATCGGAGCTGTGCTCCGGCAACACCGTGGTACCGGGGCTGTTCCGGCCCAGCACGCCCCGCAACAGTGCGTGCGGCACGCGGCCGTCGAGCACATGCGCCCGCGCACGCCGCCGCGGACGGCCCGCAGACAGCCCTCATCTTCGGCAGCATCCCGGCCGCCAACCCGGTAGCAGCTCGGCCAGTTCATCCGCGTCAGGCGCTCGACCACCTGGT
>KE354688.1 GCA_000415505.1 Streptomyces afghaniensis 772
GGCCCCGGCGCGCCGGGCCCTGCGCTACACGATCTCGGTTGGTGTGGAGCGGACCTATCACCAGGATCTCGGCTTCGGACTGCGCCAGTTGTCCGACATCGCGCTGCGCGCCCTGTCGCCCGCGATCAACGATCCGACGACCGCCGTCCAGGCGCTGGACCGTATCGTCCAGTTCCTGGCCGCGCTCAGCCGGCGACCGCTCGACGCCGCCTGCACCGGGGACCGGGGCGGTGCGGTGCGGCTGGTGCAGCCCGGTGCCGGGGTGACCG
>KE354689.1 GCA_000415505.1 Streptomyces afghaniensis 772
TCCATCCAGTGCCGCAGCACCCGGCAGGTCTCGGCGATCAGGCCGTCCATGTCGGCGTCGAAGGCGATGGGATAGATGTCCTGGTACTTCTTGGGCGGGTTCTCCGCGTAGGCGATGGTGCCGTCGGGGCGGTGGTGGAACCACTCGGGGTGCTTGTGCACCCAGGGGTGGTCCGGGGAGCACTGCAGCGCGAAGTCCAGGGCGATCTCCAGCCCCAGGGTGCGGGCCTGGTCCACGAACCAGGTGAAGTCCTCCAGGGTGCCCAGATCGGGGTGGACGGCGTCGTGGCCGCCCTCGGGCGAGCCGATCGCCCAGGGCACGCCGACGTCGTCGGGGCCGGGGAGAGGGTGTTGTTCCTGCCCTTGCGGAAGGTGGTGCCGATGGGGTGGAGTCGGGGGCAGGTAGACCACGTCGAAGCCCAT
>KE354690.1 GCA_000415505.1 Streptomyces afghaniensis 772
ACGACCGCTCCTGGTTCGCCGGGGTGCGCAGACTCCCGCCGGGCAGCGCGCTGGTGCTGGAGAAGGGGCGGCGGCCCCGGTCCGAGACGTTCGACGAGTTCCGCCCGCACGAGAACCCGCCCCGCACCATCGACGAGGCCGCCGACGGCCTGCGCGAGCGTCTGGCCCGCGCCTGCGGCCGGATGCTCGCGCACGAGCCGGACGCCGTCCTCATGCTCAGCGGCGGCATCGACTCGGCCGCCGTCGCCCAGAGATCGGCACCGGTCCGGGCCGGGGCATGGGGCTGCACTTCACCCTGGAGGCTTCCCGG
>KE354691.1 GCA_000415505.1 Streptomyces afghaniensis 772
CTGGGCGGCCCGGCGCGAGTCGCTGGCCGTCCACTGCGACGGCGGCACGCCGCTGGACGAGACGGCCGCACGCCTGCTGGCCGGGTCGCGGCCGGACGACACCACGCTCTTCCGGTCCTGCTACCACGCGACCCTGGCCGATCTGCTGCTCCAGTCCCTGTCGGTGTCGGTGTCGGTGCCGGGGACTCCGGGCCCGGGCCGGACGCCGGAACCGCACGAGTTGCAAGGCGACCCCTCACCATCGCCCGCACGCCCGCACACCGGCAACGCCGCCCTGACGCGGACGTCATCGTCGTAGGACGCCGGTCGGTGGGCCTGATGCTGGCCTGCGAACGTGGCGGTGGCGGGCGTCGGCGTC
>KE354692.1 GCA_000415505.1 Streptomyces afghaniensis 772
CGAGGACCTTGCGGCCCTCGTCCAGCGCCTCGCACGCGGCCTCGGCGAGCCGGATCACGCCGGCGAGCTGCGTCCCGTCGAGCGGCCCGTCGGGGATGGGCCAGACGTGGTGCGGGACGTCCGGATCGGGCCCGTGCCCCGGCAGCCGCAGCAGCGTCTGCACGAGGTCGAACTCGTTCCGTACGACGGCGAACTCCGGATGGCCCAGGGCCCCGGCGTACTCGTGGCCGCCCATCCACAACCCGGGGACACCTCGTTCCAGGGACTCGTCCGGAGCCGGCACATCGGATTTCCTGCGGGTACGCAACGGCGCCTCCCAGCATCACCGCCGAGGCCTGCCCGGCGGCCCAACGTCTTCTCAAAGGTCGCCGGGTTCTTC
>KE354693.1 GCA_000415505.1 Streptomyces afghaniensis 772
CCCGGAACGCCTTCAGCACACGCCGGCCCGGTCACCGCGCCCGCCACCTTGCGCACGGACGTCTCGTCGAGGTCGTCGCCGGTCGCGCCGAACACATGCCGTGTGACGTGCCCGTTCGTCCCCACGTCGATCGTGCGGCCCCACGGCTCGGTCACGGGCGGAGCCGCCCCGCGCGACACGACCCATCCGTCCACCCACGCCTGCACGGTCCTGTCCACGCCGCCCCCTGGTAATAGGCACTAACCGCATTGATCTGTTACGTCGCTGACTCTACGGCCCCGATCGCCCCTGGCGTCACGGTCGATCGCTCACAGCGAACGACGGGTGGGGAACATCCGGCGGCTCCCGTGCATTGAGTCGGCATAGCTCAACTTGACTGCCGAAGGGGAGATCATGGCTTCGACGTCCACACCGCTCACCCTGCCCGTGCCTGCCGC
>KE354694.1 GCA_000415505.1 Streptomyces afghaniensis 772
GACGTCCAGGCCCGACTGCTGCTGCAGGGCATGCAGGTCGCGCAGATGGGCCCGGTCGTCGGCGTCCAGGGCCACGGCGAGCGTGCCGCAGCGGCGGTAGCCGAGGTCGTGGCCGGTCTCCTCGGTGAGCTCGGCCGCGAAGTCCGGATAGCGCCGGGCGGAGGCCAGATTGAGGGCGAGCAGGGTCTGCTCGCCGTAGTGCAGTTCCGTGACGGCGGCCAGCATCCCGGCCGCCACCTGTGCGGCTCCGCCGCCCGGCTCCGGGTCCACCACGGCCGTGGCGAGCCCGCGCTGCGCGGCCCGCCACGCGGTGACCAGGCCGATGATCCCGCCCCGATGACGAGGACGTCTGACGTTCGCGTACGCGACAGTGGGCGTCCAGCCCCTCCTTCGCCGGCATGA
>KE354695.1 GCA_000415505.1 Streptomyces afghaniensis 772
AGGTAGCCGAACAGGGTGGGGGACACGAAACCGCCCAGGTTTCCTATGGAGTTGACCAGTGCCAGGCCCGGCGCGGCGATCTTCAGGTCGAGGCCCGACTGGGCCATCGGCCAGAACAGTGTGGCCGCGCACTTGCCGCCCACCGCGGCGAGGGTGAGGGCGGCCAGGCCGAACCAGGGCGAACCGAGCGTGGCGAGGAACGTGCCGGTGGCCGACAGGACCAGGGCATCGCCAGGTAGGGCGACGGTCGGGGCCCGTGGTGAAGTGGGCCATCGTGTACATCGC
>KE354696.1 GCA_000415505.1 Streptomyces afghaniensis 772
CTCGGCTCCGTCGTCCTGCCGGGCGCGCTGCCCGGCGTGTTCGGCCGGCCTGTCCGTCGGTATCCGGCGTCTCGTGGATCGTGTGGTGATCTCCGCCGAGATCGATCTCCGGCCAGTACGGCGTCGGCTACCGCACCTGGCAGGACTACACCGTCGTCGACTACCCGGGCGTGTTCGTCGGCAGTGGTCACCGATCGGCGTGCTCGGACTGGGTCACCTCCACGGCCGTGGAACTGCTCGGCGCCGCTCACCG
>KE354697.1 GCA_000415505.1 Streptomyces afghaniensis 772
CCCGGAATCGGAACACTGGGGCACCCCGGCTCGTTGTCATTACGTGAGCACGACACAGACACCACCTGTTCTCGCCGCAGAGCTGGCACAGGCGTGGGCCGACATTCAGCGGTACCACCCCGAGTTGCCCGACCTTGCCGCGCCAGAGTCCCTGATCGGGGATCGTCGTCCGCGTGCGGTCACGAGCTCTCCTTCGAGCGACTGCTCCATGAGGCAGTCCATGGCATCGCCGCCGCCG
>KE354698.1 GCA_000415505.1 Streptomyces afghaniensis 772
GAGCGCGCCCAGGAGCTGCTGGGCGCCGGTCAGACCGTCGGCGGAAGGGCGCTGCCCGAGCGGGCCGGGGTGGTGTCCGCGAGCAGTCCGCTGGACACCGGGTTCGGCTTCGGCTACTACCCGTACCGGCACACGGGCGCGACCGCCTGGTACCTGATGGCGGCGGCGCGTTTCAATCCGCTGCGGGCGTGAGACGGGCGGCCCGGCCCGCGGTGGCGTATCGCGAGCCGGGCCGGCTCTCAGACGACGCGGTGGACCGCCTGGCTGGTCAGTTCGTAACGGGCGCCGACGATCGCCAGCTTGCCGGTGCCGACCTTGGCGGCGAGGTCGGGTTCCGCGGCCAGCCGGGAGCGGACGAGGCGGACGTTGGCGTCGACGGTGGCGTCGATCCGCGCGTCCCCTACGTGCCGTGGTCTAGTGGCCGGCTTATCGTGGTCGGCGAGGTACTGGATGGTGGGCGGGC
>KE354699.1 GCA_000415505.1 Streptomyces afghaniensis 772
GGCGGCGACCGCCGAGTACAACCCGGAGCCGTACGAGCGGCTCGCGGCTGTGCTGCGGGCCGGCGGGGAGGACGAGGACGCCCGCGAGGTGCTGCTCGCCAAGCAGCGCCGGCACCGGGAGAGCCTGCCGCCGGCCGCCAAGCTGTGGGGCTACGCGCAGGACTTGACGGTCGCCTACGGGTACCGGCCGGGCCGGGCCGCGGTATGGATGGCGGTGCTGTGGGCGGCGGGCTCGTTCGCCTTCGCGCAGGCCGGGCATCCGCCGCTGAAGCGCGGTGAGCATCCGGAGTGGAACCCGACGCTGTTCACGCTCGATCTGCTGCTGCCGGTCATCGACCTGGGCCAGGTGGTTCTGGCAGCTGCGCGGGGGCTGGCAGTGGCTGGCGACGGCGATGATCCTGCTGGGCTGGATCCTGGCGACGACGGTGGCGGCGGGG
>KE354700.1 GCA_000415505.1 Streptomyces afghaniensis 772
GATCGCGGCGACGGCGAGCAGCTCGATCGGGTTCCAGGTCAGCGCCACGCCGAGCAGGGCGGCGATGAGGAGGACCACGACCGCCTGGACGAGCGATTTGACCCCCGCCGCGAAGGCCTTGCCGGTGATCAGCGCGGAGCGCGGGGTCGGCGTGACGAGGAGCTTGTTGAGGATGCCGGCGTCACGCTCCCAGATGATCTGGATGCCGTAGAAGATGGCGATGAACATCGCGGACTGGGCGATGATGCCGGGCGCCAGGTAGTCGACGTAGGGGATGCCGCCGGTGGGATGGCCCTGATGCGGGTGAAGGTCTGACCGAAGATCAGCAGCCAGAGGGCCGGCTGCACCGCCCGGTGTAGAGCGTCGGTGCGGTCGTGGCG
>KE354701.1 GCA_000415505.1 Streptomyces afghaniensis 772
ATCGAGATCGGCAACGACGCCAGCACGCTGAACAAGGCGGGGCCGAAGGGCCGTGGGCCGAAGGGCGTGTTCAGCCAGCAGTCCGACACCGTGCACATCGCCAACCTGCGGCAGACCAACTACGCCACGACGGCCGGTGTGTTCAAGCTGCCCGGGCTGAAACTGGGCTTCAGCGGGTCGGGTTGCTGATGCCCGGCGGTCCACGCGGGAAGACCCGGCCCGCCTTCCGCCGGTGGCGGGCGGGCCGTCCCTTCTGGGGCGGGCTGCTGCTCGCCCTGGGCGGGGCGGAGGTCCTGCTCACCCTGAAGGCGTCGCTGGACGTCATCCTGCACGTCGGCATGCAGGGCCTGGCCGGCTATCTGCTCCCGGCCGTGATGCTGCTGTGCGGCGTGCTGATCCTCTTCAACCCCTCCCAGCGCCTGTTCTACTCGGTCATCGGGGTGCTGGTCTCCCTGGGGACCTGGCTGACCTCGAACCTGGGCGGCTTCTTCGTGGGCCTGCTCCTGGGCGTGGTCGGCAGCTGCCTCACCTTCGGCTGGCTGCCGGACCAGGAGCCGCGCGTGAC
>KE354702.1 GCA_000415505.1 Streptomyces afghaniensis 772
GCTGCACGCTGGCCAGCCCGAAGTGCCGCTCCACGGGCCCGGAGGTGACCTCGACCAGCTGCATCCGCCCGTACGGCGCGACCGTCTCCTCGCGCCACAGCACACCGCGGCTGATCAGCAGGTCGTCGGCGCGCTCGGCGTATCGCCAGGAGCGCCAGTTGCGGCCGGTCATCACCAGCCCCAGGCCATCAGCGCGAGCGGCGCAACGCGAAGGCGCCAGGCGGCCGCAGCAGGCCCGCACAGCCGGCGCCAGGCTGATCACGCCCAGCCACACCACCAGCAGCCAACCGC
>KE354703.1 GCA_000415505.1 Streptomyces afghaniensis 772
GGATCTCGGCGACGTCGTCGGCGTGCGTGGCCAGCCCAGGGGCTCCTCGCCCAGGGTGACCCGGCGGGATCCGTCCAGGCGGGGGGATGGACCACGACATGCGGGTGCTCGGTTGGATGTGCCATGCCTTCAGGCTGCTGCGGCCGGGCCGGTTCCGCACCCTGGGGCGGGCTCTGGCCGTCCGACGGCGCGAGACTGGGCGCGACAGGACGTTCGCGCCGCCGGACGGGGTCATGGGGGAGGGGTGGGTATGAGGACCGCGGCGGGTGCGACGGAGTCCGGGACGGGCTTCCCTCAGGTCGAGAACGCCCGTCCGGGTCCTTCACCACCGCACTGGCTCGCACTCCGCCGCGGTCCGCGCCCTGCCCGCGTCCGTGCCCGGAGCCGACCACCCCGTCGATCCGGGTCGCCCCGGGCGGTCGGACGCGGTCAGG
>KE354704.1 GCA_000415505.1 Streptomyces afghaniensis 772
GAGCGATGGACATCGCGGGCGCGCGAGTGCGAGCCGTCACCGCGCTCAGGCGTTCGCGACGTGGGGCCGCCATGCGCCGCCTGGCCGCCGAGCTCGCCGCCGCGGTCCGGGCGCGGGAGCAGGTCCCGGACGGCGTACGGTCGTTGTGCCGGGCGCTGTGCGAGGAGATGAGCGCGCGGCGGGGCGGGCGTCCGGTCGACCTGCGTTTCGAGCCGGTTCCCCGAGAGATCGAAGTGACCGGGCTGTGGGTGGAGTTCCAGGACTTCGACCTGGTCATCGTCGAGGAGCGGGCCGAGGCGGTGCAGCAACTGGTCATCCTCGGGCATGAGTTGTGGCATCCGCACGCGGGGCACGGCCACCACCATGTCGCCGGTACGGCGGCGGCCCGGCCCTGGACAGCGACGCCCGGCTGGAAGTCCGTGGCGCTGACCGGTGGCCGGCCGGACGGCTCGCGCG
>KE354705.1 GCA_000415505.1 Streptomyces afghaniensis 772
GCGCTTCTCGTGGGAGCTGGTCAGCGAGACCGACGGCTCGGCGCCGGTGGCCGGGTCGGATGTGATCACGCTGGACGAGCAGGGCCGGATCAGGGCCGTGCTCGGATTCCTCGACCGGGTGCCCGCCGGGGCGTGAGACCGGCTCCGGCGATGAGTTGTCCGGTATCCGGCGGTCTGTGTGGGTGAGAGGCCGCCGAACATCGGAGGACATCATGGCCACGACCGGAAAACTGGACACGGAATTCACCGCGGTCCTGCGCAAGACGCCCCGCGAGGGCGGCTGGACCTACTGGTCTGGCCAGGGTCGCCGAGTTCTTCGGTACCCGCGGCCTGGTCAAGGTCCGCGGGACGATCGACGGGCCACCCGTTCCGCAGCTCGTTCATGGCACGTGGGCGACGGCACGCACAAGCTGCGCCCGTAGAACGGCCGACGTCCGA
>KE354706.1 GCA_000415505.1 Streptomyces afghaniensis 772
TCGGCCGATCGTGGGAGCCCAGTGGGCCGAGCGGGGCGCGGGTACGCCTGCTCGGCCCGCTCTCATCGGGCCTGGGCCCGGGCGTGGTAGCGCTCCTGCAGCCGGCGCAGCATGATGCGGCAGTACTCGGCCAGGGTCCGGTGCTGGTCCTCGTCGATGACCAGAGCGACGGTGTGGATGCCGTCGTCTCCCGGTATGGCCGCGCGGGGCTGGGAAGCGCGCAGGTTGGGCCAGTAGCGGCCGTGCGCGAACCCGGAGGCCGCCCGCCAGGCGGCGCACACCTTGAGCGCGGTGAGGCCGGCCGCAGGGGCGGCGGCGAGCAGGATCTGGTGGGTCCTGGGTGCGGCAAGCGGGGCCAGGGTGAGGTTGTCGGCGATGGCGCGGATCTCTGCCCGGCGCTGCGCTCCGCTCAGGCCTCCGCCGGACGGCAGGTGGCCGGTGTCCTGTTCGTGCTGGTTGCGGTTGCGCATGTCCTCGTCCCACAGCGACAGCGCGCGGCGCCGTCGTTCGGCCCGGCCAGCGCCGTCCAGGAGCCACAGGCCGGTGGCGAAGTTCTCCAGGGCGCCGCGCAGCAGGGTCCAGGGGCTGGTGGGGTCGACCTCGCCGGCCAATGTCAGGCGGCGCAGGGCGTCGGCGTGGGCCAGGCCTGCGGTGTATGAGGTGCGGATCAGGTAAGCGGCCGCGTAGGCGCCAAGTGGTGCGTCGTCGGTGGCCAGGCTGCTGGCCGGGGCAGGGGCGAGCAACTGCCGGTAGGCGCCGTCTGCGCGGGCCTGCTCGATCTCGCTGAAGAGGGGCAGGAGGTAGGCGCCGTTGAAGTCGCGCGTGCTCATGACCGGTCACGGTAGAAGCGGGGGAGCAGAAGGGGTAGCGGATTTGTGTGCTGCCCAGGTCGGGGGGTGTCTGCACTTGGGTATGGGCTGGCTCCCCGTGGCTCCCAGTGGGTCGGTCCACGCCGGTCCGTAGGTACGGCCGGCCTGGGCAGGGCGTCAAGCCTGCCGCCGCTGCGGGCCTGGCCCTCTCCGCCGCCGGGCCGCTCTGCCCCGAGCCTGCGTTGCTCTGGGCAGAGCGGGTGCAGGAGGGGTTATGGGGTGGTGTCCTTGGCGGTGACGCGGTCGTCGAGGTAGATGACGGCCGTCGGCCCGTCCGCGCCGTTGGAGGGGATGACGTTGTCCAGGGCCTGGGAGATCGCGGCGCCGGCACGGCGTCCGATCGAGCGGTCCAGTTCGGTCCAAGGGCTCCGCAGAGTGTTCGGCTGGATGTTGCGGCACCAGCTGAGCACGGCGGCGAGGGTAGTACCGGACAGGGGCACGGTGACCATCGCGTCGTCCTCGGCGGTGACCTCGTCCTGCGCCGGGGGCCGGAACGCGCTGCCCTGCCCTCGTTCGTGCCCGGTGATGACCGTCTCGCTGTCCTTGGGGACGTTTTCCAGCAGGTAGGCCCAGGTGTTGCGGTGGCAGCGGATCCGTGCCACCCCAGGCCTGCGGCCTTGGCCATGTCACTGCGGAAACTGTCGTAGCTCGCGGGCCAGTTGCTGTAGGGCGGTTCCTTGCCTAACAGCCGGGTGATGAACCCCAAGAGTGCTCCTTGTCTGACGGTGCACGGACTTCAGGCACCGGTGATCGGTCTGAACGTTAGGGAAGCCTGCCACCACAGGACCAGGTCCATCCCACCGTTCACCGTCGGTGCGCGGGGGTGCGGAAGGCGGTCGCGGCCAGCAGCCCGGTCGCTCCACTCCCCCGGCGCCGGTGGCCAACTCGGCTCAGAAGGTGGAGGGATCGCCGAGAAGGGCCGGGGCGGCCAAGAGGCGCGGCGCCGTGTGGTCGGCTGCGCCGACGCGGTGCGTCGCACAGCTTGGCGCCCTCCGGCGGCGAGGATTTCTCGGTCGGGCGACACCGTACAGCGCGGTTTCTATGGGCGGTCGGGATACCAGGGGGCCAGGCGCAGCAGGAGGTGGAGGGTTCGGCGCGCGGCGGTGCGGTGGGCGGGGGTGGGGGCGTAGGCGGCGCCGAGGGCGAGGACGGCGGTGAGGGCCAGGAGCAGCAGGAGGCCGGTGCCGGCGTACGCGAGTGCGGTGCGGCCGCCGGCGGTGGGGGCGAGGAGGAGCACGGTTGCGGCTGCGGGGGCCGTACGGGCGGGAAGGTTGCGGACACGACGGGGTGGGGTGGGGCGGGGACGTTGAGGGCGCGCGGGCATGGGCGAGCGGTTCCTTCCAGAGGCGTACGGGCGTACGGCGGTTTCCCGCGCCCTTGTCGGGGGCCGGTGGTTTTCCCAGTTCAGCGGGTACGCGGAGGACGGTTTCCGGGTGCCTCGCGGGGTTCTAAATTCGGGTGTGTGGCAAGAGGAGAGCCGAGTGCGGCGGATGTGGAACTGATCGGGCGTCTGGCGGCGCTCGACGTCGTGGTGTCGGCGGCGCAGCTGGAGCGGTGGCGGGGGCTGGGGCTGCTGCCCCGGCATGCGCGGGTGTGGCTGGGGCGCGGGCGCGGTTCGGTGTCGGTGCTCGCCGAGGAGACCGTCGCGGTGGCCGCGGTGCTCGGGCGGCACGCGCGCTCGGGGCGGGATGTGCGCTGGACGGTGATCGCCTGGTACGCCGAGGCCGGACGCCCGGCGCTGCCGGGCCAGTTGGCGGTGCCGGAGCCGCCGTGGCCGGCTGTGCGGGAGGCCCTGGTGTGGGCGATGCGGCGCTCGACGGCGCAGCGCCTGGTCGAGTCGGCCCGTACGGCGGCCCGCGGGAGTGAGGAGGAGCAGGACGCCTTCTACACCGAGGCCGGGCGGGTGGTGGGGCGTGGGCACGCCGGACCCGCGCACCCCGAGGTGATGCGGCGGATCCTGGAGGATCCGGACGCCGAGCTCGACCAGGGTGAGGACCGCCGGCGGCGACGCGGAGCGGTGAGCATGGTCGCGGCCACGGCCATGGGCGCGGGCGAAGTCGGCGGCGAGCGGCTCGTCGACGCGCTCGCCACCCTCATGCCCGGCCTCGACTGGCCCAGCGTCGCCGCAGATGCGCGGCAGGCCGAGGAGGCGGGCGAGTTCGACGGGTGGATCCGAGCCGGGGACCTCGACCCGCTCGGCCTGCTCCAGGCGGCCGGTCCCGAGGAGATGGCCGCCGCGCGCCACGCCGCTGCGGTGCTGGCGGGGATCGGTGGCCTGTATCTGATGCACGGGCTCGGCATGCCCGACAACCCCGCCCTCGCCCGCCTGCGGGCGGTACTGGAGGAGTCCGGCCTCTCCCTGATCGTGGCCCAGATGGTGCCGATGATGATCAACCCGTCGGGCATCGTGCACGCCCTGACCATGTGCCTCGCCCCCGAGATCGCCGCGCTCGCTGGCTGGTTGGAGTCGGTGCTGGCCGAACAGGCCGGCACCGGGCAGGGGCTGCTGCGGCTGCCCGGTGCCAAGGAGGAGGGACCGGAGGCGTTCATGCAGGCATGGATCGGCCACCTCCACCAGCTCGCGGACCGGGCACGCGCCCGCCGCACCGGCACCGCCGAGGACACCGACGGGACGCGGCCGTCCACAGGAGCGTTGTCAGACACCGGGCGGGCCGGGAGCAGCACGGACGGGACGGACCCTGTCGAGCTGATCCACGTTGTCGGCGGCGGGACCGGCGTCCGCGGCGAGCTCGGCCCACACGGCGATCAGGTCGGGGCCCAGGTGTAGACCCTGGAGCGGGTCGCGGACCGAGCGCCGGGCCTGCGCTGCGCTTGGGGCACGGACTCGGCCGTCTCCGCTGCCTCCTGAGTACGGCCCATCTTCACGGCCTTGTTGATGCGCGAGAGGGGTTCCGCGAAGGGTGAGAGGGCCGCCTTGCCGGACTCCTCCGGGGTCGGCACGGCTTCGGCGATCACGTCGAACTCCCGGCGCCGAGGGTGACGGTGCTGGGCGTGAGGAGCGGGTCCATGAGCCGTGGACAGGGTCTGCTCGCTTCTCAGGCTGGCCTGCGGCTTCGCGCCGCAGAGGGAAGTAACGTCGGTTCCGGGCACAGGCTGGTGGAGGTCGCGGGAGCGGGGCGGACGGTGCCACCATCGGCTCACTGCGCCGGGCACGCCCCGGACCGTTGACGTCCCGCCGCATCGTCTGGAGGCCCCGTCATGCCCACTCCCCCGTCCACCACCGAACCCGCTGGCGCCCGGCCGGTGGCCCCGGGCCGAGGCGACCGCTGGCAGGCTCGGTGCGGGCGAGGCGGCCGTCGTCATCACCGTGGTCGCCGCGGTGACCGTGCTCGCCGTCCTCCAGCGCCCGATCCCCCTGGTGTTGACTCTGCTCGCGGGCGCCGTGGGGCTGCTGCTCGTCGGCCGCCGCGCAGGCCGACTCCTGGCCGCCGTCGCCGAGCTCGCCGCGGCCGCCGGCGGCGGCGGTCGCGGGTGAGCCACCGGGCGGCCGAGCCGGTGGAACTGGCGCGGCTGCGCGGCTGGTTGCGCGCGGCGAAGGGACGGCGCACCTTCGCTGCCCTGGCGCGGCGGGCCGACGCCGGGAAGCTGCCGGTCTCGGTGTGCACGCTGCGCCGGTCCCTGGACGGGCGGCTTCCCACCCTGCGCACCGTTCAGGCGTTCGCCCGGGGCGCAGGCGCCGACGAGGAGGAGGGCGCGCGAGTGTGGGCGGCGGCCGCGGCCGCCGTACGGCCCGAGCCCGTGCGGAAGCCGGCCGCGTACGTGCCCGGGCGCGGCATCACCACCCAGGCGGGGCTGGCCGCGGCCATGGAGAAGGTGAGGGCGGCGGCGGGAGGGCCCAGCCTGCGCCGGCTCGGCCGACTCCGCCCG
>KE354707.1 GCA_000415505.1 Streptomyces afghaniensis 772
CGTCACACCGAGAGGCGACGGACCGTTCGCCGGCCGGATCACCATCGGACGGGTGGGGTACCTCCGGGTCGCCACCGTGGAAGCGGACGCGTACCGCGTCGGCCGGACGGCGTCGCACATCGCGCGCTCGGCCGAGCAGTTCGTGGGGATCGGCGTGCAGGTCTCGGGCCGGACGGCCCTCGCCCAGGGCGGTCGGCGGGCCGACGGCGGGACCGGCGACCTCGTACGTGTACGACACCGGCGCACCCGTA
>KE354708.1 GCA_000415505.1 Streptomyces afghaniensis 772
CAGCGGCACCAGCACCATCCACGCCAACTCCATGTACCGCTCCATCCGCAGCGTGGACAGCAGCCGGCGCCCGGCGACCAGCAGCGCCAGCACCGCCGCGGTCTTCAGCAACGTCCACGCCCAGCCCGGCAGCAGCGGTCCGTGCCCTCCGCCGAGGAACAGCGGCACGCTGAACGCCGGCGTCACCACGAGCAGCACGCCACCGCCCGCCAGGAAC
>KE354709.1 GCA_000415505.1 Streptomyces afghaniensis 772
AGTACGAGGGACTCGACGAGGAACTCCCGCCGGTCAGCCCGGCCTGGAGCCCGGTGGCGCACTACGGCGGCTACCGAGCCACGCCCCCTACCGGCCTGTCGGGCACCCGCCAGGCCGAACTCCTGGGCCAGGCCGTCGCGGAATCCGAACAGCACCGCCAGTGGCGTGCCCGACGCGGCCTCACCCCGCAGACCGCGAACACGCCCTTCGATCCCTGCTTCGCGCTGTGAACTCCCGGGCGACCTGAGGGCCTCGCCGCCCGTTCCCGGGCACTACCCGCACCCCGCCGTTCGCCGAACGGCCGCCCACGACTCCACTCAATGCACTGATCACCCACTCAAGAAAGGCCACCCCCATGGTCGACGTCTCCGAGGTCACCGCCGGTCCC
>KE354710.1 GCA_000415505.1 Streptomyces afghaniensis 772
GGGAGCGCCGCCGCCCTGCTGGCCGCCACCGGGGCCGCCGCCCCAGCCGCCGCCACCCTGGCCGCCACCGCCACCGCCGCCGTAGCCGCCCTGGCCACCGCGGCCGGTGGTCTTGGTGACCTTGGCCGTGGCGTTGCGCAGGCTGGCGCCGACTTCCTCGACGTCCAGCTCGTAGACCGTGCGCTTGACGCCCTCACGGTCCTCGTAGGACCGCTGCTTCAGCCGGCCCTGCACGATGACGCGCATGCCTCGCTGGAGCGACTCCGCGACGTTCTCCGCCGCCTGACGCCAGACCGAGCAGGTCAGGAACAGGCTCTCGCCGTCCTTCCACTCGTTCGTCTGGCGGTCGAAGGTGCGGGGAGTGGACGCGACACGGAACTTCGCGACGGCCGCACCGGAGGGGGTGAAGCGCAGCTCGGGGTCGTCGACAAGATTGCCGACCACCGTGATGACGGTCTCGCCTGCCATGGGGGAACCTCTCGGCGGGTTTGCTCTGGCTGCTTGCTACTCGAATCCCGGAATCAGCTGAGCGGGAGAGCTCAGTGGGTCTCGGGACGGAGGACCTTGGTCCGGAGGACCGACTCGTTCAGGTTCATCTGGCGGTCGAGCTCCTTGACGACCGCAGGCTCAGCCTGAAGGTCGATGACCGAGTAGATGCCCTCGGGCTTCTTCTTGATCTCGTACGCGAGACGACGACGGCCCCAGGTGTCGACCTTCTCGACCTTTCCGCCGCCGTCACGGACGACAGAGAGGAAGTTCTCGATCAGCGGGGAGACAGCGCGCTCCTCGACGTCGGGGTCGAGGATGACCATCACCTCGTAGTGACGCATGTGGAACCCACCTCCTTTGGACTCAGCGGCCACGGTCGTTCCGTGGCAGGAGGGTTGTGATGCGTAGCAACGGTATCGGCCACCACTGACAGTCGGGGGTTCCGTCGAGAAGCCCCTGTCGTGACATGGGCAGACACCGGTGCGGACGGTACAGACTACCCGCACAGTGGCTTGCGGTTGAAATCCGGCCGCGAGGGCAGCCAATCTGTACACATCGGGTGTGTATGGCGCTACGATGCGCCGACTTTCGCAGGAGGTGCCCTATGGCACAGGCATTGCGACCCAACACCGCCGGCGGCCTCTTCGCCACGGACGGCAAGCCCCACCCCCTCCAGGACGCCCTGCTCGCGGTGACCCTGGTGCTGGGCATCACGTCGTTCATCACGGCACTCGTCGACGAGGACCTGCATCTCCTCAGCTCCTGGACCGGCCTCGTGGGCATCCTCACGGGTGCGTACGGCCAGTGGATCTCGGAGACGACCCGGGAGCGCTTCGGCCTGATCCTGGGCCTGGGCGCATCGGGCGTCGGGTTCTTCCTGGGCATGGCGCACGGCGGTCTCATCGGCTGACGCCAGGACACCCCTGCTCCTGAACACCACTCACGCCCCGGCCGGCCTCGGGCCGGGGGGAAGGTCCCGTACGCCCAACCGGCGCGCATCCAAGGCGCAGTAGGCTTCGCGCGAGAGCCGGAGCCCCTGACCCCATGGGGACACACCAGCCCGAGGAGCGCCCCGAAATGAGCCTGACCCTGAGGACCATCAGTCGAGAGCAGCATCTGGCCTACATCCAGAGCCTGCCGTCGGCGAGCCACATGCAGGTCCCGGCCTGGGCTGACGTCAAGGCGGAGTGGCGCTCCGAGAACCTCGGATGGTTCGACGACAGGACGGGCGAGCTGGTCGGTGCCGGTCTGGTCCTCTACCGGCAGCTTCCCAAGATCAAGCGCTATCTCGCCTATCTGCCCGAGGGCCCGGTCATCAACTGGTTCGCGCCGAATCTCCAGGACTGGATCGAGCCGATGCTGGCGCACCTGAAGCAGCAGGGCGCCTTCTCGGTGAAGATGGGCCCGCCGGTGGTCATCCGGCGCTGGGACGCCACCTCGATCAAGCAGGGCATCCAGAACCCCGACGTGAAGCGGCTGCGCGACATCGAGGCCGACCACATCGAGCCGCGTGCCTTCGAGGTCGCCGACAAACTGCGCCGCATGGGGTGGCAACAGGGCGAGGACGGCGGCGCCGGCTTCGGCGACGTCCAGCCCCGCTACGTCTTCCAGGTGCCGCTGGCCAACCGCTCCCTGGAAGAGGTCCACAAGAACTTCAACCAGCTGTGGCGCCGCAACATCAAGAAGGCCGAGAAGGCCGGCGTCGAGGTCGTCCAGGGCGGCTACCAGGACCTCGAGGAATGGCAGCGGCTGTACGAGATCACGGCCGTGCGCGACCACTTCCGGCCGCGCCCGCTGTCGTACTTCCAGCGCATGTGGACGGCCCTCAACACCGAGGACCCCAACCGTATGCGGCTGTACTTCGCCCGGCACAACGGCGTGAACCTGTCGGCGGCGACCATGCTGATCGTCGGCGGGCACGTCTGGTACTCCTACGGCGCCTCCGACAACATCGGCCGCGAGGTCCGGCCCTCGAACGCGATGCAGTGGCGGATGCTGCGCGACGCCTACGCGCTCGGCGCCACCGTCTACGACCTGCGCGGTATCTCCGACTCGCTGGACGAAACCGACCACCTCTTCGGTCTGATCCAGTTCAAGGTGGGCACGGGCGGCCAGGCCGCCGAGTACCTCGGCGAGTGGGACTTCCCGCTGAACAAGCTGCTGCACAAGGCGCTCGACATCTACATGTCGCGCCGCTGATGTCACGTTCAGTGCTTCTATACCTCTGACACACGGCAACCACTGACACACGGCAACCACGAGAAAGGTTCCAGGTCCGGCCATGGCGCTCACGCTCTACGTCGACACCGCGCGCTGGCGGGCGCACCACAAGCACGTGCAGGAGCAGTTCCCCGGCCTCGTGCCGGTCTGCAAGGGCAACGGCTACGGCTTCGGGCACGAGCGGCTGGCGGAGGAGGCCACGCGACTGGGCTCGGACGTCCTCGCCGTCGGCACGACGTACGAGGCCGCCCGGATCAAGGACTGGTTCGGCGGTGACCTGCTGGTGCTGACGCCGTACCGGCGCGGCGAGGAGCCCGTGCCCCTGCCGGACCGGGTCATCCGCTCCGTGTCGTCGATAGACGGCGTGTACGGCCTCGTCGGTGCCCGTGTGGTGATCGAGGTGATGTCCTCGATGAAGCGGCACGGCATCGGCGAGCAGGACCTGCCCCAACTGCACGCCGCCATCGAGAACATCCGCCTGGAAGGCTTCGCGATCCATCTGCCGCTGGACCGCACCGACGGCTCGGACGCGGTCGAGGAAGTCATCGGCTGGATGGACCGGCTGCGCGCGGCCCGGCTGCCTCTGCACACCATGTTCGTCAGCCACCTCAAGGCCGAGGAACTCATCCGGCTCCAGCAGCAGTTCCCGCAGACCCGGTTCCGTGCCCGCATCGGCACGCGGCTGTGGCTTGGGGACCACGAGGCCACCGAGTACCGCGGCGCGGTCCTGGACGTCACGCGCGTGGCCAAGGGCGAGCGCTTCGGCTACCGGCAGCAGAAGGCCGCCTCCGACGGCTTCCTGGTGGTCGTGGCGGGCGGTACGTCGCACGGGGTGGGCCTGGAGGCCCCCAAGGCGCTGCACGGCGTCATGCCGCGGGCCAAGGGCGTCGCCCGGGCCGGCCTCGCGACGGTCAACCGGAACCTTTCTCCGTTCGTCTGGGGCGGCAAGCAGCGCTGGTTCGCCGAGCCGCCGCACATGCAGGTCTCGATCCTGTTCGTGCCCGCGGACGCGCCGGAGCCGAAGGTGGGCGAGGAACTGGTGGCCCATCTGCGGCACACGACCACGCAGTTCGACCGGATCGTGGACCGCTGACCGGCGAGCACACACACCGCCCAGCACAGCAAGAAGGCCGTACACGGTCTCCCGTGTACGGCCTTTCGCATCGTTCGCTCAGAGTGAACCGTCCGCGCCCTGCCTGCCCCACTCGACCTGTGGCCCGTCGAACTGAGCAGCCGCGTGCCGGGCGGGCCGGGCCGCGGGACCGAGGACGAAGACGTCCTTCGCGCCGTCGAGCACTCCGCCCGAGGGATCGTCGTCCCCGGACCGGCGAACGGGATCCCGCTCCGGCATGAAGATGTCGCGCACGATCATGACGCACAAGTACAGCGTGCCCAGCAGGTGCAGGCCGATGGCCCAGTGGTAGCCGTCGGTGGGCAGCCCCTTGTGGGCGTCTCCGCTGGTCGTGTACGCGAGGTACATCCAGATCCCCAGGAAGTACGCCACCTCGCAGGCCTGCCAGATCAGGAAGTCCCGCCACTTCGGCCGGGCCAGGGCGGCCAGGGGCACCAGCCACAGGACGTACTGCGGCGAGTAGACCTTGTTGGTGAGGATGAACGCCGCGACGATCAGGAAGGCGAGCTGGGCGAACCGCGGGCGGCGCGGTGCGGTCAGCGCGAGCACGGCGACACCCGCGCAGCACACCAGCATCAGCAGCGTGGCGAGCGTGTTGACGGTGTCGGTGCTGAGCGGGCTGTCCGAGTTCTGGGCCATGATCAGCCAGAAGGAGCCGAAGTCGACGCCCCGCTCCTGGCTGAACGTGTAGAACTTCGACCAGCCCTCGAACGCGAAGAGCATCACCGGCCCGTTCACGACGACCCAGGCGACGATCGCACCGCCCAGCGCCGTCCCGAACGCACGCCACTTGCCGGCGCGCCAGCACAGCACCAGCAGCGGCCCGAGGATCAGGAAGGGATAGAGCTTGGCGGCCGTGGCGAGTCCCAGGAGGACGCCGAAGGCGAGGGAGCGGCCGCGCGACCACATCAGCATCGCCGCGGCCGTCAGGGCGACCGCCAGCAGGTCCCAGTTGATGGTCGCCGTCAGGGCGAAGGCAGGTGCCAGGGCGACCAGCAGGCCGTCCCAGGGGCGCCGGGCGTGGGTGCGGGTCACGCAGACGGCGATGACCGACGCGCACACCATCAGCATCCCGGCGTTGACCATCCAGTACCACTGCTCCTGGTCCTGGATGGTGCCGCTGCCGGGCGTGAGCCAGGAGGCGACCTCCATGAAGACACCGGTGAGCACCGGGTACTCCAGGTACTGCATGTCGCCGGGGAGCTTGTCGAAGTACGGCACGAGCCCGTCGGCGAAGCCGCGCCCCTGGTAGAGGTGCGGGATGTCCGAGTAGCACGCGTGCGTGTACTGGGAACTGGCACCGAAGAACCAGGCGCCGTTGTAGCAGGGTGCCTTCTGGACCAGACCGAGGGCGAACATGCCGATCGCCACCAGCGCGATCACCCGTACGGGAGTCCACCATGACGCCCCGAGCAGGGCACGCCGCCCGAGCGGGCCGCCGATCAGCTCGCTGCCGGCCGCGGCGACCTTGTCCTCCTGGGTCGGCCGCACCGGGTCCGGCTCGTGGACGCTCGCTTGCGTCGATTCTGCACTGGCCATGCCGCACATCCTGCCGTACGCGTCCATCAATACGCCGAGGGCCGCCGCACCGGGTAGGTGCGGCGGCCCGTGTTTCACGTGAAACGTCTTCGCGTTTCACGTGAAACACCCATGCCGGGCGATCAGCCGGCTATCCGGCGGGGCCTCCGAAGATGCCGCCGTTGCCGTTGCCTCTGGTGTTGCCACCGTTCTCGCTCGTATCGCTCGGCGAGGGAGAGGGCGACACCTCTCCGCCTGTACCGCCGCCGTTCTCCGTACCTCCGTCGTCTTCACACCCGAAGAATCCACAGGTGTCGCTCGGCGAGGGCGACGGAAGCGTCGGCGTCTCGCTGGGCGTGGCGCTCGGCGACTCGGTCACCGTCTCGCTGGGCTCCACGCTCGGGGTCGGGGTCGGCGACGGGGCGCCCACCTCGTGCTGGATATCGCCGATCTTCTCGGCCTCCGGGAAGCCGAGGTCGGGCTTGCCCTTCAGCGCGGCCTTCATGTACTCGGTCCACACCTGGGTGGGGGTGTCACCACCATGGATGGACTCCTCACCCGCCGTGCCGTTCATGGAGAGCAGCTTGGCGCTCTTGGGATCCTCACGGAACATCGCGACCGAGGTCGACAGCTGCTGGGTGTAGCCGACGAACCAGGCCGACTTGTTCTCGTCCGTGGTACCGGTCTTACCGGCCGCCGTACGGCCCAGGGCCAGGGCGTTCTTACCCGTACCGTTCTGGATGACGTTCTCCAGGACGTCCGTGACGTTGTTGGCCACGTTCTCCGGCATCGCCTGCGTGATGCGCGGCTTGTCGAAGCCTTCGACTTCCTGCCCGTTGAACTTGACGCTGGTCACCGAGTACGGGGAGGCCTGCTTGCCGGCGGCGGCGAACGTCGCGTAGGCGTCGGCCATACGGATCGCGCTGGGAGTCGACGTACCGAGCGCGAACGACGGGTTGAGGGTGGCGAAACTGGCGTCCAGAATGCCGGACTTCTCGGCCACGTCCCGCACGTTCCTCATCCCCACGTCCATACCGAGCTGGACGAACGGGGTGTTGACGGACTGCTCCATCGCCTTGCGCAAGGTGATGTAGCCCCAGGGGTGGTCGCTCTCGTTCTCCTGGAAGAACGGTGTGTTGTCCTTCTTCAGGACGTAGGAGCCGTCGTTGTTCCTGACCTTGAGGTGGTCGTTGCCGTTGTACTTGCTCAGCGGCGAGAGGGGACCGTCGCTCCGGTAGGTGCCGTGCTCCATGGCGGCGGCGAGCACGAACGGCTTCCACGTCGAACCGACGGGGACACCCGAGGTGTCCGCGTTGTTGTTGAAGTGGCCGTTCTCGTACCCCGCGCCACCGTAGAGCGCGACGATCGCACCGTCCTTGGGCTTCACCGACGCCGCACCGAACTGGACGTGCTTGTCCAGCTCACGCTTCTCCGGGTTCAGTTTTTCCTTCTCGACCTTCTTCACGGCCTTGGCCAGCGCCTCGACCTTGGACTTCTCGAAGGTCGTCCTGATCTGGTAGCCGCCCTGGTCGAACTGCTTCTCCGTGATGTTGGAGTGGTTCAGGACGTACTTCTTGGCGGTGTCCGCCAGGTAGCCGATCTGGCCGCTCATGCCCTTGGTCGCCTTGCGGCCCTGGGGCATGGGGTACTTCTTGATCGCCTTCTGGTACTCGGCGTCCGAGAGCTTGTTGTCGTTGTGCATCTGCTCGAGGATCCAGCCCCAGCGCTCCCTGGACCGCTTCTCGTTGGCCTGGGCACTCGCCGAGGAGTCGAGGCTCTCGTTGCCCGCGGGGTCGTAGTACGTGGGGCCCTTGAGCAGGGCGGCGAGGAAGGCGCACTCGCTCGGCTCGAGCTTGACCGCGTCCTTGCCGTAGTACGTCTGGGCGGCGGCCTGGATGCCGTAGGCGCCGCGGCCGTAGTAGGAGGTGTTCAGGTACCCCTGGAGGATCTCGTCCTTGGTGAGCTTGGTGCCCACCTTGATCGAGATGAACATTTCCTTGAACTTACGGGTGAGCGTCTGGTCCTGGCTCAGGTAGGTGTTCTTGACGAACTGCTGGGTGATCGTCGAACCACCCTGCGTGTCACCGCCCCGGGCCATGTTCGCCAGAGCACGGGCGATACCCATCGGGTCGACACCCGAGTCCTGGTAGAAGCTCTTGTTCTCGGCCGAGATCACCGCCTGCTGCATGGCCTTGGGGATCCGGTCGATCGTGACGTTCTGCCGGTTCTGGCCGCTGCCCGTCGCGACCATCTGCTGGCCGTTGGACCAGTAGTAGACGTTGTTCTGCGACAGGGCTGCCGCGTTCTCCTCGTTGGGGACGCCCACCATGGCGTACCCGATGCCCGCCACGGCCACCAGGCTGCCGAAGAAGCCGATGCACAGACCGGAGACGAGCTTCCAGGACGGCAGCCAGCGCTGCCAGCCGTACTTGCCGGCCCGCGGATAGTCGATCAGCCGCTTCTTGTCGGAATAGGCAGCCGCGCGCCCTCTGCCTCGCCCGGGCCCGGCCGACCCGCC
>KE354711.1 GCA_000415505.1 Streptomyces afghaniensis 772
TAGAAAAGGTCGCCCTCCCAGATCCCGAAGGTCCGCCCCGTCCCGGTCGGCCAGCAGCGCCGCCCGGCCCGGCGGCAGGGAGATCGGCCCGACCGCGACCGTGCCCATGCGTTCCTGCACCCGCGCCACCGCGTCGTCCGCGCTCCGCACGGCGAAGTACGGCGTCCACGCGACCGCCATCTGCCACATGGCGCCCACCCCGG
>KE354712.1 GCA_000415505.1 Streptomyces afghaniensis 772
GTCGGCGAGCAGCAGGCTGCCGGGGGCCGCCGCGCGGACGGCGGGCAGGACGCCCTGCTCCGCGACGGCCAGGGAGACCTCGTGGTGGCCGCGCTCGAAACCGAAGTTGCCGGCGAGGCCGCAGCAGCCCTCGTCGAGGACGTCGGCGTCCAGACGGGCGCGGCGCGTCAGCTCGCGGTCGGCGTCGAACTTCACGATCGCGTGCTGGTGGCAGTGGGTCTGCACCGTCGCCCGCGGGCCAGCCGAGGGCTTGCCAGTCGTCGGGCGCGTGCTGGACGAGCTGCTCGGC
>KE354713.1 GCA_000415505.1 Streptomyces afghaniensis 772
CAGGTCCACGGTGACGAAGTCCGCGAACCCGCTCACGGCCACCTCGGCCAGCTCCCCGGCCGTCCGGGTCACGTCCAGGGTGCTCCCGATCCGCAGGCTCGCGTCGTTGAGCACCGCCAGCCGACGGCGGGCCCAGTACTGCTCCGTGGTGTCGAACACGGTCGCGGACATGCCCTGCACCGCACCGGTCTCGTCCGTCAGCGGCGACAGGAACATCGACCACGCATGGCGCCGGGTCTCGGGCCCGGGCCTGGCCGTGGTGCTCGTAGAAAAATCATGTCGCCGGTGCGCAGTACCTCACGCT
>KE354714.1 GCA_000415505.1 Streptomyces afghaniensis 772
TCCGGGATTGCGGGGGCGGGTCCCTCACGCCCCGGGGTCTCCGGTCCGGCCTGGACGGTCCGATGCGCGTACCGCCCACGCACCCGCATCATGCGGCACACCCTGCCGCGAGCGCACCGAAAGCTCCCACGACGCCAGTGAGCCGAGGAAGGAGCCGACCTCGCGCAGCCCACCACCCGCTCACCCCCCAGCCTGGCACCGAAGACCCCGA
>KE354715.1 GCA_000415505.1 Streptomyces afghaniensis 772
CTCGATCACCGAGTCGAAGGTGATCTCGCCCCCGGGGCGCAGGGGGCGGAGGTACTCCTGCTCGCAGTCGGTGGCGACGACCGCGTCGTGGCCCGACGCGTCGAGCAGGGTGAGGAGTTCGTCGTAGGCCGCCGTGCGTTCGGGGCGGCGGGAGAGGCCGGCCATGGTCCACGCCTGGAGCATGGGTGGGGGAGCGATGGCGTCCGGGCCCGTGTACGCCGGGTTGGTGTCGCCCATCGCCTCGCACCAGTGCCTGATCATCGGCTCGTGACGGG
>KE354716.1 GCA_000415505.1 Streptomyces afghaniensis 772
CGTACGACGCCGAGCGGTGCGCGTGGGTGGCACGGCAGCGCAAGGCCGAGCAGCAGGCGATGCGCGCATACGCGTCGACGACGGACTGCCGGATGGAGTTCTTGCAGCGCCAGCTGGACGACGAGGCCGCCAAGCCGTGCGGTCGCTGCGACAACTGCGCAGGACCGCGCTTCGCCGCGGACATGTCCGGGGAGCGCTCGACGCCGCGCGCGTGGACCTGGGCGTGCGGGTGTCGAGGTGGACGCCCCGACGGATGGTCGGCCGACCGGCTGTCGGCGAGTCGGGGTGGACCTCGAAGGGACGCATCCCGGGCCGGCGAAC
>KE354717.1 GCA_000415505.1 Streptomyces afghaniensis 772
GTGACCGTCCGTACGGTCACCCCAGTGAGCGAGTGCGCCGGCCGGATCGCCGGCCCGCCCGCGCACGACCAGAACATCCGCCGACACACATGAAAGAGGGGGCTCATGAGCCGCCGATCGCTCAGGACACTGCTGGCCGCCGGGGGCGCCGCCGCGGTGATGGCGCTCCTCCCGACCGCCGCCCACGCCGCGCCGCACTCGGGCGGCAACTACGGGGCCTACGGGAACGAGGGGCAGTACCCCACCACGAACTACTGCTCGGGCACGTTCCGGCAGATCGGGGCCACCAAGTACGCCGAAGGCATGGCCCTGAAGTACTTCGTACTCCGACAAGTGCGGCTCCTTCGCCCGGATCGA
>KE354718.1 GCA_000415505.1 Streptomyces afghaniensis 772
GGTGAGGCCGGCCGCCGCCGCTCTGCCCTCGCCGTCCGTGAGCCGTACGGCCAGCAGGACCGAGGCGGCCACGGCCAGTACCAGGGCCACCGATCCGGCTGTGAGCGTGATGCGCAGCGCCCGGCCGTGGGGGCGGGTGCGCCGGGTCCCGGCTCGGTTCCGGGCCCGGTTCCGGGCTGTGCCGGGTCCGCCCCCTTGCCCCACGCCTCGGTGGCGACCTCGTGCAGGGCGAGGAGGCGGGTCGGGTCGTCACCGCCGAGGCGGGCCATCGCCTCGACGGCCTCCCTGGGCGAAGCGACCTGCCGGCCAGGTA
>KE354719.1 GCA_000415505.1 Streptomyces afghaniensis 772
ACGCGGGTCTGGTCGTCGGCTTCTACCACTTCCTGTGGCCGGCAACCTCACCGCCCAGGCCGAGTACTTCCTCGCCAAGGCCCCGGACCGGCCGGGGGACATCCTCGCCGTCGACTGGGAGACGACCAGCGACGGGACGCACGCGAGCAACGCGGAGAAGGACCTGTTCATCCGGAAGCTGAAGGATTTGCGGCCGGACAACCAGGTCATCCTCTACGCGAACCGCCACTTCTGGCTGAACATCGACACGACGTCCTACGCGGGCGACGCCCTGTGGATCGCCGACTACGTCAGCGCGGCAAGCCCG
>KE354720.1 GCA_000415505.1 Streptomyces afghaniensis 772
CGCTGGTCGACGCCGCCCGGGGCACCGGCCTGTCCGAGCGCGAGGCCCGGGCGACGATCGCGTCGGCGGCGCGGCTGACGGGGCACCGGCGGTGAGCTAGGGGCGTCAGGCCCGTACCCCTCATGAACACCGAAAGCCTCCATGCGACAGCACGTCACATCGCCGGCCCTGGCGCTCGCCCGCCTCGTCCTCGCCGTCCGGCCGCTTCGGTGGATTCTCGCCGAGCTGCG
>KE354721.1 GCA_000415505.1 Streptomyces afghaniensis 772
CACCTGGGTCGTCCTCGCGCACAACTCCCGTCTGGGCGCCGAGCACCCGGGCACCTCGGTCGTCAACGCCTACGGCGACCGCTACCCCTGGGCGCCGTGCATCGCGCAGCCCGCCACGCGCGCGTACCTGACCGACCTGGCGGCGGAGGCGGCCGTACGGCCCGGGGCGCGCGGCACCGAACTGGAGTCCCTCGGCTGGTACGGCCTCCAGCATCTGCACGCCCACGACAAGACCGGCGGCGTCGGCCTCGGCGACGCCGGGCAGTACCTGATGGCGCTGTGCTTCTGCCCGGCCTGCCGGGAGGCTACGGCCGGCACGGCCTGGACGGCGACGAGCTGGCCGCCGCCGTACGCACCGCGCTGGAGCCGGTGTGGCAGGGGGTGACGCCTCCGACGGCGGCTGGACGGGCGTCGAGAAGCTCCTCGGCGAGACGCTCGCGAACACCACGCGCGCGTACCGGGACGAAACCGCCGCACGCTCAGGACGACGGCGGTCCGGCGTGCGCGAGGCCGC
>KE354722.1 GCA_000415505.1 Streptomyces afghaniensis 772
GAAGATCGTCTACCACAAGGACGGCGTGAGCACCCACTGCTTCCGTCTCGCCAACGCGAACGACGAGCCGCCGGAGAACCACAAGGGCACCTGGCAGTACCCGCCCCTGGTCGGCTGGAACGGCTACCCCGCCGGGGTGCGCGACAAGCTGACGTCCTACGACTTCGGCAGCGCCAACTTCGGCCTCAAGGACGCCAACTTCCGCCAACCACCTCGCGTCGGCCAAGCCTTCGGGTATTGCGTTCGATCCCTACGCCTGATCCGGCACCGGTCGCTGGTGCCTAGGTCCCGGCGGTCCGCTTCCGCCCGCGTCCGATCCGTCGGCGCGGGGCGCCGC
>KE354723.1 GCA_000415505.1 Streptomyces afghaniensis 772
GGTGCGGCGAGGGAGGCGGTGTGCAGGGTCTCGAACGTGGCGTGTTCGACGGGCGTGCCCAGACCGCCGAGGCTCTTGGGGCGTGCCGTGCGCCGGCCGAGCCAGACCCCCAGCGCCAGGACCGGGAGCACGGCGACGCACAGGCCCGCCAGGAATCCGCTCATGCCGTCACCTCCGTGCGCAGTTCCTCGGGCAGGTGGAACCGGGCCAGGACCGCCGCCGTACCCGGCGGCACCCGGCCGGGGGTGCCAGGGAGACCCAGGATCATGGTGAGGAAGCCCAGCGGCACCGACCAGACGCGCGGCCAGGCGAGCAGGGCTGCAGCGCGCCCGCGCCCGGGTA
>KE354724.1 GCA_000415505.1 Streptomyces afghaniensis 772
GGACCCGGACGGCCCGCCCGTCTACGGGCGGCTGGGCAACCCGACCGTCGCCCGTTTCGAGACCGCGCTGGCCCGCCTGGAGGGCACCGAGGCGGCGGTCGCGTTCGCCAGCGGCATGGCCGCCCTGAGCGCCGTCCTGCTCGTGCGCGCCTCCATGGGGCTGCGGCACGTGGTGGCGGTACGCCCCCTCTACGGGTGCAGCGACCATCTGCTGACCGCCGGGCTGCTGGGCTCGGAGGTGACCGTGGACCCGACCGGCGGAATCGGCGGAGGCACTGCGTCCGGACACCGGCCTGGTGATCGTGGACGTCCCCGCAACCCGACGCTCGCCGAGGTCGAC
>KE354725.1 GCA_000415505.1 Streptomyces afghaniensis 772
GCCCGCACCCCGGCCCGCACCGCTCTCCTCTTCGACTGGGACAGCTGGTGGGCCCTGGAGATCTCCGACGGCCCGTCCCGGCTGGTCAAGTACCCGGACGTGGTCCACGCCTACTACCGGGCCGCCCGCGAGGCCGGGGCCGACGTGGACGTGATCCCGCAGACCGCCGACCTCACGCCCTACGACGTGGTGATCGCCCCCGCCTCCACATGGTCAAGGGCACCTCGCCACCCGCCTCGAAGACGTGGCCGCACGCGGCGGCACGGTCCTGACCACCTTCCGCTCCGGCCGCGTCGACGAGCACGACCGCGCCTTCCTCACCGACGTCCCCGGCCGCTCGCGTCGCTGACGGGCATCCGCGTGGACGAATGGGACGCCCGCCACCGGAGTTCACCCAGACCCGTCCCGAGCTCGGAGCCGAGGCC
>KE354726.1 GCA_000415505.1 Streptomyces afghaniensis 772
ACCCGCAAGGGAGGCACCATCACCACCTCGCCGCCTCGACCTCGGGTTACATGCACGAGTACGACAACCGCTACCCTGTGGATGTCGCTGAAGCGCATCATCGGCTCGCACTTCGCCAACTACCGCGAGGCCTGGGAGGCCAACCGGCTCATCGCGAAGGGCAAGATCCACCCCACCCTGTCGAAGGTGTACTCCCCGTGGAGGACACCGGCCAGGCCCGCCTTCGACGTCGCCACCCGCAACCCTGCACCCAGGGCAAGGTCGCGTGCTGTGCATGGCCCCCCGAGGACGGGCCTGGGCGTGCGCGACCAGGACGAAGCGCGCCCAGCGACATCGACGCATCAACGCTTCCGGACATCTGAGGCTGCC
>KE354727.1 GCA_000415505.1 Streptomyces afghaniensis 772
GAACCTGCGGCTCCGGTTCTTCGCGGCGAGCCGCCGTTCCGCCGCGATGGCAGCCGACCGGGCCTGCGCGCCGGCGCGCCCGGGCTACCGGGCCTTGCTCGCCGAGACGCAGGGCCGGGTGATCGGGCTCGCCGAGTACGACAGCGGCGAGGAGGATACGGCCGAGATCTCCGTCGCGGTCGCGGACGGCGTGCACCGACCGGGGGGTGGCACCCTTCTCGTCGAGCACTTGGTCTCCGCCGCCCGCGCGAACGGCATCACCGCGTTCACGGCCGACGCGTTGGGTGAGAACCATGAAGTGCTCCGGCTCTTCGCCGACCTCGGTCTGCGCACGGCCCGGCACTTCGACGGCCCCGAGGTGCGCTGCACCATTCAGCTGGACCAGGACGATGCCTACGTGTCGGCCGTGGAGGAGGCGGGGCCGGCCGCCGACG
>KE354728.1 GCA_000415505.1 Streptomyces afghaniensis 772
CTCCTGGCCGGCCAGCCTCGTCGCACTGTCCGGGAACACGGCGACAGGCCGGCGACCCGTCCGGTACGAGGCCGACGACCGTCGCCGGCCGTCCTGCGCCGGCGCCCATCGAATCGAACTGGGCCGGATACTCCGGCCACGCGGGCTTCTGCAACGGCGACAACGGAACCGGCGGCTACGCCCAGTTCACCGTGACCGCCGTCCGCCGCCGGAACGGCGACCCTGAAAGTCCGCTTCGCCAACCGGCACGACC
>KE354729.1 GCA_000415505.1 Streptomyces afghaniensis 772
CGTCGTCCTCGATGTGCTCGCCGAGGATCTGGAAGCCGCCGCAGATCCCGAGGACGGGCCGCTGCTCGGCGGCCCTGCGGACCAGGGCCTCGGCGAGCCCCAGCTCCCGCAGCCACTCCAGCGCACGGACGGTCCCCCGGGTCCGGCACGATGACGAGGTCGGCGTCGGCGACGTCCCTCGGGCCGGTCCACGAACCGCACGACGACACCGGGTTCGGCGGCCAGCGCGTCGACGTCCGTGAAGTTGGACATCAGCGGAACGACACAGACAGCGACGCGCAGCACGTCCTCGCCGACCGGCGG
>KE354730.1 GCA_000415505.1 Streptomyces afghaniensis 772
GAAGATGTACGCGGCCCGGCCGGAGATCTCGGTCGCCCGCTACAAGCTGACGCGCGAGGTGCCCACGCTGCGCGAGGCGGAGATCGCGTCGGTGGCCCGCTACGAGCGCCTGTTCACCCGCTATCTCCTCGGCCACTTCGACGAGCGCGCGCACGCCGACGACGCCAACGACGACCCGCTGCTCGCGGAGGTCGCCGCGTCCGCCGTCGTCACCGCCCACAACCACGTCCTGCGGCGCTGGCTGCGGGCGGGCGGGCAGGGTGACGTGGAGGCGCAGCTGGACCACGCCTTCGCGATCGTGCGCAAGACGTTCGGCACGGGAATCGGGGCCGGGCGCTCCACGGAGTCGCAGCCGGCCGCGGCCACGGCCTCGGCGCGAGGGCGAGG
>KE354731.1 GCA_000415505.1 Streptomyces afghaniensis 772
TGGAGTTGTAACCCCAGTAGTTCCTCAGACCCCTGCGCAGCAGATGGTCCTCGTGCGCGAACTGGTGCACCGGCAGCAGCTCCACCGCCGTCACGCCCAGCTTCACCAGGTGCTCGATCGCCGCCGGGTGCGCGAGACCGGCGTAGGTGCCGCGCAGCTCCTCGGGTATGCCCGGGTGCAGCCGGGTGAACGCCCTTGACGTGCAGCTCGTAGATCACCGAGTCCCGCCCGAGGGCGTCGTTCGGGGCGCGGTCGTCCGCCAGTCGTCGTCATCGTGGACGCGACGCC
>KE354732.1 GCA_000415505.1 Streptomyces afghaniensis 772
TCCAGCTCGCGGGTGAGCGAGGGGATCGCCACGTTCAGGATCGTGTTGTCGAGCAGCACGGTGAGCTGCGCGAGGCAGATGACACCGAGGATCAGCCAGCGCTGGGGATGGCCGCCGGGTGCCGTCTGCGGCGGGGCCTCTTCCTGGGGGGATGTCGTCATGCTGTACACCGTAGAATAATTCCTATACGGCGTACAACCGAGTATCCGGCTTCGTCTGCCGGGCAACGGAGAAGGGCGGTGGCTTTCGGCCACCGCCCTTCTCCCGGTCAGGGGCTGTCAGTTGCTCGCCTTCTGCGTGAGGTCGTAGAAGGTGGCCGAACCGGCCGTGACCTTCTTGAAGTTGGCCTCGACCCAGGAGGTGATCGTGGGAGGACGTGCCGTCGCT
>KE354733.1 GCA_000415505.1 Streptomyces afghaniensis 772
ACCACCATGTCTATCCCGTAGTCGTCGGGCCGGTCCGCACGGCGCCAGTTCGCGTCCGACGCGGCCACCCAGCGCGCGCCCGCGTAGTCGACCTCGCCCTCCTTGCGCGGCTTCTCCACGCCCGGCACGCGCCACCACAGCCGGCCCAGCTCGTCCCGGGCCAGCACCGCGGAACCCGCGGCGGCCGCCACCCCGCCGACGATCAGGGCCCGCCGCCCGATGCGCCGGTCCGTGTCCTTGGATGCTCGTCTCGCCCCCATGTGATCGCCAACGGATACCCGGCGGCCCTGGTTCCCGCGCCCCCTTACCTGGGAGCGTTATGACTCACACCCCGCAGCGCTCCCGTCCCCTCCGCGTCCTGGCCGCCATGCCCGGCGGAGTCGATTCCGCCGTCGCCGCCGCCCGCGCGGCCGAGGCCGGGCCACGACG
>KE354734.1 GCA_000415505.1 Streptomyces afghaniensis 772
GTGAGGGCGTCCTCGATGTGGCTGAGCATGTGGTTGAGCGCGGTGCCGACCTGTCCGACTTCGGTTCGTGGGTCGGTGTCGGGCAGGGGCTGTGGCATGGTGACTTCGCCGCTGGCAAGCGGCAGCCTGGCGACGCCGGCGGCCTGTGCGGTCGACCCTCGTGGGAGGGGGCGCAAGGAGATCTGTACCCACGAGGGCCGCCCGCGATGGGCGGTGGCTGCGAGGCTGCGCCGAACACGGCGGCCTCGACGGCTTCGAGGCGGTGGAGTGTGTCGTTCGGACGGGGTGCGAGGCG
>KE354735.1 GCA_000415505.1 Streptomyces afghaniensis 772
CCCCGTCCTCCGCAGCCAGCCGCCGCGCCTCCCGCACCGCGTCCTCCACCGCCTCGGCCAACGGTCCCGAGGCGGGGACGGATTGGCGCCGCCGTACCGCGAACCGCGGGTGCGCATCGCCCCCTTCTCGTACGCGAGCCCCGTCAACTGCCGTACGGACGGCCGCCCGAAGTCGTCACTGACGCCCCTGGAACCCGCCGCCCCAGAGGAAGGCGTTCATCGCCGTCGACGGTGTTCCACAGTATAGAAGGGCGCGTAACTGGTTGACCGGCGAGCCGCACAGACCG
>KE354736.1 GCA_000415505.1 Streptomyces afghaniensis 772
ACGTCTTCTCCCTGGCGGAAGAGATGTACGCGCGGGTCTCCCGGGACGGGGACGCACCCACGCCCGAAGCGCCCGCCGCTCCACGGGCACGCACCGACTGGGCCCTGCTGACTCTCCTCCCGGGCACGCTGTGCACCGCCGCCGTGGCAGCCGTGCACCTCACCCACGGCCGGTCGCGCCTGTTCGCTGCGGCGGCCGGCACCCTCGCCGTGGCCCTTGCCTTCCGCGCGGCCCTGCACCGGGGCCCCCTGACGCCCGACCCGACCGCACTGTCCCCGG
>KE354737.1 GCA_000415505.1 Streptomyces afghaniensis 772
AACGTGGTCTTCGCCTGCAGGGCGTCCTTGGCGATGTCGACCAGGACCGGGCCGGGGCGGCCGGTGGAGGCGATGTGGAACGCCTGCGCGATGACCCGCGGGATGTCCTCGGCCTTGGTGACGAGGAAGTTGTGCTTGGTGATCGGCATGGTGATGCCGACGATGTCCGCCTCCTGGAAGGCACTCAGTCCGGTGGTGTAGATCAGCTGGATTCCGAGGGCGCAGCCATCTCATCTGGATGTCGACGAGGTACCCGGCGTTGGCCCGGCCGATGGGGTT
>KE354738.1 GCA_000415505.1 Streptomyces afghaniensis 772
GTACGACAGCCCCAGCTCGTCGCGCAGGTCGCACAGGAGGTTGAGCACCTGCGCCTGCACCGACAGGTCCAGCGCGGAGACGGGTTCGTCGCAGACGATGACCTCCGGCTCCAGCGCCAGGGCGCGGGCGATCCCGATCCGCTGCCGCTGTCCCCCGGAGAACTCGTGCGGATGACGGCTCGCGTCCGACGCGCGCAGGCCGACCATCTCCAGCAGCTCGGCCACGCGGGCCGCCCGCTTCGACGCGGGGACGAGACCGCGGTGGGTCAGCCAGGGCTCGCCGATCAGATCCGCCGCGCACAGACGACGGGGTTGAGCGAACCGACGGTCTGGAACACATCTGCACCTCGCGCCAGGCGAGCAGTCCGCACC
>KE354739.1 GCA_000415505.1 Streptomyces afghaniensis 772
GCGCGTGCGAGCCGTACGACGTGACTCGCGCCGCGCCCGGTCCGGTGAACCACCGCACGGCCGGCGCCGACGAGGTGCGCATCGCCTCGGCCAGCCGCGTCGCCGGGCCCCTGCCCAGCCGTACGGCGACGAGGGCGACGAGCGTGCCCAGCACCAGCCCCGCGAGGACGTCGTGCGGATAGTGCACGCCGACAAAGACCCGGGAGAAGGCCATGAGCAGCGCGAGCGGTGCCGTCAGCCACAGGAGCGCGCGCCGGACCAGGGCCAGGGCGACCGCCGCCGCGCCCGCGATCGTGGCGTGGTTGGACGGGAACGACCAGTCGCCGTGCGGCGGGCACTCGGCGAGGGACGCGGCCGCACCGGCGACCGCCCGG
>KE354740.1 GCA_000415505.1 Streptomyces afghaniensis 772
CGACGGGCTTGCGCACCACCACCGGCGGAATGGGCCGTGACCCGGGGATGTTGATCCGGATCCGGGTCGTCAGCGTGGTCTCGGTCTTGCGTTCCTCCGGCCGCGTGGCCGAACGGCCCGCTTCCGTACCGCCGTCGGAGACCGCCGGGGTCCCGTAGGGCGGCGTACCCGACGGGTAGGCGGCTCCGCCGCGCCCGTTGGGCCCGGAGGACGGAGTGTCAGTTTCACGACTCAAGGCAGGTTCTCCCGGTTGGCTCCGCCGCCCGACACAACCTCACGCGGGCAGCTCGGCGGCGCGCACCACCATACTGGCCACTTCTCGCCCGTATCTCAGGACCGCTGGGGAAACTCACACCGGACCCCCACGGGCGCGTCCTGGCGAAGTGGTACGTCACTTGCCAAGT
>KE354741.1 GCA_000415505.1 Streptomyces afghaniensis 772
GCGCGCGGGTGCGTCTACGCGCGGTCGGACCAGGACGGGACCGGAGGGCCGGAGGCGTCGGTACGCGCGCAGGTGTAGCCGATCAGGCGGGAGGGCTCGGCCTGCGCGGGGACGGTGGCGGCGTCGTTGCACACGAACGTGTAGCGGATGGAGGTGCGGGGCACGTCGTGGAGCCAGGCCCGGTCATCCTTGGCCGGGGTTGATCTGCAGGCCGGGGCGCGCGACGGCGTCGGTCTGGGTGTGCGTGGTGGGAGAAGAGGATCAACGCGCCGCGTCGGTGGTCTTGAGGCGTAGGCGTCCGTGTAGCGGTTGGCGGCGCCGGCGAAGTACG
>KE354742.1 GCA_000415505.1 Streptomyces afghaniensis 772
GGTTCCAGGGTGCTTCTGGAGCAGGTCTTCTGGGACGCCTCGGGCTGTGAAGTAGGTGGTGAGGGGGCCAGTTGCCGGTGGACTTGGCCAGTTGGCGGATGGCTTCGAGGGGGAGTTTCTCGACTGGTTTGCCCAGGAGGCAGCCGACGGCACGGCCCAGCCAGGCGGCTTCCAAGTGCTGCTGGGTTGTGGCAGCGATCAAGTCGCTGTGCCCGGCTTGGTCAGGCGGCACCCCGCCAGCGCCGGCGAGCGACCCC
>KE354743.1 GCA_000415505.1 Streptomyces afghaniensis 772
TGTCATCGCCCTGGGGCCCTCGTCGGGCTCCGGCTGCCCGCCGCCCCGCCGCCTCCGTCGGCCCGTCCGGCCCTGGTCCGGATCCGGGTCCGGTCGTCGTCCCCGGAGAACTCCTCCAGGGTCTCGTCCGAGCTTGTCCTCGTCCAGCCCCGGCGCGTCGAGGGGTTGCGCCGCCGCCGTGCCGGCAGCGCGAGGCAACGCGGCCTGCCGGACGTCCTCCGCGAGCACGTCCGTACGCCCGGCCTAGGCAGTCCAGCGCGGTCGCCGTTACGCGCCATCACGATCGTCGGCGCGCATGCCGTCCACCTCGAAGGCCGCGCAGGTCGCCGCGTATCTG
>KE354744.1 GCA_000415505.1 Streptomyces afghaniensis 772
TGCTCTCCCAGTAGGCGACCTTGCCGGCGAACCCGAGCCTCGCGGGCTCGTGTTCCTTCATGAACACGGCGCGTCCCCGGGTGAACAGCCAGTCGCCTGCCGGGTCCTGGCCCTTGCGGGCCAGCATCCGGTCCATCCAGAAGTCGGTGCCGTCCCCGGCCTTCCGGTCGGCCTCGTACTGGGCGCGCAGGGTGCGGTGGACGGTGAAGCCGGCCGGGAGCGCGGGCACGGGGTCGTCCGTGCCGGAGTAGACCGGGTAGCCGATCGCCGAGTTGTCCGCCGCGGCCGGGGTGGTCGCGGCGATCGGGGCCAGCAGGCCAAGGGCCAGCGCTGCGGCCAGGGCGCCGCGGTGGTGCCGTCTTCGCGGGTCGGGCACGGACTACCGTCCGGGTGGGCCGTGGGTCGGGGGCGGGGGCGTGGGTCGGGGGACTGGGGTGGTCGGCAGCCACACGCGCATCGGTCGAGGGGCC
>KE354745.1 GCA_000415505.1 Streptomyces afghaniensis 772
TGCGCCCGACACCGCCTGCCCAGCTCCAGAATGCGCGCGCCCGTCGGCACCGCCGCCGCGATGATCTCCGGTTCGTCCCCGACGGGCAGCCGTGAGTAGAACTCCACCGCGCAGCCGTCCGGGGTGATGGCCCCGGGTCCCGTCCCCTCGTACCCCTCACGCATTTTCAGCTCCATGCCCGCCCAACGGACCGCACCCGCACGCCCGTTC
>KE354746.1 GCA_000415505.1 Streptomyces afghaniensis 772
CACGACGCCGACGGGGTCGAGGCGGCCGGGGTGCGGGTCGCGGGAGTCGGGCACCAGCCACAGCATCAGCGCGAGCGCGAGCAGCACGATCGGCACGTTGATGAGGAAGACCGAGCCCCACCAGAAGTGGTCGAGGAGCACCCCGCCGGTGATCGGGCCGATGGCGATGGCGAGGCCGACGCCGCCCGCCAGATGCCGATGGCCTTCGGCTGTTCCTCGCGCTCGAAGACGTTCATGAGGACGGCGAGGGTGGCCGGCATGACGAACGCGGCGCCCAGGCCCATCACGGCGCGGGAGGCGATCAGCTCCCCGGCGAGCCGGAGAAGGCGGCGAGCGCGGAGCCG
>KE354747.1 GCA_000415505.1 Streptomyces afghaniensis 772
GAGGGCGAGGAGAGCGAGGCGGGGACTCCCGGGCTGCGGTCCTCGGTGGCCCTGGTCGTCTCGGTCTTCATCGCGCTGTACGTCCTGATGGTGGCGGTGGAGACCGGGGTCGGCGGCTGGGAGCCGACGCATCTGGAGTCCGTCGGGCACGACGCGGCGACCGCCGCCACGGCGACCTCGGCCTTCTGGCTCATGGTGACCGTGGGACGACTGCTGGTCGCACCGCTGACCCTGCGCTGGTCCGTGCAGACGATCATGGTCGTCAGCTCCGTCGGCATGGTGGTCTGCCTGCTGCTCGCCCTCGTCCCGGCGGCGGCGCCCTACGCGTACGCCGGTGTCGGCCTCTTCCACGCGCCGATCCTTCCGACGGGCTGCCGTGGCTCGGTCCGGCGTGCCGCGGCGCGGGCGGGCCGGGCTA
>KE354748.1 GCA_000415505.1 Streptomyces afghaniensis 772
GAATGCGGTCGAGGCCTTCCGAGCCGTCGACGGTGAAGCCCTTGACCTCGGAGCCGAACTCCGCGCCGTGCCCCACGTAGTACTGGGCGGCGTACCCGTCGGCGAACTCGGGGAGCACCTCGGTCAGGTTCGGGGTGGATCGTCGCGCAGTGATAGCACTCCATGAAGTTCTCGACGATGAGTTTCCAGTTCCGCCCGCACGTCGTAGACGATGCGCCGGCCGACTTCGAGGCTGTCGATGTCGTAGTGCTCGATCGACTCCGTGTCGCCCAGGCGCGCGACCACATCCCCCACGACCTCGT
>KE354749.1 GCA_000415505.1 Streptomyces afghaniensis 772
CGCCACAGTGAACGAACGCGGCGCGCCGAGCGTGAAGCGCTGGGTACGGGCGTGCCGGCCGGGGGAAGGAGTCAGGCTCGGTCGTCATGCCCTGACCATATTGGCCATGCCGCCCCCTTGTGCGGCCGTGCGCCGATCGATGCGCGCAGACGGATAGTTATGATCAATGTCGCATAGTGGGTATGAACCTGCTGGCTGCTGTACGGATTTGATCGCCCCCATACGTCCCGACCCCCG
>KE354750.1 GCA_000415505.1 Streptomyces afghaniensis 772
TGGTGGCGAAGTGGAGCCGGCCCTGGCTGCTGCCCGTCGGCAGCGGGCTGCGCAGCACGGTACTGGTCCGCTCCGTGCAGCAGGCGCGGGAGCTGTTCCTGCGCACCGGGGAAGCGGGCAGCCGGCTGCTGCTCCAGGCGTACCTGGCACCGGGGCCGGACCGGGACTGGTTCTTCCACGGCTACGCCGACCACTCGGGCACCGTGCGCGCGGGCGGACCGGGCGCAAGCAGCTGTCCTGGCCGCGGCGGGGCGGGCTGGACCGCGGTCGGCTGCTGGACCGCCCAACACGCAGGTGCAGGCGCTGTCCGAGCGGCTCACCGACGAGCTGTGGGCTACCGGGGCATCTTCGACCTCGAC
>KE354751.1 GCA_000415505.1 Streptomyces afghaniensis 772
TGCTCGCGCTGGCTGGCCGGCCAGGGAGCCCGCCCGGTGGCCCTGGACCATCTCGCACCGGCAGTTGCAGCACGCGCTGCGCATCGGCGGGCCTTTCCCCCTGGTGTGCGCCGACGCCGGAGCGCTGCCCTTCGCGGACGGCTCGTTCGACCTGGTCTGCTCGGCGTACGGGCGCTGCCCTTCGTCGCCGATCCGCGGCTGGTGCTGCGGGAGTGCGCCGGGTGCTGCGGGCCCGGGGCTCTGGTCTTCTCGGTGACGCACCCGATCCGCTGGGCCTTCCGGACGAGCCTGGACCGGAGGCTGTCGGTGTCGGTTCGTACTTCGACCGCACGCCCTACGTCGAGCGAGGACGAGGACGGCCGCGCTGTCTACGTCGAGCACCACCGCACGCTCGGCCGACCGCGTC
>KE354752.1 GCA_000415505.1 Streptomyces afghaniensis 772
GCTCCCTACAACGCCGGGGAGATCTCGCCGGGACCGTCCGTCGAGACCGACGAGGAGATCCTCGCCTGGGTCGCCAAGGACGGCGAGACCGCGCTGCACCCGTCATGTACCTGCAAGATGGGCACCGACGAGATGGCCGTCGTCGATCCGGGCAGTATGCGGTGCACGGGGTGAGGGACTGCGTGTCGTCGACGCGTCGGTGATGCCGTACATTACCAACGGCAACATCTACGCACCGGTGATGATGATCGCGGAAAGGCGGCCGACCTCAATCCTCGGAAGGATCCGCTGCCGCCGTCCGCCGCCGCCTACGTTACCGGCACCGTCCCTCGCCGTAACCAGCACTTTCAGACCGCCGACCGGCCGGAGGCGAGGCGTCCGGCC
>KE354753.1 GCA_000415505.1 Streptomyces afghaniensis 772
CATGGGCGCGGCCTACCTCCTGCCCAGGGTCGTGGGCCTCGGCCACGCCACCCGCCTGTTGATGTTGGGCGACCCGGTCCGCGCCCCCGAGGCGGAGCGCATCGGCCTGATCAGCGAACTGACGGAGGAGGGGCATACGGACGAGGCAGCACAGCAACTGGCCCGCGCTTGGCGGACGGTCCGGCCTGGCCTACGCCCAGACCAAGGCCTTGCTGACGGCCGAGCTGGACATCGCCCCTGGCGCAGTCGGTGAACTGGACGCCTCGACCAGGCCCTCTCATGAC
>KE354754.1 GCA_000415505.1 Streptomyces afghaniensis 772
TGTCCAGGAACTGCCGTACGCCGTTCCCGGCCAGCCAGCGGGTGGCCCGGTGCTTGAACGCGCGGTTGACCCGCGCCATGACCGGCACCCGTCGGGTCGAGGGTGAGCATCTGCCGGCCCATCGCCTCGTCGACCGGGTAGTTGTCCTTGCCGCCGAGGTACCAGTCGTACATCCGCGCGGGGTGGGGTCTGGTCGTGTCGATCTGGACGGCCGGTAGTCGGGGTCCTGGCCCGGTCATGAGGCACTCCGTAAGGCACGAAAGGGTGGTCAATTCGAGCACCAGAGTCAGAAAGTCGAGCGTCAGAAAGTCGAGCG
>KE354755.1 GCA_000415505.1 Streptomyces afghaniensis 772
GTGGAAACAGCCACCCGGCCGCGGACGCTGCCCGACCTGCCCCGGCTGACAGCCCGTCCTCCACCGAGGCCGCCCCGAAGCCGTCCTCCGGATCCGTGTCAGTTCCCAAGCCCCCGCAGATCGCCGAACCGGTCGCCTACGCCAAGGCGGCGGCCCGGCTGCTGTGGTCCTACGACACCCGCAACACCAGCCGCGACCAGCAGCTCGCCGGCATGCGCGCCTGGATGACCACGGACGCCCAAGTACGCCGACTGGGCCTCGGTCTCCGGCCAGG
>KE354756.1 GCA_000415505.1 Streptomyces afghaniensis 772
TCCCGCGCCCTACCGTCCCCCACCCTGACCACGGACCGGTACGCACGGAGCGCCCACATGCACCAGCCCCTCGACATCGACCACGTCGTCCGCCTCTACCGCACCTACACCGACGACCTCGAACGGGTCCGCGAGGAACAGCGCGCGCTGCTCGCACCGCCCACGCGATGAAGGCCCAACTCGACGACATCGAGGCGAGATCACTA
>KE354757.1 GCA_000415505.1 Streptomyces afghaniensis 772
AGGTGTCGGCGAAGCGGAGGTTCGCGGCGTTCGGGTCGTGCAGGGCCGTAGGCCGTCGTACCGGTCCACGGCAGGGGGACCTGTGAGTTCAGGAGGTGACGACAGGGCCGTAGCGGGTCCACCACTGAGTGCGGGTCACCGGCGCGCCGTCCTTCACCGCGACCGTCACGGTCCGCTTCCTCATACGCTCCGGCTCGCCGTCCACGAGGTATGCCGTGGGATCGGCCGGATCCAGCGACAGCTGGTGGAAGTTGGCCGGAATGCCGGTCGAGACGGTGTGGCTCCACGCCACATGTGCGTTGAACCCGATGGACA
>KE354758.1 GCA_000415505.1 Streptomyces afghaniensis 772
GGCTGGCGTCCTGCAACCTGGTCTCCGCGGGACGTCGTCGAGGTGGCCCCCGCGTACGATCACGGCGGAGGATCCACGTCGGTGGCCCGCGTCCCGACACGGGCGTACGAACTGACCACGATCATGTCGCGCCAGATCGCCGGCGGCCCGGAAGGACTCGGAAGCCGCAGTGACTCACGACCACGACCTGGTGCTCCGCCCGACCGCCCGCCCAGACCGGAGGCCGCCCTGAACCCCTCCCCCCGGGCCGCACCGGCGGAGACCCTGGGTCGTGGAGACGCTGGGCCGGGCTGGGGACGCGACGACCGTCGTTCGGACTGCCCGGCCAGCACGCGCTCGGCATGTTCGACGCGCTGCGCCGCTCCGGACCTCAGGGTACATCGGCCTGCGGGTGGAGAACACGCCGGGTTCGCGGCGGACGCGTACGGCCGGATCACGGGTG
>KE354759.1 GCA_000415505.1 Streptomyces afghaniensis 772
CCGGCGACGTCGCCGTGCGCACACTGCGCTGCAGGTGTGCACGGCACCCCGCGTACACCTGCGCGTCCCCGAGCGACGGCGAGCGTGGGTGGCGACCCGGCCGTACGCCTGGGCGAAGCCGAGGGCGGCGTCCGGCGTGGACTTGTCGGTCGGTACGGCGATGACGTAGCTCGTGGCCGTGTACGTGGAGGGGTGAGCAAGCCGTACGCACCGCGAGCAGCCCCGGCGAGGTGCGGCGCGAGCACGGACACAGGGAAGCCTCTTGAGACGAGCCAAGGGACAGGCGGCGCCGGCGGGTCGGAGTGTCGGTACAATGAG
>KE354760.1 GCA_000415505.1 Streptomyces afghaniensis 772
CGTCCACGGCGGCCTGCTTCTGGAAGACCCGAGCGTCCTTCAGACCCGCGCGCACCTGCTCCACGCGGTTGCCGAGGAACTCCGCGTTGCCCTTCGTGGCGATCGGCACGGTGCCGATCTGCACGCCCAGGGTCATGCAGGTGATCCACGCCGTGCCGAGGATCAGCGTCGTACGGGCGGCGACCGGACGGTGCCGGACCATCAGGTTCGTCAGCCGCACCACGGCGAGGGTCGTGAGGACCAGCACCGCGACGAACAGCACGATCACGCCGATCACCGCCAGTACCTGTCCGGTACGGCCGAACGTCTCCCTCAGGAAGTCCGTGGCGTTCTCGATCAGAATCCAGTCCAGGACCAGATCGAAGGGCCGGGCCAGCACCTGGTAGAAGCCCATGTCGACGAACTTCAGCACCGTGACCAGCCCGAGGAACAGGCCCGAGACGACGGCCATGATCCGCCGGGCGCGGCG
>KE354761.1 GCA_000415505.1 Streptomyces afghaniensis 772
CATGCGCGCTTCCGCGTACCTCGGGAACCTGGGCGGACTCGACGCCCGGCGGCTGGTGTTCCTCGATCTGCGCGGCACGGGACAGTCCGCGGTGCCCGAGGATCCGGCGACCTACCGCTGCGACCGGCTCGTGGACGACGTCGAGGCGCTGCGCCGCCACCTGGGCCTGGAGCGGATGGACGTGCTCGCACACTCGGCGGGCGGCAGCCTCGCCCTGCTGTACGCGGCCCGGTATCCGGACCGGCTGGGACGGCTGGCGCTCATCACCGCCACCCCGTGGGCGCTGGGCATGCCGGCGACGGCCGAGGACCGGCTGGCGGCGGCCCGGCTGCGCGTGCCGGAACCCTGGTTCGCCGATGCGTTCCCGGCGTTCGAGGCCTGGCTGTCCGGTACCGGTGACTTCGACCCCGTGTTCCTGCCTTTCTTCTACGGCCGTTGGGACGACGCCGCCCGGGCCCACGCCGACCGCGAGGAGCAGGAGACCAACGACGACGCGGCGGACCGCTACGGGGCGGACGGCGCCTACGACCGGACGCGACACGGACCGCG
>KE354762.1 GCA_000415505.1 Streptomyces afghaniensis 772
GGCCTCCTCTTCTACGGCTTCGCCTGGCTCGTCGTGCCCTACGACGACGAGGACGAGAACGAGGTGCGTAAGCTGCTGACCGGCCGCGTCGACGGCCAGGCCCTGACAGCGGTGCTGTTCGCGCTGGTCGGCTGCGGCGTGTTCCTGACGCTGCTGAACACGGCGGGGTGCTGACCTTCGCCGTCGTCCTCTCCCTCCTCCTCGGCGGGCGCCGGCTACTGGTCGCGCCAGCGCGGCGCGCCCAGCCCCGACCGCTGGCC
>KE354763.1 GCA_000415505.1 Streptomyces afghaniensis 772
ACTCTGTTCCGCTTCTGGTCGTACCGCAGCTGGGTGTTCCGCGCCCTTCCGGTCCGTGAGGCGGTGGCGGACGCGGAATCGATCCTGAAGGGCGAGCGGGCCAAGCGGTCGCGGGCAGCCCGGCAGCGGGTGCCGTAGGCCCGTTCCACGCCGCGCGTCAGCGGATCATCGGCTCGTCCTCGCCGCCGAGGGACTTCCGGACGGGCGTGCGGGACAGGAACAGGCCGAACACCGGAGGCTTGGTCTGGAGCATCTCCAGGCGGCCGCCGTCCGCTTCCGCCAGGTCGCGGGCCACGGCCAGGCCGATGCCCGTGGAGTTGCGGCCGCTGATGGCCCGCTCGAAGATGGCGGGCGCCGAGACGTCCGGGCCGGGGACCCCGGGCCTCGGTCCGTGACCTCGATGGACGGCCTGGTTCGCCGGT
>KE354764.1 GCA_000415505.1 Streptomyces afghaniensis 772
GACGCTTCCCCGATCCTGCGCGTCGGAGGACCTCAGCGCGAGGGCCGCGATGTCGTCGTCGAGCCTGCCACCGCTGTGCTGCAGCAGAGCCCGGTGCAGCCGGTCGAGCAGCTCGGGGCTGCTCCAGGCCCTGCCGCCGCAGCCAGTCCGGCAGCGGGAAGACTCGCCGCGTGGTCCCGGCTCCGATACGCCGTCGTGTAGAGCAGCAGCTGGTCCCCCGGG
>KE354765.1 GCA_000415505.1 Streptomyces afghaniensis 772
TCCTCATGTCCGGGCTGGGCAAGGCGGGCCTCTACGACCTTTCCGCCGAGGACGACGCGACCGTCCAGGCCCTCGCCGAGCGGCTCGACGAGGCCGCCGTACGCCGGGTCGCCCACTGGCTCGCGGCGGCCGGCGCGCGGTAGGGCGAGCCGGTTCAGCGGGCCTTGCGCCGGGCAGGCAACACCTCGGGTCCCACCGGCTTCCGGTATCGGCCGGTGGGTGGACGAGGGGGATGAAAGAGATGAAGGGGCAAAAACTCTCTGTCGACCGCGAGCTCTGCTACGGCTCCGCCGAGTGCGTCCACAGGGCACCGCGGGTCTTCGAGTTCGTCGACGGCTTCGGTGTCGTCCGCCCGGGCACGAAGAAGCGGCGACGCCCCGGAGATCCTGGAGGCGGCGGAGAAGTGCCCCAGCCAGGCCATCAGCA
>KE354766.1 GCA_000415505.1 Streptomyces afghaniensis 772
GGTCCGCTCGTCCCGGAAGTCGCTGCACCGCACCTCCACCTCGACACGCCCGTCCCGGCGCCGCACCCACCAGTGGTCGTGTCCGGCCCGCGCGCCCCTCTCCCGTACGGCGGCCAGCTCCCGCGCGGCCCGCTCCCGGTCCCCGGGATCCACCAGTTCCGGCAGCGGGACCCCGAGGAGGTCGTCGGTGCCGAACACGGACCGCGCGGACGGGCTGGCATACCGGATCGCGTCGTCGTCCTCCAGGATCAGGATGACGTCGGAGGCGTTGCGGACCAGGGTGCGGAAGTACGCCTCGTTCTCCCGCCGGACGACCTCCTTGCGCAACGCGACCCGCTCCATGGCCAGGCCCGCGTGCGACGCCAGGATCTCCAGCGAGCCCCAGGTCTCGGTGAGCTGCCGCTCGGGGGCGCGACCAGCAGGACACCCGGGACGGCCCCGGCCGGGCGGTCGGGCTGGGTCA
>KE354767.1 GCA_000415505.1 Streptomyces afghaniensis 772
CGCCCACCGGGTGAACGCGGCCGTCACTGCCCGCGACGGCCGGGCCATGGTGGTGCGATGGCTCCTCGACCCGAACGCCCCGGGGAAGAAGGACCTCGCCGCAGAGCGCCTCGCCCGCCTTCGGCCCCGCACCGGGCCTGCGGTGCAGACCAGCGCCCCCAACCGGCCCGCGGGTTCAACCGCACCGGCGACGGCGTGGCGGTCGGCAAGGGCCGCCCGATGAGCCGGCACAAGGCCAGCACCATGGACGCCGACCTGCAGAAGGTCTTCGGTAAGCCGGTCCTCGAGCTGTACGAGGCGGCTGCCGGCAC
>KE354768.1 GCA_000415505.1 Streptomyces afghaniensis 772
CGCCTCCGGGCGTCACCGCCGCACTGCTGCGCTCCCTGCTCGCGCCCATGAAGGCCCGCGTCACGGTCACCACGCTCCTGCTGCTGCTCCAGCAGGCGGTCGTGCAGGCGGGCCCGCTGCTCGTGGCGTACGCCATCGACCGTGCCGTGCCGGCGTTCCGGGCACGAGGACCACGGGCCGCTGATCGCGGTGGCCGTCGGCTATCTGGCGTGCGCACGTGGCCGCGGGCGGCTCCAGTTCGCGTTCGTCGCCGCCGCGGCCCGCGTCAGCCAGGC
>KE354769.1 GCA_000415505.1 Streptomyces afghaniensis 772
CGATGACGGACATGCGTCGAGGGTCCCGGGGCGGGCCGGGCCGGCGCATCGGCCGTCGCGCTCGAACGGGCATCAGCCGATCGGCTGATGCCGGCGTACGACCCCTCGAAATCGCAGGTCGTAGGACCAACGGCCGAGTCCGGTACGGCGGAAACTCAGTGGCAGTGTCAGTAGCGATCCGTAGGCTCGCTGCTGATGGCCACGACACCCCGCCCCCGCCAGGACCCGTCCACCGTGCGTACGCTGCTGCGCCTG
>KE354770.1 GCA_000415505.1 Streptomyces afghaniensis 772
CCGGCGTCCCACCATCCAGGGCGTTCACACGGGTTACAACCACACTCTGACGCGGTACTTGCCCAGCGTCGCGAGATCGCACTCCGCCGCCGCACCCGTCTCTACGGCGACACGGGGGGCGAGGTCCGCTCTCCCCGGCCAGCTGCGGGAGGCGTTCATGGCCATGGTCGGCCTGTTCTGGACCGGCGAGGACTCGGTGTACGTGGGTGCCGAGCCCACGGGAGCCGCCTGCGGGGTGCGGCTGTCCGAGGACGGCGTCGAGACGCTGGGGGCCGGCCGGGGCAGGTTCTGGACGTGGGACGAGGTGGTCCGGAATCGAGCCGCACGACGTGCCCGTACGGTCCGGGGTGCGGAGGCTGGCGTCCATGGCTTTCGACGCCGCGCTCGTCGTGGTCACGGGGACGGCGAG
>KE354771.1 GCA_000415505.1 Streptomyces afghaniensis 772
GTACCACATGTGCTTGTAGACCACGAGCTCGTCGCGGCCCTGGAACAGGTCCAGGAACGGGACCGGGCCGTCGGGTCCGACGACCTCGACCGTCCCGTCGAACTCCACCATGGGCAGCCGGCGTTGGGCCGCGGCGATCGCGTCGCCCTCGCGGGTGTGGGCCTTCTCGCGGACCAGGAGCTCGTCACGGGCGGCTCGCCAGGTGGCCGGGTCGACGACGGGCGGGCGGCCGGGCAGCGCGGTGGTCGGGTCGTCGGGTGTGTTCGTCATGGTGTCCTCCGTGGTGTCCGGTGCCGGGCAGCGTCGTACGACGTCGTCCGACGCTCACCGGAAC
>KE354772.1 GCA_000415505.1 Streptomyces afghaniensis 772
GCCTGCTCATCGCCGGCGGCGTCGACACCACCACCTCGCTGACCGGATCGACCCTCGTTCACCTCGCTCGCCACCCCGACCAGCGCCAGAAGCTGATCGACTCCCCCGATCTGCTGGACACCGCGACCGAGGAGTTCCTCCGCGCGTTCGCCCCGTGCAGTCGATGGCGCGCACGGTCACCCGGGACGTCGAGGTCGGCGGCTGCCCGATGCACGCGGGCGACCGGGTGCTGATCCCGTGGGTCGCCGCGAACCACGACCCCGCCGTGTTCCCCGACCCCGAGCAGGTACGACTGGACCGCGACGCCAGCCGGCACCTCAGCGTTCGGGATCGGATCGCACGGTGCGCCGCGCACACCGTCGCCCGAGCCATTCGTCCGCGCGATG
>KE354773.1 GCA_000415505.1 Streptomyces afghaniensis 772
GCATTTGATGTTCGAGCGGGTTCACCAAGGACGCCCGGAGCGTGGTCAAGGGCGCGTTCGCGTATGTGGAGGGCGGGGGTGGCGGGCACGGTCGTGGAGCCGGGAGCATCTGTTGCTCGCGCTGCTCCGATCGGGAGGCAGTCGCGGCTCTTCGCGCTCGCCGCTCGTCGGGCTCGCCGAGGCGGAGGGAGTCCGTGCGGCAGGCGCTGGGGGGCGCGCGGTCGGCGGGCCGGGCTGGTCGCAGGCCGAGACCGACGCCGCGTCGCCGGGCTCGGG
>KE354774.1 GCA_000415505.1 Streptomyces afghaniensis 772
TGTAGCCGTCGGTGTTGTCGTCGACGTAGCCGATCCGCCAGGTCGCGCCCCGGTCGTCGCTGAGCAGGCAGTGGCCGCCGTTGTACCTGCCCTCCGTGCCGTTGTCCGTGCCGGTGGGCGGCAGGGAGTGGTTGGCGGGGACGACGATCCGCCCGGTGCTCAACTGGAGGGCGTGGCCGGGCGTGGTGGCGTACCAGCGCCAGTGCGGCTCCTTGGTCTCCTGGGTGATCTCCCTGGGCGCGGACCAGGTGAGTCCGTCGTCGTCGCTGTGCTGCACCCAGACCCGGCGCCCGTCGGCCGCGCTCACCTTGCCGCGCCGGATTGGCGTCCTCGGTGGCGAGGGCGGCGTTGCGTACG
>KE354775.1 GCA_000415505.1 Streptomyces afghaniensis 772
CTCGTCCGTGTACTCGGCGTACACCGGCTCGGGCCCCGGGGCGCGCTGGGAGACGAGCTCCAGGCGATGGTCGGCGGCGCGGCCCTTCGCCTGGGCGAGCAGGCCGTTGGCGAGGTGGACGACCGTGGGGGGGTGAGCGGTAGTCGCGGACCAGCTTGACGACCGTGGCGCCGGGGTGGCGGGTGCGGAAGTCGAGCAGATGGTCCGGTGTCGCGCCCGTGAAGGAGTAGATCGTCGTGGCTGGCGTCGCCGACGACGCAACG
>KE354776.1 GCA_000415505.1 Streptomyces afghaniensis 772
TTGCGCAGCGCGTACTCCCGCTCCCGCTCCCACTTCCCGGTCAGGAACTCGACCGATCTCGGCGACGTCCGGTGAGGAAGGTTTTCGCGGTTGCCGCCCAGACGGACGTTTTTCCCGAGTAGGCCGAGGGCGACCTTGTGCGGGCCGCGGGTGTTCCAGGCGCCCTCGGCGGCCTGGACCTTCTGCGCGGCGGTGTCCCGGTCGAAGGGCGCAGCGGCGGGCGGTCGGTCATCGGATCTCCCTGGTCAGCAGGCTGGACGAACGCGCGTTCTCCGCAGGCGGCTGCTACGGTACGGAGAACGCTCGTTCTCGCGTCAAGGAGTGGT
>KE354777.1 GCA_000415505.1 Streptomyces afghaniensis 772
GTGGTCGTCCGTACCTCCGTGGGCAGGGGGGTCATCCGGGCGATGCGGTCCTGCACACGGGCGGCGAGTTCGTCGCCGCCCGCTCGGCCGACCTCACCGCCGAGCACCACGCAACCGGGGTCCAGGATCGCGACGACCGAGGCGACGCCGACGGCGAGCCGGTCGGCGAGGGCATCGAGGAAACGGGCAGCGGGGAGGCAATGGGGGACGCGGACGCCTCGCTCCCGCTCAGGGCGCGGGGCTCCTCGACCGCAGGCCGGACTCCCCGCCCCAGCGCAGAGTGAGGCACATCGGCCGCACTAGCGGGCCAGATCCGCCCCGGCCCCGTCCCCGCAGCCCCG
>KE354778.1 GCA_000415505.1 Streptomyces afghaniensis 772
CGCGACGCGGGGCGGCGAGTGGGTGCTGGTCCTGTCCCTGTGGGACGGCGACCCGTGGACCACCGGCTATCTCACGGGGCGTCTGGACACCGGGCGCGCTCCGACGGACCTGCGCTTCTCCGCCCGGACGGGCGGCCTGCTCGACCACGGCCGCGACTTCTACGCGCCCGCCGTGCTCCAGGAGCCGGACCGGGCACTGATGTGGGGCTGGTCGTGGGAGGCCCGCGAGCCGGGCGGGACCGACTGGGCCGGCGTCCTGACCGCACCCCGGGTCGTCGACGTCCATCCGGACGGGGCGCTGCGGGTCATCCCGGCCCCGGAGCTGCACCGCCTGCACGCCGCCGAGCCGTTCGTCGTCCGGCCCCGGGCCGGCCGCGCGTGCCGGCGGCCTACGACCTGACGTCAGCGCGGCGGGGCACGCCGCGG
>KE354779.1 GCA_000415505.1 Streptomyces afghaniensis 772
CACGGCCGGGCGTTCCCGCTCCGCCTCTTGCAGTCGCTCGCGCATATGCGCACGAGCCATGGCTTCTGGGATGAGTTGCATCTCTCGGGTCCTGTTCTGACGCGAGTCCTTCGCGCCGGTGGTGGTGAAGTCTTGGGTCGCGGAGCCTGCGGGCTCGTCAGTGGACGGCTTCATCGGGGCCTGCTTCGTGGGGGTCGTGCGTGAGGGGACGGTCGATCGTTCCTGCGGTGTTCATGCCGTAACCGGGTTCTGCGCGGCGCCACGCGGCCGCTTCCGGGCGACGACGACACCCTGCACGAACAGCTCGCCACCCCAGACCGCCCCAGGGCTCACGCCGCTCCTGGCGCCGGCGAGGCAGGCCTCGACCAACGGGCAGGTGCGGCAGAGGGACTTGGCGT
>KE354780.1 GCA_000415505.1 Streptomyces afghaniensis 772
CCGGTCAGCCAGGACCAGCACACCTCCGGCAGCAGCGGGTCCGCGGCCATCTCCGGCTCCAGTTCCGCGCGCACCAGCGTCACCAGCCGGAACGTGCCCTGCCAGGCGTCGTGCCCCGCCGGGTCGTGCAGCAGCACCAGCCGGCCGTCGGCCAGGTCCTGGTCACCGTCGACGACCGCGGCCTCCAGGGCGTGGGCGTAGGGGGCAGCCGCTTCGGCGGGGGCTCGGCTCGACCTCGATCGTGGGGCC
>KE354781.1 GCA_000415505.1 Streptomyces afghaniensis 772
CGCACAAGGCGGCAGCCGCCGCGAACCCGTCGGCGAAGGCCCCCGCGGAACGCCTCCGAGGCCGAGAGCACGGACGGCACCCACGCGCGCGTGCCGGACGGAGACTCCTCCGCCCCTACGGACTCCCCGGGGCTCCACAAGCTCCCAGGGCTCCGCACTCTCCCAGGGCACCTGGGACGACGGGCTCATCGCACGGCGGGTCGACGAGACCACCGGAGGAAACCAGTACGCCGTGCTGGACAGCCGCCCGCCGCCCCGCCGACGGTGTCCCCGCTCGGTGTACGACGGGCCGCTGCGCTCCCGG
>KE354782.1 GCA_000415505.1 Streptomyces afghaniensis 772
CACGATGTACGTGAGCACGGGTACCCAGGACGTCGTGGTGCCAGCGCCGGAAGCGGGCCACGCGGACTGTGCGAGGAAGTGGCCTACGTAGGCGGTCAGGGACATGGTGCCCACGGCGATGACCGGCTTCGCCAGGCGGCGCAGTAGCGGCAGGCGGTCCATCGCCGCCGTCGCGGCCACGATCACGAGGATCGCGATGCCCGCGCAGCCGAGGGTGTCGAAGGTGGTGTCGGTGTGGGACACGGCGCCCAGCAGGTCCGAGGCCGACAGCTCGGGCCCGCCGGGTGCGCTGCTCATGGAGCCGGAGACCGCGGAGCCGCTGCCCACGGAGCCCGGACCGGAGCCGCTGGAGGGTCCCCACCTCCGCCGACGTTCCATACCGCGCTCGCGCCGGTCAGCAG
>KE354783.1 GCA_000415505.1 Streptomyces afghaniensis 772
GAGCAGGCCGGTGCCCGCCGCGCCGAGTGCGGCGCGCAGCACGGTGCGGACGGGTCGTGGGGCGGGCGGGGCCGGTCATACCGCGTGCCCCTTCGGAAGCACGACCCGGACCCGCAGGCCGTGCGGTTCGGCCGCCGTGAACGCGACGTGTCCGGCGTGACCGGCCACCAGCCACTCGGCGATCGCCAGGCCGAGGCCGCTGCCGCGTACCTCGCGGTGGCGCTCCGAGCGCCAGAAGCGGGTCGCCCCGCCGGGAGACGTTCCACCCGAGTCCAGGGCCCGGTCCGTCGTCCTCCACCTCGAACACCGCGTCCGCGCCCTCGGTCGACACAACGTGCCTCCGACGCGGCGCCGCTCCGGCGTACTTGATCGCGTTGTCGAAG
>KE354784.1 GCA_000415505.1 Streptomyces afghaniensis 772
CAGACCTCATGGTGGATCGTGGCCCGCAACTCGACCAAGGGGGGCAGGTCCACGTCGAGGGCACCGACTTCCGCCAGGCGGATGGTGCGGTCGACCGCGACCCAGGCCATCACCTTGGAGTGGACGAAGTGCCGGCGTGCCCCGCGGATCTCCCAGATTCCCTCGTCAGGCTCCTGCCAGCGCTGCGCCAGGTGCTCGACGAGGCGCTGGTGCAGGACCGCAGTGTCGGCGCAGTGGGCGACACCGCTCTGGTGCGCGAGGTACAGGGTCTCGATCACCTCGCCGTACACGTCGAGCTGGAGCTGGTCCGCCGCCCCGTTTCCGACCCGGTACCGGGGTTGACGCCCTCGTACCCGGGAAGCCAGGCCAGCTCCCGC
>KE354785.1 GCA_000415505.1 Streptomyces afghaniensis 772
GATGTCGGGGGAGCCCTTCTGCCGGGCCAGCTCCGGGTCGTGGTGCACGTCCTGGTAGTCCCGGGAGGCGATCGCCCCGGCGACGATCAGGGTGCGGGTGATCGGGATCTCCAGCGGCGGGAGGCGGTCCCCGGGGTTCACCTCGTCACCCCCTGGAAGACCGGCAGCACCAGCTCGTCGTCGTACCGCCGGAATTCCGAGGCGCACCGGCATCCCGATCCGCACCTCGTCGTACGGCACTCCCACCACGTCGCTGACGATCCGCACCCCCTCGGC
>KE354786.1 GCA_000415505.1 Streptomyces afghaniensis 772
TCATGGCTCCGCGGTGGTGTCGAGGTGTGGAAGCCGTGGCGCGCATGTTCTCGTCGGCCTCGGCCGTCCAGTCGACGGCGGCCTGGAGCACGAACTTCGGCACGAACGTCACCATCGCCATGCCGCGTTGCCGGGCAGCCGCTCCGAGGACGTCGTCCGGGACTTGCGCGGGTGTCGCACACGGCCCGTGCCGAGGAGTGGGACAAGGATCACCGGGGCGAGCTCGACGTCGAGCGCGTCGCGCATGGTCGTCGCGGCCAACGTGGGAGAGGTCGACGAGCATGCCGAGCCGGTTCATCTCCCGTAGACCTCACGGCCGAAGGCGTGAGGCCGTCCGGCCCTGGGCTCGGTCGGTCGCGGAGTCCGCCAG
>KE354787.1 GCA_000415505.1 Streptomyces afghaniensis 772
CACTGACGCACAAGCCCCAGCTCAGCGTCCTCACGGAGCTTGCCGAGCGCACGGGAGACGGCCGACTTCACCGTGCCCACCGAGACACCGAGCACCTCCGCCGTCTGGACCTCGCTGAGGTCCTCGTAGTACCTGAGGACCACCATCGCCCGCTGCCGGGCAGGCAGCCGCATGATCGCCCGCCACATCGCATCACGCAGCGCCTGCTGCTCGGCCGGGTCGTCACCGCCGGGCACCGGCTCCGGCTCGGGCAGCTCCTCGCAGGCGAACTCGTCGACCTTGC
>KE354788.1 GCA_000415505.1 Streptomyces afghaniensis 772
CTCGGCGTCGTCGGTCGCCCAGTCGCGGGAGACGGCCCAGAAGTCGTACACCTTGCCGTCTCCGGACGGGGTGATCGCGTAGGTGATCTCGGTGTGGAAGCCGTTCGGGTCGCCTGCCGTCCGGCTCGGGCAGCACACCGACCGGCGCGATGCGGCTGTGCAGCAGATACAGGCAGGGCGCGTGGTACTCGATGTCCTGCCAGCGGGTGATCCGGC
>KE354789.1 GCA_000415505.1 Streptomyces afghaniensis 772
GGCCCTGGCGGACGTTCCGGTCGGTGTACGCCCCGCTGGCCGCGCCGGGCCTCGCGATCGTCGGCGTCCTGGCCTTCAACTACCACTGGAACGAGTTCTTCCGGCCGCTGATCCTCGAGACATCGGGCCAGAACTACACGTTGCCGCTGGGGCTGGTCTCCCTCAGGGCAACCTGGGCACCGGCTCGATCTCCGTGGTGCTCGCCGGTGTCGTTC
>KE354790.1 GCA_000415505.1 Streptomyces afghaniensis 772
AGCGGCCGTGCGGAAACCGACGTACGGCTGTGCGCATCGTATGCGGCGGGGCGACGGGGGCGGAATGCAGACGATCGCGACCTCGACACGGGCGCCGAACCGCCTGACCGGACCGTGGAACTGCGGGAGGAGTGGTCGGCTCAGCTTCCGGTGGCGGCGCACGGGGGTGCTCACGGGCGAACCGGAGGCGGACGGGCGGAACCTGGACGCGTGGGCCGGGCGGCGGACGGCCGGGCGATC
>KE354791.1 GCA_000415505.1 Streptomyces afghaniensis 772
AGGATCCGCAGCTGACGTTCGTCCATCGCCTCAGTGTAGGGACGATGTAGCTCTGCTAAATGATCGTTTAGAGACTGGTACTGGGCTTCATGGATGTCTCCGGTGCACCGTAGGCGCGTGTCCGACGTCCGCCGTACCGATGCGGTACTCCTCCTTGTCGCGCTCGTCTGGGGTTCCAGTTATCTGTCCGCCCAGACGGCCACTGCCGCGCCTCCCCGTCCTGCTGGTGCTGTTCCGCCCGACTACCGCCCTCTCCGCGGTCGCCTGCCTGGGCTCGTCGCCGCCGACGGCGCGGTCGCGCCGGTGGACGCGTGACGAGCG
>KE354792.1 GCA_000415505.1 Streptomyces afghaniensis 772
GCGGCGGCCTTCCGGTGAACACCGACGGGGGCGGGCTGTCGGCCCAGCATCCGGGGATGCGGGGGTTGTTCCTGCTGGTGGAGGCGGTGCGGCAGTTGCGCGGGGAGGGCGGGGAGCGGCAGGTGCGGCGGGGTGCCGACGGGGCGCTGCCGCGGCTGGGGGTGGCGTCGGGGACGGGTGGGTGGTTCTGCTCTTCGGGGACGGTGGTGCTCGGGGTGTGACCACGGGCCCGACTCCGCCCGTGGGCCGCTGCTGTCGGCGGGGGGGGGAGAGAGCAGTCCGATCCTCCCCCCAATGGCCGTTCCCAACCGCTC
>KE354793.1 GCA_000415505.1 Streptomyces afghaniensis 772
CGCCGGGGTCACCGAGACGCCCCCTGCGTCCACCGCGTACGCCGCCGGGGTGAGGACGGCCGCGACCAGGACGCTCGTACAGACAGTGACTTTCAGAGAACCCATCGTGAACCTCCAGACGCCTGGAGCCTCCCCCGCACGGTGGGCCCCCCGCATCCTCAGGGAGGCGGCGACTGCTCCGTACGGGTGGCGACGGGTTTGAGCTCCGGCCGGCTGCCTCGGGCCCGGAGGCCCGCTGTCC
>KE354794.1 GCA_000415505.1 Streptomyces afghaniensis 772
TGGCCGGGTGGCTGGCGTGGGCCGGGCAGCTCGACCGGGCCGAGGCACTGCTCGACACGGTCGGCCCTGGCAGAGAGCACCACGTGCTGCGGGAGGTGGCACAGGCCCGGGCGAGAGCCGGGCGCTACGAGCAGGCCGAGGAACTGGCCCGGCAGATCCCCACGGCGGATGTCGCGTGGGCGACGCTGTGCTCGATCGTGCGCATCATGGCGGACGGGGGCGAGGCCGACCGGGCCGAGGCGCTGGCACGCACCCCTCGGGCCCCCGGGCGGACGGGCCCGTCACGCCCTCTATGAGGTCGTCGAACTCCCT
>KE354795.1 GCA_000415505.1 Streptomyces afghaniensis 772
ACGCCGAGGACGACGAGCAGGCCGTGCGTCTCGTCGTAGTGGAGCTGACCGGTCAGGTAGCTCGGCACGTACGACAGCAGCATGTAGTCGGTGACGTTGAAGACCAGCACCAGGCCGACGCAGAGCAGCAGCGCGCGCCACTGGCCGGTGATCATCTCGCGCAGCGGCACCGTTGGGGCGTTGGTCTCGGCCTTCTCGACCTCGGCCGCGAACGCCGGGGTCTCCTCCAGCCCGCAGCCGCAGGGTA
>KE354796.1 GCA_000415505.1 Streptomyces afghaniensis 772
CCGGCAGCCGCTCGAACTCCCCGCGTGTCTCCGCGTCACGGATCTGTTTGTCGACCCAGGACTCGAAGTCGACGCCGGGTGGCTTTCGCTCGGTCATGAACCCATTGTGCCGGACACCGTGCAGCCGGGCGTTTTATCATGCGGCGGGCTTGCAGTCCCACCAGGACGTCTCAGGAGGAGCGCACGTGCTCGAACTCACCATGGCCGCCGTGTCCGCGGCGGAGGAGGGTGCCACGGCCGGCATGCTCATGGCCGACGCGCCCAGCGAGCCGGGCGCCGTGCTGCGGGTGGGCCGCGACAAGTCGGTGTGCCGGCTCTCCACGCCGGACGACTGGCTGTGTTCGTCTCCCGCGTCCATCTGGAGTTCCTGTGCCGGGCCCGACGG
>KE354797.1 GCA_000415505.1 Streptomyces afghaniensis 772
CGGTGCTCGGGGGACGGCCCCACAACGGCGATCCGCTCGCCCTCGTCTGCACCAACGGCAAGCGCGACCGCTGCTGCGCGCTCCTCGGCCGCCCTCTCGCGGCCGAACTCGCCACGTCCGGGGTCGAGGGCGTCTGGGAGGCCACCCATCTGGGTGGTCACCGCTTCTCCCCGACAGCGCTCGTGCTGCCGTACGGATACGCGTACGGCAGGGCCGAGGCGCACACCCTCAAGGACGGTCCTGCACAGCGCGCGTCAGGGCCGGATCGTCGTGGAAGGTGCAGGGGCAGCTCGGCCTGGACGCCGGCAGGCGGCCGAGCTCGCCGTGCGCACCGGACGCGAATACGCCGCGGAGCACTGAGCGTCGACGGACGGCCGGCGCG
>KE354798.1 GCA_000415505.1 Streptomyces afghaniensis 772
GCCATCGTCGGGGATCTCGTCCCGCCTCGTGAACGCGGGCGTTACCAGGGGCTGTTCGGGGCCGTGTTCGGCGCCACCAGTGTGCTCGGGCCGCTGCTCGGCGGGCTGTTCACCCAGCACGCGAGCTGGCGCTGGGTGTTCTACGTCAACCTGCCCGTCGGGGTCGTCGCGCTCGCCGTGATCGCGGCCGTGCTGCACATCCCGCGCCGGACGCAGCGGCACGTCATCGACTACCTCGGCACGTTCCTCATCGCGGCCGTCGCCACCTGCCTGGTGCTCGTCGCCTCCCGTCGGGGGCACGACCGTGGGGCTGGGGGTCCGCGCAGATCGTCGCGCTCGCGGTGCTGGGCGTCGTCCTCGCCGTCGCCTTCGTGGCCGTAGAG
>KE354799.1 GCA_000415505.1 Streptomyces afghaniensis 772
CCCGCTGACCCTCTCCGTACTGCCCGGCCGCAGCCTGGCGGTTCGGCTGTCCTACCGGCCCGACGTCCATGACGAGAGCGGGGCCCGTGCGCTCCTGGACCGTTTCGCCGCTGTGCTCGCGGCCCTGGCGACCGCGCCGTCGCGTCCCGTCCGAGAGGTGTCGGCGCTGCTGCCGGGCGAGCGGGAAGAGCTGCTCGGTGAGATGCGTACAGCGGAAATTCCGGATGCCACGCTCCCCGAACTGTTCGCCCGCCAAGTCGAGCGCAGCCCCCACAGCACGGCTGTCGTGTACGAGGGCATCCGACTGACGTACGCCGAACTGGACGAGCGCTCCAACCGCCTGGCCCGCCTGCCTCGCCGGGCGAGGCGCGGGTCCGAGCGCCGTGGTCCGCCCTGTCTCTGCCCGCGCAC
>KE354800.1 GCA_000415505.1 Streptomyces afghaniensis 772
GCGTCCGTACTGCCGAAATGGCTGCTGCGGGCGTCGTCGAGGGAAGCGTAGGCGCGGGCCCCGTCCGGCAACCGGTCCTGCGCGAACGACAGTCGTTCGGGCGACGTCTCGATCACGGCGGGGGCGAGCCCCTTCAGGCTCAGGGCCCAGGCGTACAGCAACCCGAGCGGGCCGGCCCCGAAGACGTACGTGTACGCGGCCATGGACGGCGGCTGGATCTTGCCGGACCCCGCTCAGCACGCAGCTCGAGGGGTTCGGTC
>KE354801.1 GCA_000415505.1 Streptomyces afghaniensis 772
GTCTGCGTCCACCTCCGTGCCGGGCAGTGTCTGGGTGAAGATGTCGACGAGTGCGGCTACAGCTGAGCTTTCGTCTGCGGGTGCGTCGTGGCTTGTCGCGCCCCGCGGCGGAGCCGCAACCTGATACAGCCCCGCGCCCCCAAGTGCCTGCTCCGCCAAGGCCTTTCGATCCAGCTTGCCGTTCACCGTAAGAGGCAGTGCTTCAACCGGCATCACCAGGCCCGGGATCATGTGCACGGGCAGCTTCG
>KE354802.1 GCA_000415505.1 Streptomyces afghaniensis 772
GTAGCCCTTGATCGTCTTCGCCTTGGCAGGCGACTCGACGATGACGAGTCGGCGGCCGCCCTGTGCGGTCTCGCTGGTCGGGGACAACTTCGCTCTTCTCTCCGGTCGACGCTGGGGCCCTCCCCAGGGTTCGCCGTCCCGGGGTCGGGTCGTGGTGACGCTGCGGAGTGTGACGGTACACTCCCGCCCCCGTGTCAAAACGGGAAAAGCCCGCAACGGCCACTCGAACGGTAACCCGACTACCAC
>KE354803.1 GCA_000415505.1 Streptomyces afghaniensis 772
AGCTCGGCCGAGCGTGCGCGTCGCGCAGCCCACCGACACCGAGCCGTCCGCCTGCGGGAACCGGTGCGAAGCCCACCGCGACCCGGGCCGGTATGCCCAGGGAGCGGGCCATCGCCGCCATGGCGAAGGAGAAGTGCACGCAGAAGCCCTGCTTGTCCTTCAGGAAGCGGGCGATGCCCTCCGAGCCGCTGCCGACCTGCACCTGGGTGTCGTACTCGAAGCCGCCGGTCACGGCGAACCAGTCCTGGAGCTTGACCGCCTGGTCGTAGGGGTTGGCGGCGCCCGCGGTGACCTGGCGGGCGGTGCGGGCCACCACCGGCGGCAGCGAGTCGGGCAGCTTGGTGAAGTCGCGCTCGATGGCCGCCGGCGGGGGCCCGGCCGAGGCCAGCTGATCCGCCGTCGGCTGCACGTCCAGGCTCTTGACCTGATACGTCAGCCCTCGTGTGTTCTGGCCGTGGTCGCCGACCAGCGTCATGCCCAGGGGCTCGTAACGCCAGTTGCCCCGGATGCTGACGCCGCTCGGCGGGTACGGCATGGGCAGCCAGTCCTGGGCGTACCAGCCGGCCGCCGTGATCGTGGTGTCGACCTCCGTGCGCTTGACGT
>KE354804.1 GCA_000415505.1 Streptomyces afghaniensis 772
CGCAGCCGGCCGACCTCTCCGAGTGGGGCGGCTTCTCCCGGGGCATCGCGACAGGCGACTTCGACGGCGACGGCGACACGGACGTGACGCTCACCGGCCAGAGCCACATCCGCCTGTACCAGGGCCCCTTCACCCGCACCGGCGGCCCGCTGAGCCACTACCGCGCCGGCGAGCTCGGCGGCGGGTACGAGGTGATCGCGGGCGACGATCGGTCCGGCGACGGCGCTGGCCGAGCGCGTCCACCG
>KE354805.1 GCA_000415505.1 Streptomyces afghaniensis 772
CGGTCGTCGACCTTGGCCAGCACCAGCGCGGCCACCGGCAGCAGCAGGGCGCCGGCCAGCATCAGCGTGAAGGCCGCGCCGCCGTGCGCGAAGACGAACTTGCCGCTCTCCAGCCGGTGCGGCCCGATCCCCGCCGCCACCACCGGGGCGATCACGGCGCCGAGCGCCACGCAGACCCGGAGACCGCGTGCAGGTGCTCCGTCGTACGGGACCGCCGGTACTCCTCGGTCTCCTGGTCGAGCAGTGTGTGGCCGATGTTGGCGGACATCGCCCGCGCCGACGCCGGCCAGCGCGAGGATCAGCAGCACGCTGGTGACGTCCGGGACGACGCCCGGCGGCCAGCAGGCGCGACACCGGTGAAGGCGATGG
>KE354806.1 GCA_000415505.1 Streptomyces afghaniensis 772
GCGCGCCGTGCGCTGTCACCCGGCGCAGGTGAACCTCACAGCAGCCGCCGTTCGCGGGCGCGGCGCACCGCGTCGCTGCGGCGGCTGACCGCGAGCTTGCGGTAGATGCTCTTGAGGTGGGTCTTCACCGTGTTCACGGACACGTGCAGGTCGGCGGCGATCTCCTCCGTCGACCTCATCTCGGCCAGGAGCCGTAGCACGTCGCCCTGCGTGCGCTGAGGTCCTCGACGGCGAGGGCCGGGTGCCCGGTCCGG
>KE354807.1 GCA_000415505.1 Streptomyces afghaniensis 772
ACCCGCGAGAGCGCCGACGCCATCGTCAACGCGGCCAACTCCTCGCTGCTGGCGGGGAGGCGTCGACGGAGCGATCCACCGGCGCGGCGGCCCGCCATCCTGGAGGAGTGCCGCAAGCTGCACGCCTCGCGGTACGGCAAGGGCCTGCGCACGGGTCAGGCGGTAGCCACCACCGCAGGTGACCTGGACGCCCGCTGGGTCATCCACACGGTAGGCCCCGTCTTCAGCGCGACCGAGGACCGCT
>KE354808.1 GCA_000415505.1 Streptomyces afghaniensis 772
CATGTGCATCTCCGTCGCGCCCCACGTCTCACGGGCCAGCCGCTCCGCCTCCGCGATGATCACCTTGCCCAGGCCCGCGCCCTGGAGCCGGGGGCTGACCGCGAACACTCCCGAAGTAGGCGTGGTCCGCCCCGGTGCTCCAGCTGGCAGCAGGCGACGACTCCCGCCCCTCCCGCTCCACCGTCAGCACGCCGGCCGTCGGGTGACTTGATGACGGCCAGCCACCCCC
>KE354809.1 GCA_000415505.1 Streptomyces afghaniensis 772
CGAGGGAGAAGAGGGAGCCGACCAGGAGGAGCAGCAGGGCCACCGCCGTGCCGTAGCCGATCAGGCTGTTCTGGAAGGCCTGTTCGTACATGAAGAGGGGCAGCGTCTGGCTCTTGCCGCCCGGGCCGCCCCTGGTCATCACCCAGATCAGCCCGAAGACCGACAGGGTCTGGAGGGTGTTGAGCATCAGGTTCGTGGCGATGGAGCGGCGGATCAGTGGGGAGGTGATGTGCCACATGCGGCGCAACGGCCCCCCGGCCCGTCGACCTCGGCGGCCGTCGGTGATCTCCGTGGGGGATCTCGTTCAGCGCGGCCGAGT
>KE354810.1 GCA_000415505.1 Streptomyces afghaniensis 772
ATGGTGACCGGGCTCAGCCTCTGGAAGTTCCTGCGCTACATCCGCGAGGAGATGCTGCTGGCGCTCGGCACCGCGTCCACCGAGTCGGTCATGCCGCGCGTGATGCAGAAGCTGCGCCGGGCCGGTGCCCGCGACGACGCGGTGGGCCTGGTGCTGCCCACGGGCTACTCCTTCAACCTCGACGGTGCCTCGCTCTACCTGTCCATCGGCACGCTGTTCATCGCCCAGGCCGTGGGCGTGGATCTGACGCCCGGGCCAGCAGATCACCGTGGTCCTGGTGCTGATGCTGACCAGCGAAGGGGGTGGCGGGCATCCCCGGTTCGGCGTTCCTCGCCCTGTCCGCGACGGCCTCGTCCCTGGGC
>KE354811.1 GCA_000415505.1 Streptomyces afghaniensis 772
TGAGGTATCCGCAGAGCAAGCGGTCGCGTGATCCACGACCGTCGCCGATGGCATCTCGGCGATCAGTTGGCGTGACATGGCCCTGCCGAAGTCACCGACTGGAATCACCAGCGGCGGATCGCTCTTCGTTGCTGATGTCACCGAACTCACCTAACTCCGTTACCCCCGGCCGATCCTCAGCCGCCGAGACAGTGCGGACGCACCTGAACCCTCACGGCCACCCCGCATCCAGTGCCGGACCCGAGTCGCACCGCAGGTGAAACGGGTCCGGCACCGGAAGTCCACCAGTCCCGGAGGCTCTTCCCGGCCATGGTGGGGTCGGCCGCCTTTCGCAAGCACGTCAGAATCGCGGGCCCATGAAGCCGGCCGTCCGGCACGCGTCGAACGTGACGGCTTACGGC
>KE354812.1 GCA_000415505.1 Streptomyces afghaniensis 772
GACGCCGATGAGGGGGCCGGCCGCCGGGTCGAGGATGCGGTGCGGGGTGGCGACCCGGCCGAGGCGGTCACCGATGTAGCGGCGGGCGTTGCGGATGCCCTGCACCTGGGCGTCCTTGGCGTAGGGGTTGGCGATCTGCAGGTCGCGGGCCTCGATCTGGCGGCGGATCCCGGCCGCGTCGAGCAGCGGCTTGTCGGTGAGCTCGTTCATCTTCTCGACGAGCTGTTCGACACTGGGCGCGGTCACGAAGTCGGCGCCCTTGCGCAGGAACGCGTCGACCGGTCCCGGCGCGCCCTTGCCGAGGATGCGTTCCTTCAGGACCCGGCGCGGTCCTTGGCGGTG
>KE354813.1 GCA_000415505.1 Streptomyces afghaniensis 772
CCGGTCCTCGAGGTGTGTTCCTCGAATCGTGTGCGCAGTGTTTCGTGCCGGCCGGCCACCGTGAGCAGGGCTTCACGCAGCCGTTCGACGTCCATCGGGCCACTCAGGCGCACCGCGGCCGGGACGTTGTAGAGGGAGCTGTCCGGTTCCAGCTGGTGCAGGAACCACATGCGTTGCTGAGCGAAGGACAGCGGCAGTGGTCCCTCCCGCCGCACAGGACGCAATTCGGGCAGCGCTCCTACGCGTTTGGCCGACCGGAGCACAGCGGCCAGGGGCTCCAGGACGGGGGTCTCGAAGAGTGCGCGCAGGGGGAGCTGGACATCGAAGGTGGAGCGGATGCGGGCGATGAGCTGCGTGGCCAGCAGGGAGTGGCCGCCCAGCGCGAAGAAGTCGTCGTCCAGACCGACCCGCTCGACACCGAGCACCTCGGCGAACAACTCGGCGAGACGACTTTCCTCTGAGGTGCCGGGCGCGCGGTAGGCAGCCTGAGCCCCGGAGAAGTCCGGCTCCGGAAGGGCCGCGCGGTTGGTTTTGCCGTTCGGCGTGAGGGGCATCGCGTCGAGACGGATGAGCACCGAGGGGATCATCGCTTCCGGCAGGGTGCGGGCCAGCGCCAGGCGGACCTCCGCCGGGTTCACGTCGCCGACGACATAGCCGACGAGGGCGGTGCCGCCTGCGGCGTCGGGCCGGGCGAGGACGACGGCGTCGGTCACACCGGGTTGTTCACGCAGCGCGTTCTCGATCTCGCCGAGTTCGATGCGCTGTCCGCGGATCTTGACCTGGTGGTCGCGCCGTCCGAGGAACTCCAGCTCTCCGTCGGGCAGGTAGCGCACGACGTCGCCGGTGGCGTACATGCGGGCGCCCTGCGTCGTGCTGAACCGGGTCGGGCACGAAGACGGCGGCCGTCTTCGCGGGATCGTCCAGGTA
>KE354814.1 GCA_000415505.1 Streptomyces afghaniensis 772
GGCGACCACCGAGAACTCGTTGATGCGATGGGCGAGATGGAGCCTGCGGCCCGCCGCGGCGGCGATGGCCTCGATCGTCGCCAGGACGGGAACCCTCATGCACGGTGATCCGACGGCGTCGGTCGGCCACGTCGCGCGGGGTGACGGCGGCGCTTGGTGGCCAGGGGGTCGCCGGCGGCATGGCCACGTCCAGCGGCTCGCGCAGCAGCGTCGTCGTGGCCACGTGCCCGGCA
>KE354815.1 GCA_000415505.1 Streptomyces afghaniensis 772
CCCCCATCGCCCTCACCGCCGACGGCCCGGTCACCGCGACCGTCCGGGTCTCCTCGGAGCTCACCGACGCGCCCGTGTCGGGCACGGTGGCCTTCGAGGTGCCGCCCGGCTGGAGCGCCGAGCCCGCCACACTCCCGTACACACTCGGCCCCGGCGGCTTCACCCTCACGGACATCACGGTGACCGCCCCCGCCGGACCCCGTCCCGGCGGCACGTGGCTCGCCGCACGGCTGTCCTAGGACGGCCAAGACGTACGAGGACGTGGTCGGCCC
>KE354816.1 GCA_000415505.1 Streptomyces afghaniensis 772
CACCGCATCGTCCCGAGCCCCCACCCCCTTCTCCCGGTACAGCTCGTGCGCCGCCAGCAGCCGGTCCATGTCGAGCTCGACACCCAGCCCCGGCGCGTCCGGCACGGCGATCTCCCGCCACGATGCGGGGCGCGAGACGGTCAGCCGCTCCAGCCCCTCTGCCAGATTCCAGTGCGTGTCCAGCGCGTTGACTCCCCCGG
>KE354817.1 GCA_000415505.1 Streptomyces afghaniensis 772
ACACGTTCTTCAGCACCTGCGGCAGTTCCCTGTCGGTGAAGGCCGCGATGCTGTCGGTCGCCGGGCCGCACGAGAAGCTGCTGATCGGGCGTGACGCCCACAAGTCGGTGGTGGCGGGCTGATCATCTCCGGTATCGAGCCCGTCGTGGGTCGAGCCGGCGGTGGGACGCCGAGCGGCACCGTCGGCCCACTTCCCCCGGTCGCCGACGACTTCGGAACGGGCCTTCGGACGGCCCCGCCGGACGCGCGCGGTGCGCTGGTCACGACGCCCCACGCCGTACGGCGGCTGC
>KE354818.1 GCA_000415505.1 Streptomyces afghaniensis 772
GCCGCAACCCGGTCTACGAGGCGCTGCGCGACGGCGTGCCCGCTTCCACGCTGTACGTCCAGCAGTTCATCGACAACGACGAGCGCGTCCGTGAGGCCCTCCAGCTCGCCGCCGAGCGCGGCGGGATCAACCTCATGGAGCCCCCCGCCCGAGCTCGACCGGATGACGAACGGGCTGAACCACCAGGGGCTCGTGCTCCAGGTCCCGCGTACGAGTACGCCCACCGCAGGACCTCGCCGACGCCGCCCTCGACGACGGCGAGGACCCCGCTGATCGTCGCGCTCGGACGGTGTCACCGACCGCGCAACCTGGGCGCGGTAGTCCGCTCCGTCTCCGCCTTCCGGCGGGCACGGCGTCGCGTACCCGAGCCGGCGGGCCGCCGGGAT
>KE354819.1 GCA_000415505.1 Streptomyces afghaniensis 772
GCGTGCACGCCGACGCGACCCAGGCACTGGCCGACCAAGTCACCCCGGGCGACGGCCCCGACCTGGTCGTGTTCAACTCCGCTACCTGGGAGCGCCGTGACGTGCTGACCGTCGACGACCCGGGGCTCGTACCCCAGGGGCTCCCCGCGGTCCGGGAGGACGGCCGGCTCCATGTCGTCGTCCCGGAGGTGCCCGGCATGGGCCTCACGGCGCTCCCGCTCACCGAGGGCTCCGCCCCCGGCTGGGCGCCCGGCGAAGGGCTGACCATCC
>KE354820.1 GCA_000415505.1 Streptomyces afghaniensis 772
CCCGGCGAACGTGACGGTGGTGGTGGCCGACCAGCTCGACTGCGTCGACACCCTCACGACCCCGTACGGCAGCACACCCGCGCGCGCGTGGTCCTCGGCCCGGCGACGGCCGACCAGGTCGAGTCCGTCCTGGGCGTCCCCCCGCACACCACTCCCGTGGACCAGGCCCCACCCGGCCGCGGCTACGCCCGCCTGGGCACCGGCCCGGTCCACCGCCTCCAGGTCCCGGCCACCCCCAACCCCTACGACGACGCGACGTCCGACGCCCACC
>KE354821.1 GCA_000415505.1 Streptomyces afghaniensis 772
GCGTGCCGTTTGGCCATCGAGACGACGAGCCGGAGGTTGGCCCGGACCATGTGGTCCTTGGCGGCCTGCCCGTCCCGGGCGGCCTCCTCCAGCTCTCCCCGCCGCTCCGGCGCGAGGTCGAGCTCACCTGCGTCGGCCCGTTCCAGTTCCTCCAGCGCCCGCACGCCGGCCTCCAGCCGCCGGGCCAGCAGGACCTCGTCCTCCGCCGTGAGCAGCGGTGTCGCCGCGATCTGCGTGAGGTACTGGCCGAGGAGGTCGGGTTCCTCGTCGGGCTCGGGGATGCGGTTGCGCAGCCGTGCGGTGCGGGGCGGGGGCGCGGCGGTCC
>KE354822.1 GCA_000415505.1 Streptomyces afghaniensis 772
TGTGGCAGATGATGCTGCTCGCCGCCCTCGGCGGCACCGGCCAGGCCTTCTTCGGACCGGCCGCCGAGGGCATGCTGATGTCCTCCGTCTCGGGCGAGCAGGCGGGCCGCGCGTTCGCGGTCTTCCGGATGGCGATGCAGGGTGCGGCCTGGGCGTGCCGCGGTCGGCGGTGCCATGGTCGCCGTGGTCGGGCCCGCTGGGTGCTGGCGGCCGACGCCGCGGCCTTCGCCGTCGCCGGGGCACGTGGCCGGGCCTTCCTCGACGTCGGCCAC
>KE354823.1 GCA_000415505.1 Streptomyces afghaniensis 772
GCCGCTCCACTCCAGCGCGCCGCCCCGCTCGCGGAACGTGCCGACGGTGGGGGAGGACTGCGCCAGACTCACCTGGGGCTGGGTTTCAGCAGGCTGATTCACGTGGCGGGCTCCTGTGCTCCTGGGGGATGCAGACAGAGGTGTTCAGGCAGTGGTGCGCGGACAGTGGGGGTGCCCGTGGGAGGAGGGCGGGAGAAGGGGTTGGGGTGTGCCTTACGGGCCGGGTGGCGCCGGCCCGTGCTGGTCCCGGACGTCAGCTCGGGCGCGAGCA
>KE354824.1 GCA_000415505.1 Streptomyces afghaniensis 772
GAGTCCGGCACCCTCGCGCGGCGCGCTCGGTCTCTACCCGCCCACCGGTCCGTCGCCGGCGCTGCCTATCTGGACGAACTGCTGGCCCAGCCCGCCGCCTCCCTCGGGTGGCCGTCCGCTGGCCGCGCTGCTGCTGGAGCACCTGTACGACCTGCACAGTGAGCCCGGCCGGGCGCTGCTGGACCAGTGCGGGCTGACCCTGGCGAAGGTGCTGGAGGTCCGCTCCCAGGAGGGGGGCGGCGCACTGCTCGTACGGCTGGCCGCGAAGGCGGACGACATCGCCCTGGAGGACCACGGAGTGCTGATGGACCCCGTCGTCGTCCCCAGAAGCGCAGCCGGGCCGGGCGAAGGGCCCGTCGCCGTCCACCTCTTCGGCGGCCTGTGCCTGGAGACCGACCTGATCACCCGGCGTACGGTCTTC
>KE354825.1 GCA_000415505.1 Streptomyces afghaniensis 772
CCAGGCGTTCATGATGGCGTTCCAGGCGGCGGCCGCACACGCAGGACCGCGGCCTGGAGGCGGTGGCGTACCGCCTACGTGGAGCAGGTGCGCACGCCCGACAACGCCGAGTGGACCAAGCCCCAGGGCAAGCGCGACCCGCTGGCCATGACGAAGCAGTTCACGCCCGTCCGCGCGGCATCGGCCTGGTCGATCGGCTGCAACACCGTTCCGAGTGGAACGGCTACCCGGGCTGTTCGCCTCCTCGCCACCGGGCAACGCGGTCCTGGTCAAGCCCCACCGCGCGCGGTGCTGCCCCTGCGCTCACCGTGCAGGTCGCGCGCGAGGT
>KE354826.1 GCA_000415505.1 Streptomyces afghaniensis 772
GGACCAGGCGGCCAAGGCGGTCTGCGGCCGCCTCCGCGCGCGGGCGGTCCGGGGCGGAGTCGAGGAAGGCCACGGCGGCCTCGATCTCGTACGGATGGGACTTCTCCAGGGACTCGACCGCCTGCCAGCAGAAGTCCGTGGCCCGGAACAGCCAGGCGTGCCACACCTCGTTGCGGTGCAGCAGCCCACACGGACCGTGCCAGGAGGCGCTGGCGGGCGTCCACGACCGGCACGAAGGGCGCCGTCGGGTAGCCGCGCTGGCTCGGGTGATCGCCGGGAGGCGCCGTCGCCGTGGACGACGGACGTCAGATACGCGGCACATCCGTTCCACGACGCTG
>KE354827.1 GCA_000415505.1 Streptomyces afghaniensis 772
ATGAGCTGCTCGAGCGCCTGGGCGTGCCCACCGCTGCCAGCCGGGACTTCGACGAGCTGGCACGCGACATGGCCACGCAGGCCGGATTCCTGTACGGGTTCGTCAATCTCTTCCTGGAGGAGCAGACCTTCGTCGGGCTGCACCAGCCGCCCGCGGACAGCGGGTACGTCATCGTCGGCCGCACCATGAGCCGCGACCACGGCTGGTCGCCCGGAGGTCATGGCCCG
>KE354828.1 GCA_000415505.1 Streptomyces afghaniensis 772
CCGGGGGTGCCCGGGCGGGCCGAGTCCTTCGTCAGGCTGGACGCCATGGTCGTTCCTTGCTGGTCGGGACGCGCTCCGCAGCAGCGGTGGTGCGCCCGGTGGGGGGCTGCGGCACCGGTGCGTACGGCCGTCCGCCCGCCGCCTACGGGCGTCCGCTCCGGGTCACGGAGCGGATGGGCGGTCGCCACCGGGATCCACGCCTCTACGCGCGTATCCGCACGACGAGGCCCGGCCACAGTTCGTTTCAGGTTCGGGCTGGCGGGCACCAGCCCGCACGCGAGTCCGCACACAAAAGAGACCTCCAGGGGCAAACAGCC
>KE354829.1 GCA_000415505.1 Streptomyces afghaniensis 772
TCCTGATCGAGGAGCTCGGCGTCGCCGCCCGCCAGCGCGTGGAGATCCTCAAGGTCCTCTACCGCGGCGCCCGCACCCTCATCCTGGACGAGCCGACCGCCGTGCTCGTCCCGCAGGAGGTCGACGCCCTCTTCGCCAACCTGCGCGAACTGCGGTCCGAGGGCCTGTCGGTCATCTTCATCTCGCACAAGCTCGGCGAGGTGCTCTCCGTCGCCGACGAGATCACCGTCATCCGCCGCGGCACCACCGTCGGCACGGCCGTCCCCGCCGAGACCACCCCGCGCCAGCTCGCCGAGATGATGGTCGGCAGCGAACTGCCCACCCCCGAGACGGCCGAGTCCACGGTCACCGACCGCCCGGTCATCAGCGTCGACAGGCTCC
>KE354830.1 GCA_000415505.1 Streptomyces afghaniensis 772
AGGGAGAGATCCACGCCAGAACCCACACCGGCACGGGACGGCGCGAGCACCCCCGGCAGCAGCCCCGAGACCGCCGGCCAGTCCTCCAGCTCCTCCTCCCTCCTCGGAGTCGTCGAGCCCCGCCCATGAGCCCGTGACGGATCTGTCCGACCTGCCCCCCGCTGGTCCGGGCGGCGCGCACTGGCATGGCCCGGCGTTCCGCTGCTCGTCGCGCT
>KE354831.1 GCA_000415505.1 Streptomyces afghaniensis 772
CATGCTGACCCGAAGTCAGCAGTCCCGCCTGCACAACGCCTTCGCCGACTCCCGCGGCCGCACCGTCCTGGTCGCCTCCGGCAGCGCCTCCGTCGAACGACTCGCCCCCGGCGTCACCGCCGACCCCGCCACCAGCCTCGACTCGACGCTCTCCCCCGATGCGGCCTGCCCGCCGCCCGGCGCGCGGGCACCGCCGACACGGGCGGCGTCCGCTACACCACCACCCACCTCGACGCCGACAAGTGCTACCCCAGCGAGCGCCTGGCCACCCTGCTGCGCATCCCGGACGCGACCGGGGACGCGACACCGTCGTCCTCGGCGCGCCCGACATCCTCCTCAACGACCGCCTCGACAAGCAGGGCAACGCCTCGCTCGCCTCCAACTCCTCGGCTCCCGCCTCATCTGGTCTGGTACCTCCCCTCGCTCTCCG
>KE354832.1 GCA_000415505.1 Streptomyces afghaniensis 772
GCGCACTCCGGGCACGCGGCCCGTCCGAGCCAGCCCGTGAGCCGGCCCTTGAGGGCGTGCCCGCCCGGGCACCGCTCCCGCCACGGCTCCCCCGAGGGGGCCGAGAACCGGTAGGCCGCGCGCGGCAGGAACGCGCCCGCCGCCGCGCCCCACAGCGCGGCGGCGATGACCAGGACCCCGGTGTTCATCCCACCGCGGCGATCGCGTGGCGCCGCGTCGGCAGCAGCTCGTC
>KE354833.1 GCA_000415505.1 Streptomyces afghaniensis 772
CCACCAGGCGCAAGAGTCACCCCCCATGAGGAACCGGTACATGACTGCACCAGCACAACAGCGCGTCCGCCACCGCCGCCGGGTCACCAAGCGGCGGGCCGCGATCGCCGGGTTAGCCGCCTTCGGCATCACGGGAGCGGCGGTCGTCACCACGTCGATGCTGTCCACCGCGGGCGCCGCGACCCCCTGGCCCACGGACAAGGGCAAGACGCCCGTGTCGGAGACCATCCCGGTCTCCGGTGTCCGCGACGGCGGCATGAAGATGTTCTACGGCACCGGCGCGCTCGGCGGCGACGAGCCAGGACGAGGGCCAGGTCCCCCATCTTCGAGCGTGGCCGACGGCGCGGTCC
>KE354834.1 GCA_000415505.1 Streptomyces afghaniensis 772
CCGCCTCACGTCCCGTGAGCACCGTGGCGAAGGCCCAGATCGCGGTCAGGGACACCAGCGGCACGAGAAGCAGCGCCACGATCTTCCGGCGGATGGACTTCCCGCGAAAGCGCGTGGCCTCCCCCAGCTCGGGCCCCCGGGCCACCGGGGGTACACATGTGCGTCAACAAACGGCGTGAGCCTACTACCGACGCCCAGGGAACTCGAAGGCCGGTCCGGAAGATGAACTTCCGCGCCAGCCACGAGGCATGTGGAGTTGTCCGGGCATTGCGGGAGTTGTCTCCCCGAAACCG
>KE354835.1 GCA_000415505.1 Streptomyces afghaniensis 772
GCACCCCTGGCCGTGGCCTGCGCCTGCGACTTCGCCCTGGCCGCCCCCGTACGACGCCTGGGCCTGACCCGCTCCGGCGACACCTCCGTACGCCTCGGCGACACAGCGGACGTGACCCTGACCATCACCAACCCGTCCCGCCGCCCCCTCCGTGCCCGCCTCCGCGACGCCTGGCCACCGAGCACCTGGCAGCCGGGCACGGAACGACGGCCTCCGCCACCGCCTCACGGTCCCCGCGGGCGAACGCCGACGCGTGACGACCGCCTGCGCCCCACCGCCGAGGCGACCGCCAGGCCGACCGGTCACCATCCGCTCGTACGCCCCTCGGCCTCTCTCCGCAGGGCACCACAAGACCCCCTGGACCGTGCCGCGTCCTCGCCCCCTTCACCACGCCGCAACGCACCTCGCCTCCAAACTC
>KE354836.1 GCA_000415505.1 Streptomyces afghaniensis 772
TCCACCACCGCACCGCCTCGCCCCCTCACCGGCGTCCCCGTCACCGAGGCACACACGCCCGAGGCCCTGCTCCCCGCCCTGTCCGACCACCTCCACGGCCACGGACAGGACCTGCGCACCCTGCTCTTCGGGCCACCGCCCAGCGACGACGCAGCACTCATCGCACTCGCCGACCAACTCGACGCCCTCGAAAGAGAGGTACGCCGTCCATGATGGACCCGACACTGGACAACGCCGGG
>KE354837.1 GCA_000415505.1 Streptomyces afghaniensis 772
AGCGCGATGCCGCACGCGCGGGTCCATACCTGGCGGGCGGTGGGCGAGGCCGAGGTGGACGGGAGCGTGGCCTCGGTGGTCATTCGGCGGCTCCCTGGCGGGTGTGGGGGGCCGTGCTGTGGGCGCTGCTCGTGGCGAGCTGGGGCTTGGTGCGTTCCAGGTCGCTGTCGAGCTCGGCGATGCGGTGGTACGACTGCTCGGTCGCCGACCGGCCGCCGTACGTCACGTCGTCGAAGTCGCGGGCGGCGGCGCGCAGTCGGTCGGTGTGGTCGGGCAGGGCCCGGCCCGCTTCGGCGGCGGCCTCGTTCGGCGGTGCGGCGGGTCGGACGTCGAGCAGGGCGCGTTCC
>KE354838.1 GCA_000415505.1 Streptomyces afghaniensis 772
TCTGATAGAGTCGGAAACGCAAGACCGAAGGGAAGCGCCCGGAGGAAAGCCCGAGAGGGTGAGTACAAAGGAAGCGACCGTTCCTTGAGAACTCAACAGCGTGCCAAAAGTCAACGCCAGATATGTTGATACCCCGTCTCCAGCATCTGCTGGGGCGAGGTTCCTTTAGAAAAAACACAGCGAGGACGCTGTGAACGGCCGGGCTTATTCCGCCTGGCTGTTCCGCTCTCGTGGTGTCGACCGGATTACCGGTAAACATTCACGGAGAGTTTGATCCTGGCTCGAGGACGAACGCTGGCGGCGTGCTTAACACATGCAAGTC
>KE354839.1 GCA_000415505.1 Streptomyces afghaniensis 772
GCCTCGTCGTCGCCCTGCTCTGCCGCGGCCACGTCCTCCTCGAAGGCGTCCCCGGCGTCGCCAAGACCCTCCTGGTCCGCGCCCTCGCCTCCGCCCTCGAACTCGACACCAAGCGCGTCCAGTTCACCCCCGACTCATGCCCAGCGACGTCACCGGCTCCCTGGTCTACGACACCCGCAGCGCCGAGTTCTCCTTCCAGCCCGGCCGTCTTCACGACCTGCTCCTCGCCGACGAGATCAACCGCACGCCTCCCAAGACCCAGTCCGTCCCTCTGGAAGCCATGGAGAACGCCAGGTCACCGTCGACGCACCCCGCGCCCCCTCCCGACCGTTC
>KE354840.1 GCA_000415505.1 Streptomyces afghaniensis 772
CTGGTGCCGCTGCTGGCGGGCTTTGTCGTGGTCCCGGCGTCGTTCACGCTCGCCGGGTTCGACTGGTGGGAGGCGTACCGCCTGCTGGTCACGCGCTACCACCAGGGCGCGGGCGGCATCCGCCCCTACGGCTACTGGGTGTGGGCCAACCTGGCCTGCACGGTGCTCATCACGGGCCTGGCGACGGTGGCGGGCCTACGCCGGACGGGCGCGGTGCTGCTCCACCGCCGCACCGAGGCCACCCCCGGCCGGGCGGCCGAGCCCCGCCTCGCGCTCCTCGTCTCCGCCGCGCTGCTCGCCCTGCTGGTCGCCGACCTGCCGCATGAGCAAGGCGGAGACGGAACGCATC
>KE354841.1 GCA_000415505.1 Streptomyces afghaniensis 772
GTTTTCCACGCCCTTGAGCATAGGGGCAGCCCATTCGGCATAAGGTGGGGCGTGTGGGTTTGCCTGAGAGGGCTCTCGGGTACACCATGGAAGTCACGGATCGTTCGCGACCGTGCTAACCCGGCCGACTCCTCCCCCCCGAGTCGGCCGTGGGGACCGACCCCCGCTCCGTCCCCCCCGGGCGGGGGTCGTCGCATCGGTCCGGGTTGGGTTTTCTTCGTCCTTCACGCGGCCGGAGTGCCGCTCCGCTGTCGCCTCGACGGCGCCTGTTGGCA
>KE354842.1 GCA_000415505.1 Streptomyces afghaniensis 772
GACGCTGGCGCCGGAGTCGGCGTCGGAGTCGGCGTCGGCTCAGCACAGGGCTATCGCCTCGCCCGGGCCTTACGGGCCAGGCCGTCAGCGGCGTGAAGCCCTGGTGGCCGCATTCGCCGAAGACCCGGACCGGGGCGCCGCCCGACAGCGCGACGAGCCGCCACAGGCCCGGCCGGAACGCGCGGCGGGCGTGAGCGGCAACGCCGCGTCCTCGTCCGCGTCCGCCAACTGCCAGGAGTCGCCGTCCGGGGTGGGACACCCGGTCCAGCGTCACCGGGCGACTCCAGCCAGGGGTCGTGC
>KE354843.1 GCA_000415505.1 Streptomyces afghaniensis 772
TGCTTCCGGGATACGCCGCCGACCTGCGCTGAAACCAATGGCCGAGTCAAGCCTCCGTAAAGCGCCTTGCTGAGGACCCCGGTTGAGTAATCGGCTGTTCCCATCCGTGTTCCGGAGGGGGCCGTCAGTGCCCCGGAGCCCGGTGTCGGGCGACGCGCACGTACCGGAGGAAGGCAGGAAGGATGCTGCACAGAAGCGAAGAGGGCACGGACGGCGCCGGCGGTGAACTGACCGTCCCATGGCGTGGTTGTATCGCCGAGTACATCGCCGACGAGCTGCTGCGGACCGGCGATCTGATCGCCGCCGACGTCCTTCGAGTTCCGCGCGGGG
>KE354844.1 GCA_000415505.1 Streptomyces afghaniensis 772
CGCTGCGCCTGGTGTACCCCCCGACGATGCGGCTTCTCGTCCCACAGCGCCAGGTACGTGTAGACGAGGATGACGCCGAAGACCGTGTTGGTGAACACCCCGGCCACGGTGGCCGCCCGATACGTCGCATACCGCCTGAAGGCCCCCGCAGCGACGGCCAGGTACAACCGTCCCGAGCCCACATCCACAGCCCTCCTCGCAGCCGGGCACCGAAGCGCAGGAGCCTAGTGGAGCGGCGATCACGCGTGCCACGGGTTCTCGAGGAGGGGCTCGGGCGCCGCGGGGCGAGTGCGCACCGGCCCAGACGGTAC
>KE354845.1 GCA_000415505.1 Streptomyces afghaniensis 772
GCGATGCTGGCCGCCTTCGCCGAGCTGGTCCGGCCGCCGCACCCCGGGCCGGTGGCCGACCTGGGCTGCGGCCCGGGCAAGGTGACGGCACATCTGGCCGCCCTGGGCGTGCCGGTGTTCGGTGTGGACGTGTCGCCGGAGATGGTCGGGCTGGCCCGGGAGGCGTACCCGGATCTCCGCTTCACCGTCGGCTCGATGACCGCGCTGGAGACCGGCAGCGGCGAACTCGGCGGCATCCGTGGCGTACTACTCCACCCACCACACCCGC
>KE354846.1 GCA_000415505.1 Streptomyces afghaniensis 772
CCTCCTCAAGCACCCGGCTGTCCGCAAGCTTCTCTTCCTGGCCCTCGCGGCAGCGATCCTCGTCCCGCTGGCGAACGCCCGCTGGGCGAGCGGCACCTGGCCGAGCGCCCTGACCGTCGACTTCTCCGAGCCGCTCGCCAAGGCCAGCGACTGGATCATCGACAACCGCGACAGCCACCCGCTGTTCCTGTACTTCCTCGGCCACGTCAGCAACGTCGTCGTCATCGCCGTACGGGCCGTCTACCTCACCCTCCTGGCCGTGGGCTGGGCGGCGTCACGGCCCTGGGCGCGCTGGTCGCCTGGCGCGTCGCGGGCATCCGGCTCGCCCTCGGCACGGGCACCGCCTTCCTGGCCTGCGGCCTGCCTCGGCA
>KE354847.1 GCA_000415505.1 Streptomyces afghaniensis 772
CTCACCCCGAAACTGGTCGCCCGCTTCGGCAACGCCCAGGTGATCGTCGGCGGCTTCGTCCTGGCCGTGATCGCGTACGGGCTGTTCCTGCCGGTCGGCATGGACTGGTCCTACGCCGCGATGTTCCCCACCCTGTTCCTCTCGGGCCTCGCCTTCGCCCTAGCCTACGGGCCGCTGACGATCGCGGCCACGGACGGGTCACCGGGTCGAGCAGGGTCTGGCCGGCGGCTGCTGACCACGCCACGCAGTTCGGCTCCGCCATCGGCATCGCGGCGGTGACCGCGGGCTACGGCCTGGCGTCCACCGGGTCCGGCCCCGAGGCCACGCTGTCGGCCTTCCGGGTGCGCTGATCGTGCCGTGCCCTGGTGTGCTGGGC
>KE354848.1 GCA_000415505.1 Streptomyces afghaniensis 772
CTGCCGAAGGAGCTGCGGGGCTTCCTGGGCACGGACGGCTGACGGGCGGTCTGCTGCTTCGGGGGGTGTCCCGTTCAGGGGGTGTCCGGCGTTGGGGGCGGGGTCGGTCGGGGGCAGGACGTCGTAGTGCTCGGGGGCCGGTCGGCCGGCAGGAAGTCGTACGGTCCGAATTGGGGGTCGTCCAGGTCCTGGAGGCCGTAGGGGCGTCGTGGTAGGGGCGTAAGGGACGCGAGGGGTCGTCCGGC
>KE354849.1 GCA_000415505.1 Streptomyces afghaniensis 772
CCCACGAGGAGTTCGGCCGCACGCCGCCCCCGCCGGAGCAGGAGCCGTTCCACACGCTCAACGACCACGGGATGCTCGACCTGGAGCCGCCGGACCACACCCGGATCCGGCGCCTGGTGTCGAAGGCGTTCACACCGCGCACGGTGGAGCGGCTGAAGCCGTATGTGCGGGGTTTGGCGGAGCAGCTCGCCTCGGCCCTGGTCGCAGCGGCGCGGCGACCTGCTGAAGGACGTCGCCGAGCCCTCCGGTGGCGGTGATCGCGAGATGCTCGGCATCCCGGAGTCCGACCGGCCCGCTGCGCCCTGGTCGGCGGACATCGTGCGAATGTACCGAGCTGAACCCGCGAGGACGACGGCGCGAAGGCGGTC
>KE354850.1 GCA_000415505.1 Streptomyces afghaniensis 772
GCAGCGGAACGGCTCGGGGTGAAGCCGCGTACGGCACACAGCGCCGTAGGCGGCCGGGCACCTCCCGGCCCGAACCCGACAGCTCACCTCGCAGGCGCCGGAGAGGAACATCGCCATGCCCCGAGGCAAGCACCGTCGCCCCAGAAGCAGTCAGCTCACCCGTCGTGTCGTAGCCGCCGGCACCGGCGGAGCGGCACTCACCCTCCGCTGCTCGGCGCGACGCAGGCCAGCGCCGCCCAGCCGGCCCAGAGCGCACCCACCACCGTCGCGCAGTCCGTGCCGCAGGGCGGCCAAGACCGCCAAGTCCGTCACGTACACCGTCACCAAGGGCCACTCGCTCGCCCG
>KE354851.1 GCA_000415505.1 Streptomyces afghaniensis 772
GCCACCGGTCAGCGATTCCGCGACGGCGAGCGTCCTGCCCTTCACCGTGAGTAGTCGTACCACGTCGGTGGCCGTGGAACTCACGCTTCCTTCTCCTCCAACGCGGCCTTGCGCTCGGCGATTCCCTGCCTGCGCAGCACAATGGCCTGTTTCACATAGTCGAGCCCGGTCACCACGGTCAGAACGACCGCCGCGGCCATCACCCAGAACCTCAGGGTGGCCAGCCACCCCGTCAGCGCCAGCACGTACATACCGACGGCCACGCCCTGGGTGAGCGTCTTGAGCTTGCCTCCGCGGCTGGCGGGGATGACGCCGTACCGGATGACCAGAAAACGCAGCAGGGTGATCCCGAGTTCCCGGCCGAGGATGACGCCGGTCACCCACCACGGCAGATCGCCGAGCGCGGACAGACAGATCAGCCGCCGCCCCATGATCGCCTTGTCGGCGAGTGGGGTCGCGA
>KE354852.1 GCA_000415505.1 Streptomyces afghaniensis 772
GGACCTGCGCACCGACCTGCCGCGCTACCGGGTGTGGCGGGACGGCGAGCTGGTGGACGAGCCGGCGGACGTGCGCGCGTACTGGCGGGACGACCTGGTGTCGTTCCTGATCGGGTGCAGCTTCACCTTCGAGTGGGCGCTGAGCGAGGCGGGCGTTCCGATCCGCCACGTCGAGCAGGGCCGCAACGTCCCGATGTACGTCACCGGCCGGCAGTGCCGTCCGGCGGGGCGGCTGCACGGACCGATGGTGGTGTCCATGCGGCCGGTGCCGCCGGAGCACCGTGGCGGCGGCGATCCGGGAGAGCGGTCTGCTGCCGGCGGTGCGACGGCACGCCCCGTAGCCACGTGGCCGGCGACGTCCC
>KE354853.1 GCA_000415505.1 Streptomyces afghaniensis 772
TTCGACACGGCGACAACGGTCCGCCGAGTCGACCGCACCGCCTCCGTCAACTCCCGCACCCGCTCCCGCAACGCCTTCTCCCCCCGCTCCGCCCACACCGCGTCGTCCCAGGCCCCCACGCATCCATCGCATCCGTCAGCCACAACGCAGACAGTCGATGAGCAACGGCGTCCTCGCCTCCAGCAACGGCACCAGATCGCACGTCTCGACCGTCTGCCACGACCCCGGC
>KE354854.1 GCA_000415505.1 Streptomyces afghaniensis 772
GATTCATCTCGCGCAGCACTCTAACGACGGGGTCCTCGGCGCCGTGCCAGTGGTCGACGCCAATATTGGTGGGCGTGGCGCGGGCCGAAGTGTTGGCGGGACCCGGCGGGCTGTGCTCCCATGTGGCGCATACACGTGTGCTGCCCCTCCTGTGTGGCGTCTGCACGCGTGCACCGGACTGCACCGCCCCTGCCCGACACCGACTTTCCGGGGGGTCCCC
>KE354855.1 GCA_000415505.1 Streptomyces afghaniensis 772
GGTCACGCACGGCACGCTCCGGCACTACTACGCGGCCCGCAGCGGCGAGAACAACGTCTACCTGTGGACGAATAAGGCCGACACGTCCGTCTCCGCGACCCGGTACATCGTGCGCGTGAAGAAGGGCGCGTTCCTCAACGACGAGCCCGACTCGTACACGTACGCGCCCACCGCCATCGAGGCCTCGGACGTGTTCCGGAAGTCCGACGGGCAGACCCGCTCCAAGCGCTATGCCAAGCGGCGCGTCATGGACTACGACCACATCGGCTGGTCCGCCGGCGCGTCGGTCTGGTGGATGGT
>KE354856.1 GCA_000415505.1 Streptomyces afghaniensis 772
GACACTCCCCGGTGGACGCCCGTACGATCTTTGCCGGCGGTGGAGGCATCCACTGCATCACCCAGCAACAGCCGAGGATCTGACACCCGGGAGAGCAGATGGCCGGTGGGCGCAGGCAGGCCCCGCCCGCGAGGACGTGCTCGCCGCCGCCATGGAGATGATCGCCGAGCGCGGCCTGGAGAAGCTCACCATGGCGCGCTCGGCCGCGAGGTCGCATGAGCAGCGGCCACTGCTCTACTACTTCGGCTCCAAGGACGAGCTGCTGCTGCGCACC
>KE354857.1 GCA_000415505.1 Streptomyces afghaniensis 772
CCGCACCGGGCAACGCACCCGCACCCCTAGGGCGAAACGCTACGCAGTCCCGGCCGAACCATTGATCCGGTCGATCGCCTGCCGAGCCTGCTCCGCCGGAGGCCGAGACGGCAAGGACGACACCGACGCCGAAGCGGCCGTCACCGCCGGCGGCTGCTCCCCCGCGGCTTCGCGTGGGAAGCCACCCGCGTCGACCGCAACCGGTGACTCACGGCCTCCTCCAGCGTCACCGGCCGCCGCAGCTGGGCCGCCAGCCGCCCGGCATCCCTGGCCCAGGCCCGGGCCACGTCCCTCCCACGGGGAGCCGCACCACCAGCGTCAGCTCC
>KE354858.1 GCA_000415505.1 Streptomyces afghaniensis 772
AGCTGCTGCCGATCCCCGCCGTCGCCGAGCACGCGCACGGCTTCCGGGGGCTGCCGGAGGCGCTGTACCTGCGCGACCACGTGACCCGGCAGGTGGAGCTGGCCGCTGCGGCCGACGACCCCAAGACCTGCGCCGCCCGGTGCACCTTCGTCGTGGTCGGCGCCGGATACACCGGTACGGAGGTCGCCGCGCACGGGCAGATGTTCACCGACGCGCAGGTCCGCAAGCACCCGCTGCGGCAGGGCATGCGGCCGCGCTGGATGCTGCTGGACGTGGCGCCGCGGGTGCTGCCCGAGATGGACGAGAAGCTGTCCACCACCGCCGACCGGGTGC
>KE354859.1 GCA_000415505.1 Streptomyces afghaniensis 772
GCGCTCTCCCACGACGTGCGGCTCATCGTGATGGACGAGCCGTCCGCCGCCCTCGACCCGGACGAGGTCGACAACCTCTTCCGCATCGTCGGCGACCTCACCGCCGCCGGTGTCGCCGTCGTCTACATCTCGCACCGCCTGGAGGAGATCCGGCGCATCGGCGACCGGGTGACCGTGCTCAAGGACGGGCGGGCCGTGGCGAACGGACTGCCGGCGAAGACCGACCCCGACCGTGAGGTCGTCGCGCTGATGACGGGCGTAACGTCGAGTACCGTCTTCCCGACCGGCCCGACTCCCCGCCGTCCGGGGAACCGGTGCTCACCGTCCGGGGCTCGGTCCCGGCGCCGGGGAGTTCGAGGCCCTCGACCGTGGACGGTACGACCGGGCG
>KE354860.1 GCA_000415505.1 Streptomyces afghaniensis 772
GAAGATGTCGACCCCTTCAACCTTCCGCAGGTGATGTGGGCGCTGTCCACGAAGATGAACCCGTCCGGCGACCTGATCACCGTCCCCAACCTGCCCGTGCTGGAGCTGGCCCCGCAGGCGCAGTCCCCGGGCATCGTCGACAAGCTCGTCATCGACGCCACCACCCCCGTGAGCCCGACCGCCGCGGCAACTACAGCACCCAGGTCCACGACCTGCCCGAGGCCGCCGAGTGGCTCACCCGGCTGCAGCGGCTCTCCGCCCACCGCTGACCACCGCCTGACCAACCCCCGGAAAGGACCACCGGCATGGCCGACCCGACCGCCACCGTCTGCCCCCGCTGCCGCCCACCAGACGCGTCGACCTGGT
>KE354861.1 GCA_000415505.1 Streptomyces afghaniensis 772
GGGTGCGGGTGCGTTGCCCGGTGCGGGCTCGTTGTGGTCGTTCGCGCAGTTCCCCGCGCCCCCGAGGTGCCTAGCCCCACCGTCCCCTACAAAGAACCGCGCACCTTTGCCGCCGCCTTGCGGGCCGCCACCAGGACCGGGTCCCAGACGGGGGAGAACGGTGAGGCGTAACCCAGGTCCAGGGTCGTCATCTGTTCCACCGTCATGCCCGCCGTGAGGGCGACCGCCGCGATGTCGACCCGTTTGCCCGCGCCCTCCGGCCACGATCTGGACGCCGAGG
>KE354862.1 GCA_000415505.1 Streptomyces afghaniensis 772
GGAGACGACCGCGGCCTTGTCGATGTAGAAGCCGCCGTCGCCGTCGTTGAGCCGGATCAGCGGGAGCACCTGGAAGATGTCGACGTCGTCGCCCTCCTGGGTGTTCCGGGCCCACGGCGGGTCGTCCCGCCTTCGGGGGCGACGGGGAACTCAGCCCAGCGGCGGATGAACTCCTCGACCTGCTCCTTGGTGCCGGTCTCCTTGGGCAGGTCGAGGGCGAGCGCGTGGTTGGCCCAGGAGCCGTGCACGTTCATCGCGATCCGGGCGTCGGTGAAGCCCCTCACGTTGTCGAAGTACAGGGCCGGGGCCGCGTCGCCCAGGCGAGGGGCGGCGTTGGCGGCGGCGGCGATGTCCGGCTCGGG
>KE354863.1 GCA_000415505.1 Streptomyces afghaniensis 772
CCGGCCGGATGGCAGGCATGGGCCGAGCCCGCGCTCGGCGCCCCCTGCCTGTGGGCGGCCTCCTTCGGGGCCAGCGTCCCGCACGACCTCGTGGCTGCCTTCGCCGCATCCCTCAGCTCGACCGCACCGGTCCTGCGCCGAGTGCTGCCCGAGGCAACCCAGGAGCGCCTCCTGCGCGCGCCGGCCATCTAACGCCCCGCTCAACTCCCAACGCACGCAGCCCGGCTCCTCCCCAGGTGGAGGGCGCCGGGTTCCTTGCTTCCCGGGCTGTCCGAGCCTGGGGCCTGGCCAAGCTGCCCGCGCCGCTCAGCGGGTCGGCCAGTAACGCGCTGCTGCCCCCGACCCATGGTCGGTCGGGGGCAGCAGCTGGGTGTTGGAGGGCTAGCTCGTTGTCGTGGCCTTGGCGAGCGTCCTTGGTCGAGGTGGCGGTCGGACGAGGGGCCGGGAGCCGGAGACGATC
>KE354864.1 GCA_000415505.1 Streptomyces afghaniensis 772
CCTCCAACCGCGCCCGAGCCGCCCCCGGCTCCATCCCGGCCGCCTCCTCCAACCGTCCGGCCACCCGAACCGCACGCAGGATCGTCGACGCCCGCTTGTTGTCCACCCCGGCCCGATGCCACTCCCACGACGGGATCCAACGCCCACTCCCGAGGCGCCGGCATCACACACATCCGCCCGGCGCCGGCCCGGCGCGGGCTCCCCGAACTTCCGCACCAGCA
>KE354865.1 GCA_000415505.1 Streptomyces afghaniensis 772
GCTCGGGCATCGCCCAGGCCGCCCACGCCCTGGTCCGCCGGGCCGCGCGGGAGCTGCTGGACACCGGGACGTACCGGTCACTGGCGGACGGACTCGACTACGGCAAGGTCAACGCCTGCTCGAGCGGGGCGTTAGCTCAGCCGCGTCAGCTCAGCACGCGTCCCGCATCAGCTCGGCCAGGTCGTGGTCCAGATCCAGCTGGAGGTGCTCCAGGCCGACCGGCACCAGCTCGCTGGTGGCCTCCAGGAACCGGCGCACCTCGCCGGAGCGGACGTGCACCACGGCCGTGCCCTCGGGGGCTGGAACTCCAGCACCGTGCGGTCGTACCCGTACGGCCGCACCCGCACGTCGCCGTGGCCCTCGGCGTTCTTCAGGCCCGCGGCGAGCAGCTCGCGGA
>KE354866.1 GCA_000415505.1 Streptomyces afghaniensis 772
CCGGACCGCACCCGGAGCGGGTGCGCCCCCGGCCCGTGTCGGCAGTACTCACCGACGTCTGCCCCGGTTCGGGGAGCGGGGCTGCGCCCACGGCCGACCGACATCCGGGCGGCGGGCCCGCTGCCCGGCTCGCCGTCTGCGGAACCCCAGGCCGGCCGGAGCCGTCCCCCGCCCGCGCCGCCGGCCCGCCGGAACCGGAACCCGCACACGGCCGAGACGGACACACCAGCGACGAGCCCACTGCCCGGCTCCCCGTCCACGGCACGCGAGAATGCTCCGGAGCTCCGTCCCCGCGCGCGCCCAG
>KE354867.1 GCA_000415505.1 Streptomyces afghaniensis 772
AGGGCGTCACCCCCTGCCACACCGGGCTCCAGCGCGGTGCGTACGGCGGCGGCCAGGCCTCGTCGCCGTCCAGGCCCGTGCCGGCCGTAGCCCTCCCGGCAGGGCCGGGCAGAAGGCACCAGCGCCCATCCAGGTACTGCCCGGCGTCGCCGAGGCCGACCGCCCGCCGGTCTTGTCGTGGGCGTGCAGATGCTGGAGGCCGTACCAGCCGAGGGACTCCAGTTCGGTGCCGCGCGCCCCGGGCCGTAACGGCCGCCTCCGCCGC
>KE354868.1 GCA_000415505.1 Streptomyces afghaniensis 772
GAACTCGCCGACATCGCGGCCGTCGACCTGCTGGACGCGGTGGTGCAGGGCCGGCGTACCAGCCTCGACCCGGCCGAGGCGGCGGTGATCCGCGCGCTGGCGGTCCAGGGCTACGACTCCGCCGAGGCGCTGGAGGCGGCCGACCCGCCCGGGCAGGTGGCCCGGTACGCGCCCGACCGGCTCGTCACCCAGTGCGTGCGCACGGCCAGTCCCGTGATGCTGCCGCACGTCGGGGACGAGGACCTGGCCCG
>KE354869.1 GCA_000415505.1 Streptomyces afghaniensis 772
GGGCAACTTGGTCGAGCTGCAGGAGTGGTTGCGTGCTGCGCGGCTGACGCCTTTGCGCCCTACCGCGCCGGCCCCCGACGGTGGCAGGCTCCCCTCATGGGGGTACTGGACGGACGGATTCGGCGGAGGGCCGCGCAACCGGTACGGTGGCGGTCGCGGTGACCTGCGCGGTGCTGCCGTCGGCGGCGTGGTGGCGTAGTCGAACCCGGTGGCCGGGATCA
>KE354870.1 GCA_000415505.1 Streptomyces afghaniensis 772
GGTGGCCGAGCCGGGTCAGGCCGTCGGCGAGCTTGTCGACCAGCAGCTCGGAGCCGCCGGCGGACGGGTTGTCCAGGTCGCGATGGGCGAGGAAGACGATCCGGCGCGGATGTGGGGGGAGCGCCGGAAGGTGCTGCTCCGCGCTGGGGGACGCGGTATGCAGCGAGGACGGTACGTGCTGGGGCATGGGTGCTCCAACTCGTCTCGGGGTGCGGAACTCAGCGTGGGGAAGTGTGGCTCGTGGGGGTCTGGCTGGTGGGGGGCCTGACGTCCCTTCCGTGGGGAGGGGAGTGGTGGACGGGTTGTGCGTCGGGTGGGGTTGGACTAGTTTTCGCCCGGACGTTCTCCGCGGCTACTCGACCGGCG
>KE354871.1 GCA_000415505.1 Streptomyces afghaniensis 772
GGCGAGCTTGCGCACGCTGAACGACTCGGCGTCGCTCGTGCGCAGCAGTTCCGCCGCCGCGTCCAGGATCTCCTCGGTCGACCAGCGCCTTCGGCCTGCCATCTCACCCTCTTTCGTCGAGACTCAGCCTAACTTATGCACTCACTGTTGCACGCACCGCGTGCATAAGTGGGGGCAGTGGGCGCCTGCGCCTGCCGAGCGACCCGGGAATGAGAGGACGCACGTCATGAGGAACCCACTGGACCCCGCGAAGCTGAACGCCGCCATGGAAAACGTCCACGTGCCGGCATCGCCGGGCTGTTCGCGAGTGCGCGACGGCGACG
>KE354872.1 GCA_000415505.1 Streptomyces afghaniensis 772
CCGGAGAACGCCCGTGAGACGCCCCTGCTCGTCGCCCGTGCTCGTCCTGCGTCCTCGCGGGATGCCACCCACGGGCCCCGACGACAAGCCCGGTCCCGCTGGCAGCCCGCCCGGCACGGCCTCGGCAGTGGCAGCTCAGCGGCCGGACTGGACACCTCCGTCGACGTGCCGGTCACGCATCGACGGCTTCGACCACTCCGAGGCCACGTCGCCCGGCTGCACCGCGAGGACCGCAAGGTCATCTGCTATCTGTCCACCGGCGCCTGGGACGGAGTTCCGCCCGGACGCGAAGAAGTTCCCGAAGCGGGTGCTCGGCCGGGGCAACGGCTGGGAGGCGAACGCTGGCTCGACATCC
>KE354873.1 GCA_000415505.1 Streptomyces afghaniensis 772
TGGGCGTCCCACTGCCGGAACATCACGGTCGTGGACTCCAGGAGGTCCAGCTCCGGCTTGGAGAGCCGGCCGCGGGCCCGCCCGGAGGCACCGGCCGCGGGCTCGGGCTCCGACCGCGGGGCCGGAGGCGAAGGCACGAGCCAGCGCTGCATGGGCTCGATGGGGGCCGGGCCCGCAGACAGGACCAGCGAGCTCCCGAGGAAGCCGCGCCGCGCCAGCATCAGGTCGCTGCGCGAGAACTCGCTGAGCAGGGCCACGGTCTGCGGGCCCGTCCAGGGCAGGTCGACGCCGGTCGCGGAGGGTGACTGGCGCGCGGGTGCGCAGCCCCCAGGTCCCTCGACGGAGAC
>KE354874.1 GCA_000415505.1 Streptomyces afghaniensis 772
GCCCACAGCACTGGGCGATGCCGACGTAGTGCGACAGACTCGTCCCCAGCAACTCCTCCTCCCAGCCCGGACGCAGACACCGCGCCGGACGCGTGCCTGCCGTCTGCGTGAGCATGGCCGCTGCACGGGCCAGGTCCTGGAACACCGGCTCCTGGTAGTCATCTGCTCCCCGGAGGCGCGCGGTAGCCACCGGCCCAGAGCGTCCTCGTCGGTGTCACGGAGAAAGTGGTCATCCAGCCGCACGTACATGTCCAAGATCCGCAGCAGGTCCTCTCGCTCGCGCCTTGCGGTACTCGTTCCCGCACGCAAGCGA
>KE354875.1 GCA_000415505.1 Streptomyces afghaniensis 772
GGCAGCTCGGTGACCGGTACTCGTACGACGAATTCGCCGCCGGGCTGTGAGGCGGTGCGGCGGGGAAGACGGCGGTTCCGCCCGGCCGTCCCGCAGGTGGACCGCGAGCGCGCCGTCCGGGAAGCGGCCAGCGTGCACCGGCCGGCCAACTCCAGTTCCATCGCAGAGCCCGGAGCCCACCGCACACTGCGCAGGCTCAGTTGCGGCAGCACCTCGTGCTTGCGTTCACCGATGTCGAGCGTGAAGTTGCCGTGGGGGTTGGTGGTGTAGAGCGTCACGGCACGGGCCTCGCCGCCGCTGTCCACGATGTGCGTCGCCGGCGCGCCCGAGACCTCGCCGTCCCGCTTGCTGCCGATCCGGACCTCGCGGGAGATGCCCTGAGCACCGAT
>KE354876.1 GCA_000415505.1 Streptomyces afghaniensis 772
CCTCGTCCCACAGGCCCCAGGCCACGGAGTTGGCCGGCCGCCCCTGTGCCCGGCGCCAGTGCGCGAAGTGGTCCAGGAAGGTGTTCGCGGCGGCGTAGTTGGCCTGCCCGGGGCCACCGAGCACGCCGTAGAGGGAGGAAAAGACGGTGAAGAAGCGAAGGTCGTCCTCGCGCGTCGCAGCGTCCAGGTTGAGCGCCGAGTCGACCTTGCTCGCCAGCACAAGGTGCAGTTGCCCGGGCGTCATGTTCGGCACGATGGCATCGTCGAGGAGGCCCGCGGCATGGACGACGCCTGCCAGCGGACGTTCCGAGCGCAGTTGGTCCAGGACCGTTCGCAGGCGCTCCGCGTCGGTGGTGTCGACCTCGAGCACGCGAACCGAGGCGCCCAGCCGCTCCAGGTCGGAGGTGAGGGCCGTGACACCGGGCGCCTGCCGGCCACGTGCGGCTGAGCAGCGCCA
>KE354877.1 GCA_000415505.1 Streptomyces afghaniensis 772
GTAGTCGAGGGGACGTTACCTTGCCGCACTGGAGGTCCTTCGGCATGTCCTCGCCCTCGCACGCCGACCATGTGACCTTCTGGTCGTAGAAGCGCGCCAGGCCCGGCGCGGGCCGTCCGCGGCCGGCAGCCCCGCACCCAGCAGGGCCAGCCCGGCCGCACAGGGGACCGCGCAGCGCCTCAGCGAGGGCGCGTGGACAGCTTGGCCAGCATCGATGCCTCCAGGGGGCGCGCCCCACAGCGGACCGGGGACCGGCGCCCTCGCTCGACCATAAGCGGGCTCCGGAAGCCGCGCCTCCGGACGAGCGGGCGGGGGCGAGTGCCTTGACCTGCGCGGCTGCGTCGCGCATACGAAGGGTCTTTAACCGCTAGTTCGACAAC
>KE354878.1 GCA_000415505.1 Streptomyces afghaniensis 772
TGAAGATCTGGTCGTACCGGCCCCGCCCGGCGGTCGCCGTGATCGGCGTCGTCGTCCTCGCCCTCGTCTCCGGCGGCCTGGGCGTCTTCGGCAGCGGCGGCACCGCCTCCACCGCCGCGGCCGGCAGCAAGGACGTCGGCCAGGGCAAGAAGATCAGCATCGGCTACATCCCCTGGGACGAGGGCGTCGCCTCCACCGTTCCTCTGGAAGGAGGTCCTGGAGCAGCGCGGCTACAGGTGGAGCCAAGCAGCTCGACGCCGGCCCGCTGTACACCTCCCTCGCCCAGGG
>KE354879.1 GCA_000415505.1 Streptomyces afghaniensis 772
GCGGTTGGACCGCCCACTGAGCCTCCGGCCCCGTCCGCCCGGGAGTTGTCCACAGGGCTGACGGGACGGCCCGGTCATGGTGAATCCTGTGAGCATGCCCAGCGATCACGTGCAGTCAGCCGACCGCTCCGCCGGCCGCGCCGAACCGCCACCGGCCGGCGCGGAGACGCCGTATCTCGAGCTCCTGGCCCGGGGCGCGTCCGCGACGCCTACGAGCAGCCGGTGCTGCTCGCGCGCGCCGAAGGCCGGCGGCGGAGTGGATCGCCGCT
>KE354880.1 GCA_000415505.1 Streptomyces afghaniensis 772
CCTGTTCGAGGCGATCGAACGAGAGCAGGCCCGCCGCGGCAACCTCTGACCCCGACGGCCGCACCAGTCCGTGCGGGTGTCACGGGGCACCCGCACGGTCTCATTCCCCGGCAGTCTCCGGCAACTCGTCGACCGGCGGCTCACCCAGCGCCTCCAGCGCAGCCCGGGCCGCGGGCACGTGCAGCGGCGAGAAGTGCGGGTTGATCCGCAGCGCCTCGCGAGGCGCCGCCGGGCCGCGCCGTACCGTTCCAGCTCCCGTTCGATCATGCCGCGGTGGTACGCGTACACCGCGCTGCGCACCCCGCCCCCTGCCTCCCCCTCGTCGCCCGCACCGCGAACCGGAGGGCCTCCTCGTGGCCGCCCGGCCGGTGCAGCGCCCAGCCCAGCGCGTCGGCGAC
>KE354881.1 GCA_000415505.1 Streptomyces afghaniensis 772
GGGGGCGAGGGTACCCGGCCGGGCATGAAGCCGCTGGATCACCTGGAGCATCTGGACAAGCATCTGGTCGACGAGCTGGCACAGGTGGCGCGCGAGACCGTCCGGGACGAACTGCGCGAGCAGACGCGCAAGCAGCGCCGCAAGGCAGCGCTGTACGCCGCGTCCGGCGCCCTCGCCCTGTACGCGGGCGCGGCCCTCGCGCTCGCCGTGGGACTGGCCCTCGCCCTCGGCCTGGCCCCGACTGGGCCCGCCGCCCTTGATCACTG
>KE354882.1 GCA_000415505.1 Streptomyces afghaniensis 772
CAAGCTGAGCCGCGAACAGCGCGCGCGGATGCGTGACGCCGCCCACCAGCTGCTCTCGGCCGCCAAGCCCGGCCCCTACGGCTCGTCGCTGGAGTGGCGCGCCTACCAGGCGCTGCTCCCGCACATCCTCACCTCGCAGGCGGTGACCAGCTCCGACACCTATGTGCGCGACCTCGTCTACGACACCGTCTGGTTACCAGTACTTCGTGGGCGACCACGAAGGCGCCGCCGACTTCGCCCGCCAGGCCTGGAGCGCCTGGCTCGCCGCCTCCGGCGAGGAGGACGTGCACGTCCTGCG
>KE354883.1 GCA_000415505.1 Streptomyces afghaniensis 772
GGGGGTTGTTGCGTTCGGCCGCCGTGGGCGAGGCCCGCGTCTTTGACGACTCGACGATGACGCCGTCCGGGTGCGGACAGCAGCCTGGTACTCCACCCCGGGGCCGTCCCGGGTGCTGCGCGTAACCGGAGGGCTCACCATGACCGGACCGACCCCCGCCGCCGAGCGGCGCGAGCGGATCCTCCAGGAAGCGGTGCGGCAGGGACTGCTGGACGCCGAGCGGTCCAGCGTGGCCGTCCTTCGTCGACCGTCGACGGCGTCGCCGCGACGGTCGACTCCC
>KE354884.1 GCA_000415505.1 Streptomyces afghaniensis 772
CCCGAAGCCGGGACCGCGCAGGGCTTCGACGATCAGCCGGGGCGGGGTCGGTGCGCGCCCCGGCTCGGGCGTGTCGAGGCCCGGCGTGTACTCGTACCGGTCGGGAGTGCGCGGCGGCTCCTGGGCGTCCGGGCTCGGCGTGCGACCCGCGTCGTGCCCTGCCGGGCCGGACACGTGCTGCGGCCCTTGGGCGTCCGGGCTCGGCGTGCGACCGGCGTCGGAGCCCGCCGAGCCGGACACGTGCTGCGGCCCTTGGGCGTCCGGGCTCGGCATGCCACGCGTCTCGTCCCCGTCGCTCCGGGC
>KE354885.1 GCA_000415505.1 Streptomyces afghaniensis 772
GGCTCTTCCCGCTGTTCCGGGCCGGCCTCGGCGGGCGGATGGGCGACGGGCGGCAGTACTGGTCGTTCGTCGCGCTGCACGACGAGGTCGCCGCGATCCGGCATCTCATGGACACCGACGGCCTGTCCGGGCCGTTCAACCTCACCGCCCCGAATCCGCTGACGAACCGTGAGATCACGGCGGCGATGGGGCGCGTGCTGCACCGCCCGAGCTGTTCGCGGTGCCCCGCGCCCGTCTGCAGGCCGTGCTCGGCGAGATGGGCCGGGGATGTGCTCGGCAGC
>KE354886.1 GCA_000415505.1 Streptomyces afghaniensis 772
AGTTCGGGGTCCCGACCGGGTCCCGGCATCCCGCACCACCCATCGCCACTAGGAGGCAAGCATGACCGCCATGCAGACGGAGAGGCCGATCGCCCCCGCGCAGCCGAACCTCGCAACCACCGACGAGACCGACCCGTTCGGACTCGACATCACCTTCATCGAGGGCACGCCGGCGACCGAGACGGTCCTGATGTGCAGCACGGGCGACACCTGCGGCAGCTCCTGCCCCAGCGCCTGCACCACCTCGTAAGCCGGGCCAACCCGGCAGCGCGGGCCGGGCGGGACTTCCCGTCCGGCCCGCACCCCGCCCCGTCACGAAGGAAGAAGGGAGAGCGGTGATGACACGGGTACGTCCCAGCCTGCACCAGGGCGCGGGGCAGGCGATGCTGCGCGCCGCGGTGCACCTCACCGAGCCCACCATGCCGCCCTGGCCGGCATCCACGGCACCGGTGGAACCGTGGCGTGCGTGGCTGAACAGCGTCGTGGTCCGACGATGCCTTTTCGGCAGA
>KE354887.1 GCA_000415505.1 Streptomyces afghaniensis 772
TCTAACGTATCCGACGTCTATCAGATGCGCGTGGGGAGACCGCGCGATTATCGATCAAATGAAGCGGTTGACTGACGGAGTTATGTTGGTGGTAGGCGCCGCCTTGAGTGCGAGCCCGGCCGTTGGGCCGTTTCATGGGACAACCGGAGGGCGGCAAGCACACGAAACCCACGACGCCGGTCCGGGAAACCAGTCAGCCGGAGGCAAGCCCACGAAACCTCCGGAA
>KE354888.1 GCA_000415505.1 Streptomyces afghaniensis 772
GCTGGCCCCGGAATCCGCTAGAGTTCAACTCGTCGCCGGGCCGCGAGAGCGGATCGAAACGCAAGCGGACGTAGCTCAGTTGAGAGCGCAACCTTGCCAAGGTTGAGGTCGCGAAGTTCGAACCTCGTCGTCCGCTTCGAAGGAACGAGGGGCTTTCGGGCCCCACGCTCCTGGTGAGTGCCGAGAGGCGAGGCAACGGCCT
>KE354889.1 GCA_000415505.1 Streptomyces afghaniensis 772
GCGTGGAACGAGCTGATCTCGGTGGCGGACGCGTCCAGCAGGCCGGCCAGCGCGTGCACCAGCTTGCGGGCCTCGTCCAGGTCCTTGTGCTGGGCGCCCTCCTCGGTCAGACCGAGCTTCACCGCGGCGGCGCTCATCAGGGTTGACGGCGACCGTCACGATCACCTCGACCGCCGGGACCTCGGCCGATGTCGCGGGCCATGGCGTCGAAGTCGGGGGACTCAGGAGGGGTCTCACTCATGCCCCACACGATAGGCGCAGGCCGGGCGTGCGCCGCACCGAGGCCCCCGGGGCGCCA
>KE354890.1 GCA_000415505.1 Streptomyces afghaniensis 772
CATCAGCAGCGTGGTGACGACGACCTTGAGCTGGATGTTGCGGCGCCACAGCCGCATGACGGGCAGCAGCGGCCGGCGCACCCACCGCATGAACAGCCGGATGACCGGGCTGCCCTGGACCCCGCCCTGGAGCAGCAGCCCGCTCTCCAGGAACCGTCCCCAGCGGGAACCCGCCTTCTTCCGCCCGACAGGCCGCTCCGGGCGGGCCCCGGACCGTCCGGGCGCCGAAGCGGCACTGTCGCCGGACATGTCAGCTCGGCCCTGCCCTTGTACCCCGACACCACGGACCGTCACCACGATCTCCGGCCG
>KE354891.1 GCA_000415505.1 Streptomyces afghaniensis 772
ACATTGACGAGGACGAGTTCGAGGAGCTCGTCGACCAGGCGTCCCTGGAGGAGCCGATCGCGGTGCTCATCGACGACGGCGAGATCCTGGAGGACTGCGACGCCGAGAGCCAGCTGAAGAAGCTCGTCTCACGCGGTGCCGAACGCGGCCTCGCCCTGTCATCGCCGGTGACGAGGAGGACGTGTGCAGCGGCTTCGTCCGGCTGGCAGGTCGACGCGAAGAACGGCCCGCCGCGGCATCCTCCTCCTCCCCTCAGGACGTCCTCCAGCGGCGACCTCATCGGCGTCCGTCTCGTCCCGCAGC
>KE354892.1 GCA_000415505.1 Streptomyces afghaniensis 772
AGCAGGAAGGCGAGGGTCAGCGGGCGGCGGCGCATGTCGCGGACGGTCGCCGCGAGCTGCCGGAACCGGGAGGGCCGCCTCCGCGCGGCGGACCTGCGATCGCGCAGCCGGGTCAGCGGGACGAGGGCGAATGCCGCCCCACCACAGGCCGGCCGATGCCAGGCACGATGCGGACCGCCGTGCTCTCGGAGACACCGAAGCTGTCGTGCCCGGTGTAGAGGACCAGGGTTCCGCTACGAGGACCAGCCGACGCCCGAGGCGTAGCCGAAAGGCCCAAGCCGCGG
>KE354893.1 GCA_000415505.1 Streptomyces afghaniensis 772
GCGGACAGCGGCGATACCCAGCTCATCCGTGAGCACTTCCCGCCCAGCGCACGTGGAACGCCCCCTTCCCACGCCCCATCCCAGTTGATCAATCGTCAAGGACAGCACCATGGTTCCCCGGATCCAGAAGCGCGGACAGCGCACCATTGGCCTCCTGTACTACCTCTACGGACCAGGCAAGTACGAGGAGCACACTGACCCCCACCTCGTCGCTTCCTGGGACCACAACGCTCCCGACCCCGGCGCGACGCCACCGCAACCCTCAAGCAGCTCCAGCAGCTCCTGGACCAGCCCGTCGACAACATCGACCAGTCACAACGGCCCAAG
>KE354894.1 GCA_000415505.1 Streptomyces afghaniensis 772
GGCCCGAGGGCGGCCGGAGTTCGTAGCGGGCGGTGGCATGCGCGGGCAGGCTGCGCGGGCCCCGGACGATCCGCCAGTACGGGTCCATGCCCTGGCCCATGGTCAGGGTGAAGTGCGGGGCGAGGGCCGTGTCGTCCGTGTTGGTGACCTGGAGGGTGAGGCGGGAGACGGTCGCCGCGGTGGGATGGCGGGCCGCGACGACCCGCATGTGCAGGGGCGGCGTGCCCGTCGCCGCCACGGCCGCGCCGCTCAGCGCGGGCAGGAGCAGCAGCGCCGCCAGGACGATCCGGGCCGGGCGCGCCGCGGCCCGGACAGCAGGCGCGACCCGGGGCTCGCCACGCCCCGGCGAACGCCGTCGCGGGC
>KE354895.1 GCA_000415505.1 Streptomyces afghaniensis 772
CCGAAGACTCACATTCATGACTTCGGTCACCGAACTCCGTCGCACCCCCGATAACCACTGACTGGCCGTCCCTTCTCCCGACGTGCTTTGATCGGTCGCACTCCAGCACTTCGAATGATTTAAACGAGGGAACCGCCCTCCATGGCCTTCACCCCGCAGATCCAGACCGCCCACATGTCCGACGCCGAGCTGGACACCATCGCCGGCGGCCAGGCGGCGGCACCGCGGGTGCCGGCGCCGCGGCCGGTCTCTACGTCGAGACGACGGCCGCCGGTGTCACCACGGTGTCGGCGGCGGCGTGGGCCTCGCCGTCTCGCCCGCGGCATCGCGCGACTGCACTCAACGC
>KE354896.1 GCA_000415505.1 Streptomyces afghaniensis 772
AGGCGGTCCGGGACGAACTGCTGCCGCTGGTGGCGGAGTCGGGGGTGACCGCCGACCTTGACCGGCTGGTGGTCGCCGGGCAGAGCCTCGGGGGGTTGAGTGCGATGTACGCGGCGCTGGAGTTTCCGGGGGTGTGTCGCGTGTGGCCTGTCAGTCGGGGTCTTCTGGTGACGTCCGATGCGGTGGTTCGCGATCCGTTGGGGGTCCGTGGGTGGGCATCGCGGAGCGGCTGGCGGGGAGGGGCGATCGTGTCGGGGCTG
>KE354897.1 GCA_000415505.1 Streptomyces afghaniensis 772
GGTTCTGGCTGTGGCTGAACCGCAAGGGCAAGGAGCCGAGCACGGTCGCCAAGTTCGCCGCGGCGCTGTTCTCCGCCGCCTCGACGACGAGGAAGCCTGGCGGACACTGTTCGAGGAGCCGATCGGGGTCGCCGTCGAAGAGCGCTTCACGGACGACCTGGTGCGCGGTGTGGTCCTCACCGACGCGCTCATCGGCACCTTCGCCGACGCCCACGACCC
>KE354898.1 GCA_000415505.1 Streptomyces afghaniensis 772
GGTGCGGCCGAGCGGGCTGCTCGATGTCCTGCGCCTGGCCTCGGTGGTCCTGGACGCCGAGGGCCGCATCGTGCTGTGGAGCCCGCAGGCCGAGGAGCTGTTCGGATACGAGGCGCGGGAGGCGCGTGGGGCAGTACGCCGCCCGGATCATGGTCCACGAGCAGCACCTCGATCTCGTGGTCAAGCTGTTCGCGGACGTCAGTGGGCACCGGGCAGAGCGTGGGCGGGGCCTTTCCGCGCGC
>KE354899.1 GCA_000415505.1 Streptomyces afghaniensis 772
GATGCTGTGACCCGTAGATAGGGGGCGAGGCGATCGCGGTCAGGACGGCGGGGATCGGACGATCGAGGACGGTGAGCACCCTCACCGCGGTGATCGCGGCGACGATGACGGCCGCCTCGCCCACGCTCAAACGTCCGGAGGCCGCGGCGGGCGGCGGGGAAGCCTGGGGCGGGGCGGTCTCGTCCGGCGGGACGGTGGGTTTGGCGGTGCGCAGCCCGCCAAACCCTCGACCTCCTGCTGCGCCTCGTACCCTGGTACACACCCCGAAGCTGACGACACGAGCGGCAAAGCAACCTGGATGTCTGTGCAGCGAAGCGGAACTGACATCACCACACC
>KE354900.1 GCA_000415505.1 Streptomyces afghaniensis 772
GAACAGAGCCTCCTGGACCCGCCGCGCACAGTCCGGGTCGGCTCCCGCGCCGACCGGCAGCAGGGCGTGCGGACCCGCCAGGTAGCGGTACCAGCCCGGGGCGACACCGTGGACGCGGTGCACCGCGCAGTACAGCGCCGTCTCCGCCGCTCGCGCGCCGAGTCCGTCGGGACAGTCGCGTGCCAGCTCGCGCAGCCCCTGGCGGTGTGGTGCAGCACGGTCGCGAGCCGCTCTCCGGTCACCGTCGGGAACCGGTGAACAGCCCGCCCGCGC
>KE354901.1 GCA_000415505.1 Streptomyces afghaniensis 772
TCGCACGCGGTCGTCACCGTGGCCGACATGACCGGGGCACAGGCGCTGCGTGCCGAGGCCGACGCGGAGGGCGCCGTACGGGACGCGACGCCGCTGGAGCCGGGGGCGTACACCGTCATCGTCACGGCGGTGGGCTATGCGCCCGCGGCCTCCAGCGTGATCGTCACGGCGAGCGGCCGGGCCGAGGTCGGCACGGTGACGCTGGCACGGCAGGGCGGCACCGAGCTGCCGCCGCCGGGGCCGTGGACCGTCGACCCGGTGCACTCCAGCGTGGCCGCCGTCGCCCAGCACCTGGGCATCTCCAGCGTGCACGGCCGCTTCGACGGAGTTCTCCGGCTCGATCGAGATCTCCGGCCCCGGACGACGTCACCAAGTCCGCGCGTGGA
>KE354902.1 GCA_000415505.1 Streptomyces afghaniensis 772
CCCTACCGTCGAACGCAAGGGCACGGGTGTACGGCGGGGAGGCTCGACGATGACGTCGCGGAACCGGTCCGGGGAGACACAGGACAGCGCACCAGGATCCCAGGACCGCCCCGGAGCAGCGGAGCAGACGACCGAGCAAACCGGCGGCGGGGCATCCGGCCCCGCCCTCGTCCGGATCCAGGACCTGGCCGGCCGCCCACGGGGCACCGGCTTCCTCGCCGACCACCACGGCACGCTCGTCACCAGCCACGAGGCGATCGACGGCCTGCCCCGGTTCGTCCTGTACGGGGCCGGGACCGCCGCCATGTCGTGTCCGCCGACGCGGTGACACCGCTGCCCGCGTTCGACCTGGCCCTCGTACGGACCGAGGGCCTCGGAGTGCCGCCGCTGCCCGTGGCCGGTTCGGGGCGGGGCCGGACCGGCGCCTA
>KE354903.1 GCA_000415505.1 Streptomyces afghaniensis 772
CGGTCGACCTCGACTCGACGGGCAACCGGATCCTGGCCCGCCGTCTGGCCGAGGAGTCCGTCGTCCTGCTCGACAACCCCGACGGCCTGCTCCCGCTGGCCCCCGACACCCGGATCGCGGTGATCGGCCCCCGGGCGGCCGACGCCCTGGCCATGCTGGGCTGCTACTCGTTCCCGTCGCATGTCCTCACCCACCACCCCGGCGTCCCGACCGGCATCGAGATCCCGACGGTCCTCGACGCCCTGCGCACCGAACTCCCCGACGCCAAGGTGACGTTCGCGCAGGGCTGTGACGTGACGGACCCGGACACCTCCGGCTTCGAGGAGGCCATCGCCCGCACCGCCGAGGCGAACGTGTGCGTGGC
>KE354904.1 GCA_000415505.1 Streptomyces afghaniensis 772
GTTGCGCCGGTCGGGCTCGTCGAAGTGGTAGCCGTAGACCTCCTCGCCCCAGCTGATCGCACCGCTGATCGCACGCGCGTACGGGTCGAGCAGGAGCTTCGCGGAGTTGCAGCGCAGCCCGCGCTCCGGGGCGTACGGGCCGTGCACCCGGAACCCGTACCGCTGCCCCGGCATGATCGCCCGGAACGTCGCGTGCCGCACGAACGCGTCGCTCGTCCCGGAGCTCGATCGCCGTCTCGGAGCCGTCGTCGTGCAGCAGACACAGCTCTACGTCGGTCCGCG
>KE354905.1 GCA_000415505.1 Streptomyces afghaniensis 772
TGCCCCCGGACCCGGGACGCCTACTACCGCGACGGCGCCCCGCGCCCGGTGGTGGACACCGCCGCCCTCCTCGAGGGGCTGAACGACAACCAGCGCGCCGCCGTCGTGCACTCCGGCTCCCCGCTGCTCATCGTGGCCGGCGCCGGCTCCGGCAAGACCCGTGTGCTCACCCACCGCATCGCCCACCTGCTCGCCGAGCGGGACGTACACCCGGGCCAGATCCTCGCGATCACCTTCACCAACAAGGCCGCGGGCGAGATGAAGGAGCGCGTCGAGCAGCTC
>KE354906.1 GCA_000415505.1 Streptomyces afghaniensis 772
GCAGGCGGCCGGACGCGGCCCGGCCGACTCCGGCAGCGGCACCTTCACCCGCACCACCGACTCCGTCACCCCGGTCACCGGCGACGTCGACGCGACCGGCGTCTCGGTCCGCGCGCCGTCGGCTCGGGCACCCGGAGCGGCGGCCGTGAGCGTCCCGGCGGTGAGCAGCACCGCCAGTGCGGCGCCGCGCCACTTCCCTCTTCTCGCAAGGTTCATGTCCATGCCACGGACGCTAGGGCCACGGCGCGAGCTCCCTCAGGGGGTGCTGATGAGAACTCAGTTTCCGGATCGTGCCTTGTCACCGGCGCACGACGGGCCCGGCGCCCGCACGACGGCCCCTTAGTCGG
>KE354907.1 GCA_000415505.1 Streptomyces afghaniensis 772
GGACGGTGGCAGGGATGCGGCCGACGGCGGTGGGGACGCGCCGTACGGCGGCAGTGGCGCGGTGGGCGACCGCACCGGCTCGCCGTTCCCGGCCCGGGGGCTCGTCATGGTGGGGGAGCCGCACGTCGGGGCCTACGCCCTGGCCGCGCGCCGGCGCCTGGAGCTGCTGTCCGAGGCCAGCGCCCGCATCGGCACGACCCTGGACGTGCGCCGCACCGCCGAGGAACTGGCCGAGACGGCGGTCCCGCGCCTGGCCGACTTCGTCACCATCGACCTGCCCGACGCCGTCCTGCGCGGTGAGGAGTCCGCCGACCCCCTTGCCGACCTGCGCCGCACGGTGCTGCACGGCGTACGCG
>KE354908.1 GCA_000415505.1 Streptomyces afghaniensis 772
GCAGCCACACCTTCAACGTGCTCGACGCGCGCGGTGCGATCAGCACCACCGAGCGGGCCAAGGCGTTCGCGCTGATGCGCGGCCTGACGCACGAGTCGGCCAAGCTGTGGGAACGGCGGCGGGCCGCGCTGGAGCATCCGCTCGGGGTGGCGGCCGCACCGGCCCCCGCCCAGCGGCCCGCGCTGCCCAAGGTGCCCGGCGTCGAGACGCTGCTGTTCGAGATCAGCGTGGAGGAACTGCCGTACGCCGATGTCCCCGCCACCACCG
>KE354909.1 GCA_000415505.1 Streptomyces afghaniensis 772
GCCCGCCGCCGAGGCCCCCTCGGGCCCCGAGCAGGTCGTGCTGCGCGGTCCCGCCGCCGCGGTCGCGAAGAACATGGACGCCTCCCTGGAGCTGCCCACGGCCACGTCCGTGCGCGCGGTCCCGGTGAAGCTGCTGTTCGACAACCGCATCGTGATCAACAACCACCTCAAGCGGGCGCGTGGCGGGAAGATCTCCTTCACGCACCTCATCGGCTACGCGATGGTCCAGGCCATCAAGGCGATGCCGGCGATGAACTACTCGTTCGCGAAGGTGGACGGCAAGCCGACCCTGGTCAAGCCGGACCACGTCAACCTCGGCCTCGCCATCGACCTGGTCAAGCCGAACGGCGACCGCCAGCTGGTCGTCGCGGCGATCAAGAAGGCCGAGACGCTGAACTTCTTCGAGTTCTGGCAGGCCTACGAGGACATCGTCCGCCGCGCCCGCGACGGCAAGCTGACGATGGACGACTTCTCCGGGGTCACGGTCTCCCTGACCAACCCCGGCGGCCTCGGCACGGTCCACTCGGTGCCGCGTCTGATGCCCGGCCAGTCCGTGATCATGGGCGTCGGCTCCATGGACTACCCGGCGGAGTTCCAGGGCACCTCCCAGGACACCCTGAACAAGCTCGGCATCTCGAAGGTCATGACGCTCACGTCGACCTACGACCACCGGGTGATCCAGGGCGCCGCCTCCGGCGAGTTCCTCCGTCAGGTCGCGAACCTCCTGCTCGGCGAGAACAACTTCTACGACGAGATCTTCGAGGCGCTGCGCATCCCCTACGAGCCGGTCCGCTGGCTCAAGGACATCGACGCCAGCCACGACGACGACGTCACGAAGGCCGCCCGCGTCTTCGAGCTGATCCACTCCTACCGGGTCCGCGGCCACGTCATGGCCGACACCGACCCGCTGGAGTACCAGCAGCGCAAGCACCCCGACCTGGACATCACCGAGCACGGGCTCACCCTGTGGGACCTGGAGCGCGAGTTCGCCGTCGGCGGCTTCGCCGGCAAGTCGATGATGAAGCTGCGCGACATCCTGGGCGTGCTGCGCGACTCGTACTGCCGCACCACCGGCATCGAGTTCATGCACATCCAGGACCCGAAGCAGCGCAAGTGGATCCAGGACCGGGTGGAGCGCCCGCACTCCAAGCCGGAGCGCGAGGAGCAGCTGCGCATCCTGCGCCGCCTGAACGCCGCCGAGGCCTTCGAGACGTTCCTCCAGACGAAGTACGTCGGCCAGAAGCGCTTCTCCCTCGAGGGCGGCGAGTCCGTCATCCCGCTGCTGGACGCGGTCCTCGACAGCGCTGCGGAGTCCCGCCTGGACGAGGTCGTCGTCGGCATGGCCCACCGCGGCCGTCTGAACGTCCTGGCCAACATCGTCGGCAAGTCGTACGCCCAGATCTTCCGCGAGTTCGAGGGCAACCTCGACCCGAAGTCGATGCACGGCTCCGGCGACGTGAAGTACCACCTGGGTGCCGAGGGCACCTTCACGGGCCTCGACGGCGAGCAGATCAAGGTCTCCCTGGTCGCGAACCCGTCGCACCTCGAAGCCGTCGACCCGGTCCTGGAGGGCGTCTCCCGCGCCAAGCAGGACATCATCGGCAAGGGCGGCACGGACTTCACGGTCCTGCCGGTGGCGATCCACGGCGACGCGGCCTTCGCGGGCCAGGGCGTGGTGGCCGAGACCCTGAACATGTCGCAGCTGCGCGGCTACCGCACCGGCGGCACGGTCCACATCGTCATCAACAACCAGGTCGGCTTCACCGCGGCCCCCGAGTCCTCGCGCTCGTCGATGTACGCGACGGACGTGGCCCGCATGATCGAGGCCCCGATCTTCCACGTGAACGGCGACGACCCGGAGGCCGTGGTCCGCGTGGCCCGGCTGGCCTTCGAGTTCCGCCAGGCGTTCAACAAGGACGTGGTGATCGACCTCATCTGCTACCGCCGCCGCGGTCACAACGAGTCGGACAACCCGGCCTTCACCCAGCCGCTGATGTACGACCTGATCGACAAGAAGCGCTCGGTGCGCAAGCTCTACACCGAGTCCCTCATCGGTCGCGGCGACATCACCCTGGAAGAGGCCGAGCAGGCGCTCCAGGACTACCAGGGCCAGCTGGAGAAGGTCTTCACGGAGGTCCGCGAGGCCACCTCGCAGCCGACGATCGTGGAGACCTCCGACCCGCAGGCCGAGTTCCCGGTCGCCGTGAACACCGCGGTGACCACGGAGGTCGTCAAGCGGATCGCCGAGTCCCAGGTCAACATCCCCGACCACATCACCGTCCACCCGCGTCTGCTGCCGCAGCTCCAGCGCCGGGCGTCGATGGTCGAGGACGGCACGATCGACTGGGGCATGGGCGAGACCCTCGCCGTCGGCTCCCTCCTCCTGGAGGGCGTCCCGGTCCGTCTGGCCGGCCAGGACTCGCAGCGCGGTACGTTCGGCCAGCGCCACGCGGTCATCATCGACCGCAGCACGGGCGACGAGTACACGCCGCTTCAGTACCTCTCCGAGGACCAGGCGCGGCTCAACGTCTACAACTCGCTCCTCTCCGAGTACGCGGCGATGGGCTTCGAGTACGGCTACTCGCTGGCCCGCCCCGAGGCGCTCGTGATGTGGGAGGCGCAGTTCGGCGACTTCGTCAACGGCGCGCAGACGGTCGTGGACGAGTTCATCTCGTCGGCCGAGCAGAAGTGGGCCCAGACGTCCGGCGTCGTCCTGCTCCTGCCGCACGGCTACGAGGGCCAGGGCCCGGACCACTCCTCGGCCCGCCCGGAGCGCTTCCTCCAGATGTGCGCCCAGAACAACATGACGGTCGCCATGCCGACGTCGCCGTCGAACTACTTCCACCTCCTGCGGTGGCAGGTGCACAACCCGCACCACAAGCCGCTGGTGGTCTTCACCCCGAAGTCGATGCTGCGCCTGAAGGCGGCGGCCTCGAAGGCGGAGGAGTTCACGACCGGTCAGTTCCAGCCGGTCATCGGCGACCCGACGGTGGACGCGGCCGCGGTCAAGAAGGTCGTCTTCTGCGCCGGCAAGGTCTACTACGACCTGGAGGCCGAGCGTCAGAAGCGCGGTGTCACGGACACGGCGATCATCCGCATCGAGCGCCTGTACCCGCTGCCGGGTACCGAGCTCCAGGCGGAGATCAAGAAGTACCCGAACGCCGAGAAGTACCTGTGGGCCCAGGAGGAGCCGGCGAACCAGGGTGCCTGGCCGTTCATCGCGCTCAACCTGATCGACCACCTGGACCTGGCGGTCGGCGCGGACGTCCCGCACGGCGAGCGCCTGCGCCGCATCTCGCGCCCGCACAGCTCGTCCCCGGCGGTCGGTTCCGCGAAGCGGCACCAGGCCGAGCAGGAGCAGCTGGTGCGTGAGGTGTTCGACGCGTGAGCCACTGACACCGGCTCGTAGCAGGGCCCGGCCCCGGGAACATGCGTCCCGGGGCCGGGCCTTTCGCCGTCCGGAGTGTCAGATCGGCTGCGGTTCGAAATCCCAGTAGGGCCGGTGACGTTCCAGGATGTACTGCGTGTGCGGGTGATCCGGGCCGAGCAGGACGGTGAGCCGGGCGGCGACGTCGTTGTGCAGTTTCTCCGCCTCGGCGCGGTGGCCCAGTTCGGCCAGGTCGAGAGCGAGACCGGCGCGCAGGCTGATCGTGAGGATGTGATCGTCGCCCAGCGCCCGCGCGGAGCGTTCGGCGGCGTCCCGGCCAAGAGCCGCCGCGGCGTCCGTCTCCCCGGTGGCGGCGAGGGCGGCCACCCCGTTCTTGGCGCAGCCGATGGCCCATGGATGGTCCCGTCCGACGGCCTGCTCCATCTCCCGGACCGTGGTGAGGGACAGC
>KE354910.1 GCA_000415505.1 Streptomyces afghaniensis 772
GTCCGGCGGGCGGAGGGCGGTGAAGGACACGGGGGCGCGGCTGACGACCGCAGTGCGGTACTGGTCCTCGTGGACGGGGTCTCCAGCCAGGACAGGGACTGCCGAGGGGCCCGGGTGCCCAGCCAGCCGGTCGGCGCGGCGGCCGAGCAGGCGGGCGGCGGTGGCGGAGGCGAAGGTGATCGCGGCCCTCAGATCGAGGTTGAGGCCACCCGTCGGGAGTCGTTCGAGG
>KE354911.1 GCA_000415505.1 Streptomyces afghaniensis 772
CAGCAGTACCAGCAGCCCACGCCCGCCCGAGCAGCAGCACGCGCAACAGCAGGCCTACGCCGAGCAGTACGCGGCCGCGCAACGGCAGGCCTATCCCGCGCAGGGACAGCAGCCTTACCCCGACCCGGCCTACGCCCAGCAGGCCTACGCCGAACAGCAGGCCTATGCCCGGCAGCAGGCGTACGCCGAGCGGCAGGCTTACGCCGAGCAGCACCA
>KE354912.1 GCA_000415505.1 Streptomyces afghaniensis 772
CCCCCGCCCGTCACGGGATCGGCTTGATGTGTTTGCCTGCGGACTGGGGATCGCAGGCGCCCCCGGTGTAGCTTGGGACGGAGCCAGACGTCGCTGCTGATGGCGGTCGGCGGTCCACCGCGGACCGGCCGAGGAGAGAGGCCTCGACGGACTGCGCTGCGCACACGCGGGCATGCCTGTGTCTTCTTTCGGGCACCCCGTGTCGTCCGCCGCCGCGCAGACCAGCCGTACCCACCTCGACCCAACCCCGAGACGCAGCTCGCAATGACGACTGTACGAAAACC
>KE354913.1 GCA_000415505.1 Streptomyces afghaniensis 772
CGGGACGCCGATGTGCCCGGCGAGCTGCCAGGCGGTACCTCGGAGGCAGGGTGGGCCCGCCGGGTCCGGGGTTCCGGTGCCTCGGATGGAGCGGAGGGTTCCGGCGGTTTCGGGGGGCTCGGGAGGGGGCGGGTGCCGTCCGGTGCCGTCGGGTGGGCCGGAGGGTTCCGGCGCCCGAGGGGCCGGCCGGACGGTTCGGACCGGCCCCCGGCGGGC
>KE354914.1 GCA_000415505.1 Streptomyces afghaniensis 772
TGGAGGAGGCCCGGGACCGTCTCGGCGCCCATGGTGTGCAGGAAGCCGAAGGCGACCTTGCCGGTGGCGGGGTCGGCGTCGGCCCGCACCTCCTCGGCGGCGCGCTCGACCTCGGCCAGGGCCCGTTCCACGGAGGTGAGGAAGGTGCGCCCGGCCGGGGTGAGGGAGACCGTACGGCCGTGGCGGGCGAAGAGGTCGACGCCGAGGTCCTGCTCCAGACGGGCCATGGACCGGGAGAGGGTCGACTGGGGGGACTTCATCTCCTGGGCGGCACGGGTGACGTGCTCGGTGCGGGCGACGCCGGCGAAGTACGCGAGACGGGGAGCCAGCACCTTGGAGTGGTGGTGCTGTTCGTGACGGCACCCCTGCGATGAAGCTCACCGACGCCCAGGACAACGACGCGTCGTCCTGGCTGGCCGGGGTCC
>KE354915.1 GCA_000415505.1 Streptomyces afghaniensis 772
TTGTCCTCGCAGCCGGCTGTGGGGACCAGTGGAGGCGGCGGGGTGGCGCAGCGGTGGGTGGGTCGTAGAGGTTGGTGGGCCCAGTTTGGCCCGCGCGTCTTTTGTCTCCTGCCAGAGGCGGGTTCGAGGTGACGATGAGGCTGGCCCTCCGCGTCGCGTACCGCCTGGGTGCGGTGATTTGGCGGTTTCCCTTGGGCTACGAGGATTCTTTCCCACCGCTCACCCGTTCCTGGCCGAACAGAGAAGCGGGCTCGTGGCGCGGCCGCCGGGGCCGGGCCGGGCGAGGG
>KE354916.1 GCA_000415505.1 Streptomyces afghaniensis 772
CACGATCACCGACAGGGACACCGAGTACGCGAAGAAGGACCCGGCGCGCACCGGGATCCCGAGGGGGTGGACGTACCCGTCGGCGTCCGCCGCCGACTCGGCGACCGAGGTGAGATAGGGGCCCAGGAACACGGTGAGCACGCTCGTCGAGTAGACGGAACAGGCCCAGTCGTAGAAGCACCAGCCGCGCTGCTCGCGCTTCAGGCCGGCAGCCCCGTCGGCCGCCTCCGGACGCGCGGTGTCGGTGCCCGACCGTGCCCTCGCTTCCCCG
>KE354917.1 GCA_000415505.1 Streptomyces afghaniensis 772
GGCCTGTACATCGCGGCGCGCTTCGGCCCGGGCCCGCGCGACGGCCTGATGACGGGGCTTCACCAGCTCACGGGCGTCTCGATCCGCCTGGTGCGCACGGGCATCGAGTTCACGGTCGTGGCGACCGGCTTCGCACTGGGCGGCACCGTGGGGATCGGCACCCTCCTCTACGCGGTGGCGATCGGCCCGCTCGCCCAGCTGTTCCTGCGCGTGTTCGCCGTCCCCGTGGCATCCGGCGGCAGCGCGGTCGTTGCCACCGGGCAACCCCGAGGCGCGATACTGCGTCCGTGACCCCGCGGATACGCCACCCCTACCTCGACCATCCCGGG
>KE354918.1 GCA_000415505.1 Streptomyces afghaniensis 772
GCCTTGGTGAGTCGACGCCACGTCGACCTCGGCCGCATGTCCAGCGCCATCTGTCCGGCGCGCTGAGAGCACTCACGCAGCGCCCGACATCCCCCTTTTTGCGCATTCCCGCGCAATGACGCGCCCTATGCCCATGCGCCCGCACGCGCAGGTCAGAGCCGCTTTCCCGCTGTCCCGAAGGCGTATCAACCATGGCCGCCACCCGCAGAACCCTGCCGCCGCGACTCCCCGCGCAAGGTCGAGCCGTCACCGCGGTGACGGGTCAGTGGCCGCGGGGCACCGACACCCGCTCAAACGGCAACCGAGCAGTTCAAGAA
>KE354919.1 GCA_000415505.1 Streptomyces afghaniensis 772
CCTTGAAGTCCTTGCCGAGGGTCAGGGTCATGGCGGGCACACCCTGGGAGTTGGTCACGCTCTCGCCGGGCTTCAGCGCCGAGCCGGACAGTCCCATGATGTCGGCGAGGCGGCGGGCCTGGTCGGCCTGGTCGGGGGCGTACGTCGAGGGTGGTCCTCGCCAGTTCGGCGGGGGCGTTCCCGCCGTTCTCGGACTTGGTGACGCCCTCCTCGACCTGGAGTACTGGAGGGTTTTC
>KE354920.1 GCA_000415505.1 Streptomyces afghaniensis 772
GTGGCCGCGACCGCGTGCAGGGTCGCCGGCAGCCAGGGCGTGGTCGCCGCGGCCGTCTCCAGGGCACGGACGTCGGGCGGCGGCTCGGCGCCCGGTACGACCAGATCGGCGAGGAGGGCGATGCCGCCCAGCTCCTCGGCGTGCACGACGCGCGGCCCGGGGTCCTGCGGGGTGCCCTCGGCGGTGAACCGCAGGGCGGTACGGGCCTCGGCCCAGGGACCGGGGGAGTTCGAGCACGGGCACGGCGGGCCCGACTCCGAGCCCGTCCGACCGCGTCGGTCTCCG
>KE354921.1 GCA_000415505.1 Streptomyces afghaniensis 772
TTTGCAGTCGGCCGAATCGCGCCCCGATCACGCCTCGGTAAGCTGACGGCATGACAGGACAAGTGCGTACCGTCGACGGCCGCGTGGCCGGTAGGCGCGGGCAGGCGACCCGGCAGAAGCTGCTCGACTGCCTCAGCGAGATGCTCAGCTCCTCCCCGTACCGGGACGTCAAAGTCATCGATGTCGCCCGGAAGGCGGCACTTCGCCCGCGACCTTCTACCAGTACTTCCCGGAGTCGAGGGC
>KE354922.1 GCA_000415505.1 Streptomyces afghaniensis 772
GCATGACATGGGGGTGCGGAACGCTGCACGGACGTGCTGCGGGTACGGGACGAGCGCCTCGGTGAGGTGGCGGGCAGCGGCGGCTCGAGATCGCGGCGTGCCCGGTGAGAGGGGCGCACGTGGTCCGCGTATCGGCGATGTATGGCAGGCGTATGCCGTCCCCGTAGCGTCTTGGACGAACGCCGTCGTCGACGGGCGACGGCCCCAAGTTCGGGAGTTTCGACATGCGCACTCTGAACCGACTCGCAGACTCGGTCCTCGGCCGGGTGTACCGCGCGCCGAGGCCGAGGCG
>KE354923.1 GCA_000415505.1 Streptomyces afghaniensis 772
GACCGCTACCTGCTCGGCGGGGCGCTGCTGATCGTCGCGAACGCCGCGTTCTGCGTGGCGATGATGCTCTACAACTCCTACCTGCCGCAGATCGCCCCGCCCGAGCAGCGGGACGCGGTCTCCTCCCGCGGCTGGGCCTTCGGCTACGCCGCGGGCTCGCTGGTCCTCGTAGCGAACCTGGTCCTCTACACCGGGCACGACAGCTTCGGTGTCTCCGAGAGCACGGCGGTCCGCATCTGCCTGGCATCGGCCGCTGTGGTGGGC
>KE354924.1 GCA_000415505.1 Streptomyces afghaniensis 772
CCTTCAAGTCTTCCATTGAAGTGCGATGTTGAGACTTTTCCGGCATGGCGGCTGGTCCCTCTGCCGTAACCTTCAAATCGATGACCAACGAACGCCGTCTCCGCCCCGTCGATCTCGCCCGGCTGGCCGGTGTCTCGACGCAGCAGATCCGCAACTACGAGGACGCCGGAGTACTGCCGCCGGCCGCGCGCACCGAGTCCGGCTACCGCGTCTT
>KE354925.1 GCA_000415505.1 Streptomyces afghaniensis 772
CGCAGCAGCGTCCGCAGCATCTCGTCGTCGATGTACCGGGCGTCCCTGAGCCTGACGAACACCTCGCGCTCGGCGCTGATCATCTCCCGCGACAGCCGCCGGTAGGTGTCGTCGACGGACTCCCCGGTGACCGGGTTGGCCTGCCCGAGCCGTTCCCAGACGGCGTTGCGGCGGCGCTCCAGGACGATGCGGAGCCGGTCGGCGAGCGGGGCGGGCAGGGCGTTGCGGTCGTCGGTGAGGAGTTCGTCCAGGCGCCGCTCGGCGGCCCGGGAGGCCTGTGCCTGGGCGTCGGCCTCGGCCGAGGGTCTCGGCCTGTGTCGTCCCGCGCGGGGAACTTCGAGCAGACGGATCGAGGCGGGGGCAGGGTGACGCCCCTGCCACGACCA
>KE354926.1 GCA_000415505.1 Streptomyces afghaniensis 772
GATCCCGCCGGCCTTCGCGGAGAAGGTCGCGGACACCGGTGCCGAGGTGAAGCCGTGGAACTCGACGCTGCCCTCGCCCGACGACGACCCGGAGGCCTGGGGGAGCACGCTGCTGGACAACGTGGAGCCGTTCCTCGACGACGCGATCCAGGCCCTCCGCAGCTGATCGAGGCGTACGAGGGTGACGAGCCGGACCTCGTGCTGTACGACATCAGCTCGTACCCGGCTCGCGTGCTCGCCCACGCTGGGGCCTCCGG
>KE354927.1 GCA_000415505.1 Streptomyces afghaniensis 772
CGCACGCGGCAGCAACTGGTCCGCCTTCCCGAGGAGTTGCTGACCGGGTCCTGGAGCGCCTGGAGGACAGGCTGCTCGGCTCGGAGCAGGACAAGGTGCTGGACCTCGTCGAGGAGATCGAGGCCGACGCGGCACTCGGCGGTGACGCGGAGCGTCCGTCGCTCGACGCCCCGGCCGTCGAGCCCGACGCGGCGGAGGAACTGCGGCAGGAGCGGGAGAGCGAGCAGCGCTCCGTCGAGCAGGAGCAGGCCCGGGAGGAGCGGCCGGCCCTGGCACCGGGACCGGAGA
>KE354928.1 GCA_000415505.1 Streptomyces afghaniensis 772
CAGGACGATGCCCGCCACCACGCCGAACACCGTGCCCAGCAGCCGGCGGTAGCCCTTGACCAGGATCTCGCCCGTCGACGAGGTGTTCAGGAAAACGATCCAGCACGTCAGGACCGCCCAGTACCAGCGCTGCGTGGACAGCAGCTCACCGCCCACGATGGCCAGCGCCGATCCGACGGCGACCTGCACGGCCGCGCGCGTGGTGGGCCGCCGCAGCCCCCTTTCCCTCCTCCTCCGACGGCTCCTCGGCGCTGTCGATCGCTGCGTCCTCCGCGTCCAGCTCCTCGCGGGAGCGGGCGGTCGCGGGGGTGTCGTCGGACTCGTCCTGCCGGGCCGTCCAGCGCGATCCGCAGCCCCAGCACGG
>KE354929.1 GCA_000415505.1 Streptomyces afghaniensis 772
GGGGAGCCTACAGGGGGCTTCGAGTTGTCAGAACAGCACGCTCATGAAGGCGCCGACCTCTTGGAAGCCCACCCTCTGGTACGTCCTGCGCGCTGCCGTGTTGGAGTCGTTGACGTACAGGCTCGCCACCGGGGCCACGTCGGCCAGGGCGTAGCGCAGGACCGCTGCCATGCCCGGGGCCGCCAGGCCGGTGCCCCGGTACTCGGGGGCGACCCAGACCGCCCTGGATCTGGCAGGCGCGGTCGGTCGCGGCGCCGATCTCGGCCTTGAAGACGACCTTGCCGTCCGCGTCGAAGCGGGCGAAGGCGCGGCCGATCCGACGAGTT
>KE354930.1 GCA_000415505.1 Streptomyces afghaniensis 772
TTCAGCTACACGGTGCCACCGACGTCCTGAGCGACATCGACCTGACCCTGCGCCCCGGCACCGTCACCGCCCTGGTCGGCGCCTCCGGCTCGGGCAAGTCCACCCTCGCCCGGCTCGTGCCCCGCTTCTGGGACACCACCGCCGGCACGATACGGATCGGCGGCACGGACGTCCGGGACATGTCCCCGGCCGACCTGTACCGCCAGGTGTCGTTCGTCTTCCAGGAACCCCACCTGCTGCGCACCAGCGTCCGCGACAACA
>KE354931.1 GCA_000415505.1 Streptomyces afghaniensis 772
CGCTTCGTCGAGCCGGGTGACGATCCGGGCCGGCAGTTCGTGCTGGGACCAGGCGTAGGCGCGGAGCATGTTGCGCACCGTGGGCCATCGCCGGCCGCCGCAGTCCGAGGTCGTGCCCGGACGACCGTCCCCGACGGCCGAGGGCGGTGGATCCGGTCGGACAGTGGGGAAGCGTCGTACCAGTCCGCCACCGACCTGTGAGGCGTCGGGTGCGGGC
>KE354932.1 GCA_000415505.1 Streptomyces afghaniensis 772
TGGTGAACGAGACCCTGGCCGCCATGTCGGTACCGGGGGCGCCGTTCCAACTGCTCTACAACGAACTCGGCGTGGTCATCGGCACCACCTCCATGATGCTGCCCTACACCGTGCTGCTGCTGTACGGCGTGATGCGCGGCGTGGACCGCAGGCTCCTGGCGGCGGCGTCCAGCATGGGCGCCGGGCGTGTGACGATCTTCCGCCGGATCTACCTGCCCCTGGTCGCCCCCGGCCTGGCCAGTGCCGGACTGCTCAGTTTCATCCTCTCGCTGGGCTACTACATCCACCCCCGCCTGATGGGCCGGCCCCAACAGACAATGATCGCCACCCTCATCAACCAGCAGGTGAACCAAAGGAAAACCAGTG
>KE354933.1 GCA_000415505.1 Streptomyces afghaniensis 772
GATCCGGTGACTCCAGCCCGATCGCAGCGAGCTGGGTGCCGTCCCGGCGAACCATCGGCCCCGTGTTGACGAGGATCCGGGCGTCCCCCTGCTCCCACAGGGCGACGGGCTTGCCGCGATGGCGGGCGGTGCGGGTGAAGCCGAGGGCGCCGAGCAGGGCGGTGAGGGGTTCGGCGTCGGGCGTGACCAGCTCGGCGAAGGCGACGCCGGTGGGGACGACGGGCTCGGGCAGGGCGGCCCGGCCCACCGTCTCCTGGAGGACCAGCAGGGAACGCCGGGCGTCGACGGCGGTTCGGGCCGGCCTCGGGCTTGGCGGAAGCGTCGTTGAAGCC
>KE354934.1 GCA_000415505.1 Streptomyces afghaniensis 772
TTCGTCGTCTGCGGCATCGTCCGGGCCGGTCGCGCAGTTCCCCGCGCCCCTTGAGGACGTTGCCGCCGGCCCCTGGGGGCGCGGGGAACTGCGCGAACAGCCCCCACCGGCCCGCAGCCGGACGACAACCTCGCCCACCCCACGTCACCCGCATCGACCTGCGCTGGCCCGAGGGCCTGCCCGACGGCGGACGGCACGGCTTCACCCCCG
>KE354935.1 GCA_000415505.1 Streptomyces afghaniensis 772
GTCCGCCACCGCTCGGGCCGAGCACCTCCACCGCCGAGGCGACCGCCCGCTCGGCGCCCACCCGGAGGCCGAGGGTCACCAGCAGCTGGGACGTGTCCATGCGCAGCAGCAGGTCGCCGGCCGCGATCTCGCCGACGCGCAGGTCGGTGAGGATCACCGTGCCGGAACGATCCACCAGAATCGCGTCGCCGACCAGCCTGCGGTGCGCGATGCGCCGGGACTGAAGAGCCTTCACC
>KE354936.1 GCA_000415505.1 Streptomyces afghaniensis 772
CGTAGAAACGGGCGTTGCCGTCGACCGCGCCGGCCGAGCCGTCGTCGCTCGTGCGTCGCGGGCGGGTAACGTGCCGTACGACGTCGCCGATGAACGGTCATTCAGCACGTCGCCGTCGCCGCCGCCGGACGTGGTTGGCCCGGACCGTTGCCGGTGAGGTCGGACGACGCCGTCCTTGGTGTATGCACCCGGTGGCGAGCGGACCGGCAGGGCGCTGTGGCCGTGGTAGATCCAGGTCGACGACGTCCGTGCCCGGGCCCGGTAGGACGGTGTGATGGATCCATCACCCCGTGCACGGGACCCCAAGGACCCCTTGTGGTTGCGGTTGTTGGTCGTCGCCATCCGACCGACGTTCGTGAACGGCGCAGCCCTCGGCCTTCAGCGCGGCGACGAGCCCGGGCGGCGGTGAGCGGTGTGGCCATGCG
>KE354937.1 GCA_000415505.1 Streptomyces afghaniensis 772
CGGGGGCGACAGCGGGCCTGGCACGATGGCAGGGTGACCGCACCACTGAATCCGCCACCGCCGCCGCATGAACGTTCCGCACAGGACGCGTGGCCGCCGCCGGGCACCGGGTCCGGGGCGCATGGATCGCAGGCCCCCGGGTCTCAGCACGCCGAGTACGCCGCGTACTCCGGGCACGGCTGGTACTGGCAGGACGGGCCCGGCATGAAGACGGAAGTGCGGGAGGCCGGACTGGTCGCCGTGGCGGTGGCGCTCGGCGGGGTGCTGCTGGGTGTGCTGTGGTGGTGGCTCGCGCCGCACGTGCCGCTGGTCGGTGACGTGGTCGAGGGCAAATGGATCGTCTTCCTCAAGGACACCGAGGGGGAGCAGGCCGTCGGGGTCGACGGCACGTTCGCGTTGCTCGGGCTGGCCTTCGGGGTCGTCAGCGCCCTGGTCGTGTTTCTGCTGCGGCGGCGTGGGGCGTGCCGCGTGGTGGTGGGCTGGCCGTCGGAGG
>KE354938.1 GCA_000415505.1 Streptomyces afghaniensis 772
GACCCCAAGCCCCTCGCCGGCGACCCCGGCTTCGAACTGTGGCCGGCCATCGACAACCGCTACGACCCCGACGACATCCTCTGGCGCTTCGACGCCATGACCGACGTCCTCGCCCTGGACCGCCCCCGCGCCCGCGCCTGGACCCTCGGCCGCCTCCTCCAGAACGCCCTGTGGGACCTAGAGGACGGCCGCCCCCTGGACGACGACCAACTCGAGATCGCCCGCCGCCTGCGCGACCGCACCGCCTGACCCATGCCCTCTTCCTCTCCGGCCTGGAGCTCTCCCGCGCTTCTACACCGAGGCCGTACGCCCCCTCTGGACGAGGCCCCTCCC
>KE354939.1 GCA_000415505.1 Streptomyces afghaniensis 772
CGCGGCGCCCGGACGGCCTTCGCGTCCGCCGGTGCGGACCCGACCTGCTGGGACCTCGCCGAGACCCGCGCCCTGGACCGCCGCGCCCTGCTGGAGCACGACGTGATGGTGAACGCGGTGCTCGCCACCAGCCCGGTCCCGCCCTTCCTCCGCGAGCAGGACCTCGACACCCCGGAGCGCCGCCTGCGCACCCTGTGCGACGTGACGTGCGACGTCGGCTCCCCGCTCAACGTCCTTCCGGTGTACGACGAGACCACCGACTGGGACAGCCCCGTCGCCGCCTGCGTGACGGAACCCCCG
>KE354940.1 GCA_000415505.1 Streptomyces afghaniensis 772
GATCGAGCCGGCGGAGGAACCGCAGCCGGCCCGGGACCGGGGCTGGGGCATAGGCCGTAACCGGGTCTGGGCGTGGGCCGAACCCGCGACCGGAGCGGAGGCGGCAGGGGTTCAGGCCGAAGCCGGAGCCGAGACCGCGACCGGGACCCGGCCGAAGGCCGAACCCCGGACAGCGACGGCAGCCCGGCAGTCGCCCCCGGTGACGCGGTCGGTCCCAACAGGACGGGAGGGCGGATGAGGGGCCGTAGGTGGCGGGTGGGGCCGGGTCGTCGCGGCCGTCCGTGACGGTGGCCCTGGTCCGGCTAGCAGCGAGGACGG
>KE354941.1 GCA_000415505.1 Streptomyces afghaniensis 772
CCTCGGAATCCCCACCCCGGACTGTTTGGAAGAGCGCAGGTCGTCGTGCTGGAATGCCTGAACTGCCCAATAGTCAATGGCGTACACGTCAGTCGATGGCGTACCGGGCTCTGAGAAACTGCGGCACAACGTTGGTGCCGACCGCCGAGAGGTTGTTGGTCGAGTGAGGCGAAGCAAGAACAGTCCCGAGCCGTCGGCCCGGGGCAACTTCACCCCGCCGCCGCGCACAGCGGCGCCCGCCCCCGTGCCCGGTTCGGAGCCGACGGCCGCGCCCGCCCAGAGCGGCGGCCGTCTCTCCCCGCGCAACTGGCGTGTGGCGACCAGGCTCAACGCGATCCTG
>KE354942.1 GCA_000415505.1 Streptomyces afghaniensis 772
TGGGGGTGTCCAGCATCATCGCCGCGGCCACCAGATACGACACCACGCCGGGCTCGTCCGGCAGGTCGGAGCCGGTCGTCAGGGACCGTTCCCGCGCGCCCGCCAGCCGCTTCTGATACTGGCGGAAGGACCGCAGAACTCCTTCGGCCAACGGCGCCGCCTCGTCGCCGGGTTCCTCCGGCAGGGTCTCCAGCTCGGCCGTCAGGAAGGGACCCGACTCCTCGACCGAGAGCAGCCGCACCCGGGTCGTGCCGGTCGCCAGCACCTCGAAGGAGCCGTCGGTCCGCTCCCGGATCGTCGCGGCGTCCGCGATGCAGCCGACCTTGTGGAACGCCTTGGCCGGGTCCGTGCCGAAGCCGGCGGCGGGCCCCCGCTCGGGCAGGGACGTGGGGTCGGGCATGCCGGGCGCGCTCGGGGCCACCTCGTGGCCGTCGCGGATCGCCACGACGGCGAACCGGCGCGGCTCGTCCTCCGGCGTCTTCAGCAGTTCGCGCATCATGGCGCGATACCGCTCCTCGAAGACGTTGAGCGGGAGCACGAGCCCCGGGAACAGCACCGAGTTCAGGGGGAAGAGGGGGAGCCGGACGGTGGTCACGACGCAAAAGCCTAATGGTCGCCGGAGCGGACTCGTCCGCCCCGTTCACTCCGTGGATGCCCGGGCGGCCGGCCGGCTGCCGCTGACCGGATGTCGTCGCGGACCCGCAGGAAGTGGCCGAGCGGGTCGTCCGACACCTGGTCCCAGGGGAACGAGGTGGCGTACGGGCCGTTCAGGCGCAGCTGTTCCCGGGCGTCCGGCCAGCGCTCCAGGTACACCAGGACGAAGACGAGCAGGTTCCGCATCCGGGCCGGCCAGGGGTCGGCCGCCGGCAGGCGCGGGGACAGCGCGATCGCCCGGTCGGCGGCGGCGTCCAGCCGCTCCCTGGGCAGCTCGGGCCC
>KE354943.1 GCA_000415505.1 Streptomyces afghaniensis 772
GCTGATGCGGGACCCGTCGTTCTGCGCCGCGTCCAGCGTCGTCTACTCGGTACACGGCCGGCGCCCGCAGGCGGACGAGACGGACGACGGCCCGCGGCCGCTACCGGAGGACGCCCGATGACGCTCTGCGTGCCGCGCGCCGGAGACCCGGCCACGGCCACGGCGCCGGTGGCCGTCGGGGTCGCGGCACACCTCCTCGACCTGGTGGGCGACCCGGCCACCGCCACCGTCGGCTGGGAGATCGACTGGCAGGGCCCGCTCTCCGTCCCCTTGGCCGATGAGCGGGCCTCCAGGCGGCCTGCGGGATCATGCACGTCCACGGGCCGGGCGGCCGGACGCCCGGCCCCGCTCGCCGTCGACTACGCCTCCGACGGTGGCCGGGCCCTCCGTGGGCCGGCCCAGGGGACGTCGTGCGCGGCTACTCCTCGCGCGGGCCGGCGGCGCCGACGTGACGCGAGGTGCGGACGTCGGTCGGTCAGGCCGCGCTGCTGGCCCTCG
>KE354944.1 GCA_000415505.1 Streptomyces afghaniensis 772
GTCGACCTTCGCCTGGTTCACGTCCACCCCGATGACCTCGTGACCCATGCTGGCCAGGCACGCGGCCGACACGCAGCCCACGTAGCCGAGCCCGAAAACGCTGACTCTCATCGACCCCGTTCCTCCCCCCGAGGCAGACCCTTGTGGTCTCGCCGGTCCCCGAAGCAGGCGCTCGCGCTGCGGTCCCGCGCCGGCGGACCGTCGAGTTCGCCGGCCCCCCGCGCATCAGTAGGCGCCTGCCCGTGGACGCACCGCACGCAGCGTCTC
>KE354945.1 GCA_000415505.1 Streptomyces afghaniensis 772
GCCGGGGCTGGGACTGGCCCGGCTTCCCGGCGCCGAAGGCGGACGGACGGTCGGCCGCGCCCGTACGGGCGGGGGCGAGCTGACGGTGTCCGGGCCGGGCCGGGACGGCGGCACCGTGTCGGTGACGGTCCGCCCGGCGACGCGACCCTTGCCGGTACCCGCCGCGGACACCCCCGGCCCGGGTGCCTGGCTTCCGCTGCGCACCCTCACCCACCGCACCCCCGCCGGCCCGCTCGCCGTCCCGCTCGACGACCTGGACCCCTACCGCGACCTGGACGACCCCCTCCCGCCCGCACGGCTCGACGCCGACGAGGCCGACGCGTGGCAGCGGCTGTTCGAGGAGCCGTCGCCCTGCTCGCCGAGCCGGCGCGACGGGCCCGCGGTTCGACCCGGGGTC
>KE354946.1 GCA_000415505.1 Streptomyces afghaniensis 772
GGTCACGGTCGAGGAAGCGCTCGTAGTGGCCGATGTCCAGGTCGGTCTCGGCGCCGTCGTTGGTGACGAACACCTCACCGTGCTGGAAGGGGTTCATCGTGCCCGGGTCGACGTTGAGGTACGGGTCCAGCTTCTGCATCACGACGCGCAGACCGCGGGCCTTGAGCAGCATGCCGAGGCTGGAGGCCGTCAGGCCCTTGCCGAGCGAGGAGGCGACACCCCCGGTGACGAAGATGTGCTTGGTCGTCGAATTACGAAATGCGGCGGGCGGCATGGCCAAGACGGGGCTCCCGTGGTCGCGGTCTGGGGGTGCGGTACGGCTGCCTGCCGGAGGTTTCCGGGGGGTCGCCGTCGCTGCGGTTCGGGGGTTTGCTGCCCACCGGTCCACGGGCTACCAGCGTATCAGCGCCGGCGGGGGATCGGCTTCCGGCCACGCTCCGCGCACGCCACCGACACGGAGAC
>KE354947.1 GCA_000415505.1 Streptomyces afghaniensis 772
CTGGCCCCGGTCGTGATGCGCGCGGCGGACCGGGTCAGGGCGCGTTTCGTGCCGCGGGTCGCACCGGTCACGGCCGCATCTCCCGCCACGGGTTCCCCGATTGTCAGTGCCGGATGCCAGACTTCCGCGGGTGAGCGAATTCCACGGCAGCGCGAGTCGCGGTTCGGAGCGGGAGCCGAGCCGAGTGCCTCCCCCAAGGACGCGGGGGACGCGCTCCGGCACCGGCTCGCTGAGCTGCGCGGTCCCGACGTACCGGCGAAGGCCCTGGATGCGCGCGCGTTGGCGGCGCTGGCCGCCAACCCCGGGTGTGCGCGCAGAGCGATCCGTCGGACGGGGGCCGGGTGAACGAAGGCGGCGCTGGCGAGCGCGCGTGGGCTCGCCGTCGGCCTTCGGTCAGGTCCCAGTTCGCGCTCCACGGCGGGGCA
>KE354948.1 GCA_000415505.1 Streptomyces afghaniensis 772
TAGGTCGTCCCCTACCTGTTCCTTGAGGAAGAGGAGGTCGTCCTCGCCGGTCACCTTGTTGCCGACCTCCCCTACCTGTTCCTTGAGGAAGAGGAGGTCGTCCTCGCCGGTCACCTTGTTGCCGATGACCGCGATGCGGATGCCGAACTGTTCCGCGTGCTCGCGGTACTGGTGGTAGACGGAGACGCCCTTGCGGGTGGGTTCCGC
>KE354949.1 GCA_000415505.1 Streptomyces afghaniensis 772
TTCTGGTCGGGGCTGATGTTGATCTTCGTCTCGTTGCCGGGTGTGGCCGCGACCTCCGTCGTGCCGCCGTCGGTCGGGTTGCGCAGGCGGCGAGGACGAGGGCGCCGACGAGTCCGAGCGCTGCCGCGGTGGTGGTACGGCGGGGGACGAGAGTGGTCACGGAGTGCTCCTTGCGTGCGGGACGGGTCGGTGGTCAGAGGACCTTGGAGAGGAAGGCTCGGGGTGCGCTCGTGCCGCGGGGCTCGAGTACGGCCGAGGGCCGGCCTGCTCCACGACGACGCCGCCGTCCA
>KE354950.1 GCA_000415505.1 Streptomyces afghaniensis 772
CGCGGGTGACGGGCGCGTGCGGTCGCGCCGTACGCTCACGGTCAAGATCCCGGCCGGTGTCGACAACGGCACGCGGATCCAGCTCGCCGGTGAGGGCGAGGTCGGGCCCGGCGGCGGTCCCGCGGGCGACCTGTACGTCGAGATCCACGAACTGCCGCACTCGCAGTTCCAGCGGCGCGGCGACGACCTGCACTGCACGGTCACGCTGCCGATGACGGCGGCCGCCCTCGGCACGAAGGTGCCGCTGGAGACGCTGGACGGCCTGGAGGAGGTCGACATCCGCCCGGGCACCCAGTCCGGCCAGTCGATCCCGCTGCACGGCCGCGGAGTCACACACCTGCGGGGCGCGGACGCGGCGACCTCATCGTCCACGCCGGCTGCTTGATGCCCAGGTTGACGACGTTGTAGCCGTTGTTGGTCAGGATGATGTCGACTAAGGTTCTTGCCGATGTCGTGCACGTCACCGCGC
>KE354951.1 GCA_000415505.1 Streptomyces afghaniensis 772
GCACCAGCCACGCCATTTGGCAGTCTGTGACCCCCGGGGGGGATGCACGGAGGGGAATACGATCATGAACGCGACACAGACGGGACCACACACCGGCAGGTCCGCCGACCCGCGAAACGGCGACCCGCGAGGCGGCGACCCCCGCAGTCGGCTGGAGCCGCCACCGAAGCCGCCCCACGCCCCCGTCTCCACCACCGCCGCGACGGCATCCCTCCCCGACGTCGCCGCCGCCCTCGTCCGTCCGCGGCGCCACCCTCACCGGCACCGCGCCGCGGCACACACCCCCGGCCTGCACCCCTGCCAGGACTTCC
>KE354952.1 GCA_000415505.1 Streptomyces afghaniensis 772
CCGCCGACCAGCTCGACACCTTGCCGGGTGTCGGCCCGGTGCTGGCGCAGCACATCATCGACTACCGCACGCAGCACGGCGGCTTCCGTTCCGTGGACGAGTTGCGCGAGGTGAACGGTATCGGCGACCGCCGCTTCGCCGATTTGCGGAATCTCGTACGGCCATGAGGAGCGGCCGTGACGTGCCGACGGGACGGGACGAGGCGGCGCCTGAGGCCTTCACCGCCGGGGCGCCCCCTCCAGCGGCTCCGCCTCCTCCCGCCCGTTCGTCCGTGCCACGCCTCCTGCCGGGAAGCGGCTGGGCAGCGCCCGTCGCGGCAGGACGCCCA
>KE354953.1 GCA_000415505.1 Streptomyces afghaniensis 772
GGTTCACCCGCTGAGGGCCGCTGAGGGTCTCGGGGCGGTGGCTCAGGACCCCAGCGGATCCAGCGCCAGCGGTGCGATCCTGCCCTCCATCATCGCGCCGAGGCCCTGCACGGCGCACACGTCCGGGCGCTCGGCGATGTGCACGGGCATGCCGGTCGCCTGACGCAGCATCTGGTCCAGGCCCGGCAGCAGCGCACTGCCGCCGACCATCATGATCCCCCGGTGCGAGGTCGGCGACCAGGTCGGGCGGGCA
>KE354954.1 GCA_000415505.1 Streptomyces afghaniensis 772
CACCGACAGCTTGGTCTGGTACAGCCATGCCTCGACCGGGATCTTGCGAGGCGTCTCCCGGTCGTTGCACAGCGCCACCTCGATCAGCCGGCAGCCACGCTCGGAGTCGTCGTAACGATCCATCCGAAGAAGGATCTTGTCCTTGAGCACGATCTCGGTCGTACGGGACGGCTTCAGGTCGGCAACCTTGATCACCTTCGCGATAGCGTGCGGGGTGCGCTAGAAAACGACGGAGAGCCGGCGCAGGTCGCCGCGCCCTCGCCCCCGCGTCTTCAGTCGCCCTCGCCACGCTTCTCCTTCACCGGCTCGTACGTC
>KE354955.1 GCA_000415505.1 Streptomyces afghaniensis 772
GCTGCGGGCCGTGTCCAACGGGGAGTTGCGCGGCGAGCGGACCGCGCGAGGCCGGACGACGTTCACCTGGCGCACCGCCGAGCCGATGGCGAGCTACCTCGCCACGCTCGCGATCGGTGACTTCGACATCAGCCGCTCCACCGCCCGGGACGGTCTGCCCGTGTACACGGCCGTCGACCCCGTGGAGAAGGAGGCGAGCCGCGCGGTCCTCGCGCGCATCCCCGAGGTGCTGCGCTGGGCGAGCGGCGCTTCGGCCCGTACCCTTCTCCGCCACCGGCGCGATCGTCGACCGCGCGGTCGGCATCGGCTACGCCCTGGAGACCCAGACGCCGCCCCGTCTTCCCCGGCGCCCCCGACATCCACCCTCCTCGTCCACGAGGTCCGCCCACCAGTCGGTACGGCGACTCCGTGACGCCGAAGAGCTGGCGGGACATGTCGGCTCAACG
>KE354956.1 GCA_000415505.1 Streptomyces afghaniensis 772
AGCAGCGCCGCCCACACCGCGGTCGAGGCGATCCCGCCGGCCACTGCTCCGGCCAGCCCCATCCAGGCACCGGTGTTCGCGGCCTTGCGTTCGGCCGCGTTGACCGAGGCAGCCAGCCGCCGGTACCGGCCGATCAGGAAGGGGCCGGCCAGGCAGGCGCGCATCTCCTCACTGGACTCCTGATAGGCCATGTGCCAGCGCAGCTTGCCCAGCATCCTGCGCCGCCCGGAGGTCTCCAGCCCAGCGAGGTAGATCACGCGCGCGGAACGGACGTAGGCGGCGGCCTGCGGTAGGCAGGCGAGGAAGAGAAGGGGAAGGAGCAGGGGGTGCAGGACGGTCAGGACGGTGGCGCCGGCCGCGAGCGTGGCGGTCGCCGCGA
>KE354957.1 GCA_000415505.1 Streptomyces afghaniensis 772
CGGTGGCCTGCTGCGGGATGTACGCCGCGGGCGCCTGCTGGAGCGGGGCGGGTTGCTGCGCCTGCGGATACCCGTAGGCGGGCTGGGACGGGGCTGCCGGGAGAGCGGGCAGCGCCGAGGGGAGGGCGGGCAGGTTGCCGCCCGGCGTGTCGTACTGCGGCCGGGACCCGGATCGGGGCGATCTGCGGGGTGCCCCGCTCGGCGACGAGCTTGTCGTAGATCGGGGGTCGTCCGGGAAGGAGGCGGAGTAGTACGCCGCCGCATAGGGTGGAGGCGGGGGAGTCATGGCACATAAGTTAAGCCCACGATGTGCTGGTTGGGGAGACCGATAAGAGGGTTGTTTTCCGTGTTCCGCAGTGACCCGGTATACCCCAATCGCGAGCGAACTCGGA
>KE354958.1 GCA_000415505.1 Streptomyces afghaniensis 772
CGGTGCTCCAACTCACCCGCGACGAACAGCCCGGCTCACCGCGGGTGGAACTGGGCACGGACCTGGTGATCCGGGCCAGCACGGCGCCTCCGGCGGGGCGGACCTGACGAGATCGCCCGCCAGTGCAGAAGCCGCCAGGACGCAGCGGAACCAGCCCAAAAACGCGGCCGAATCAGCGAAGCACGGCCAGACCGGACCACCCCCTCACCCCGCCGACAGGGCCCACCACGGCCACCCCTCACGCCGCCGACGCAGCCGCGGGCAGGGCCGGCCGGGCCCGGCACTCCCCCGGCGCCCGGCCGTCCTCGGCACCGCGCGTGCCTTCCCCACTG
>KE354959.1 GCA_000415505.1 Streptomyces afghaniensis 772
AGAAGAAGGAGGTCCTCGACCGGCTGCGTCCCGACCTTGCTTCCCTGTCCCTGACCACCTCGGCACCGGGCGACGCGATGCGCCGGCTGGCCGCCCGGCGCGCGCAGCGCGTGCAGGTGCAGGGCGCGGGCCGGGTCGGTGCCGTGCTGGCGTCGCTGCTGGTCGGGGGCGGGTGTGGGCGAGGTCGACGTGCGCGACGGCGGCCGTGTGGAACCGTGGA
>KE354960.1 GCA_000415505.1 Streptomyces afghaniensis 772
GCTGCTGCCGTGGTCCCGCCGTTCCGGGACGGCGGCCAGGCCCCAGTACATCGAACAGCCCGTCCCCGAACAGGGCGCCGCGAGTACCGCGGCCACCCGCTCATGGGCCCTGGAACGCCTCGGCGAACCGCTCACCCCTGGCCGACCGTCGCCGGGCCACGCCCGGATGAGCCCGTGCGCACCTTCGCCCGCCGCTTCCCACGACGAGGTGGGTCTCACGCCCCGGCGCTGGCTGATCCAGCAGCGGGTCGGCCCGGCCGCATCTGCTGGAGTCCAGCGATCTCACGGTCGACCAG
>KE354961.1 GCA_000415505.1 Streptomyces afghaniensis 772
CCACGCGACGGGCGAGACCCGCGTTGGAGAACCCCGCTTCTGCGATGAGCGCGGCGAGCTGTCGGTTGGGGGTGCGCTGCGCGGGTCGTTCCGTCATGGTGCGGTGCGGTCTCCTGCCTTCCGGTGTGGGTGATCTGCCGGATTGCTTGTGAGCGAGGCCTTATGGCTTGCTGGACGGCGCGAATGTAGCGGAGAGTAAACCACCCATCACACTATTTTCGCGGACATTCATCCGATCGTGTGAGGTATTCGCCCCAGGACTGACG
>KE354962.1 GCA_000415505.1 Streptomyces afghaniensis 772
CGTGGCCGGTCTTGAACGCGCGGATCTGCGGGGCGAGGTCGCTCGTAGGTCGCCCGGTCGTCCGTGGACAGGGTGGCCACCAGCGCGCCGTTCGAGGCGTTCATCGCGGCCAGCAGCTCCGCCTCCGTGTCGACCAGGACGATCGTGTCGACCGGGCCGAACGGCTCCGCGTGGTGCAGCGGAGAGGACGGGGGTGGGTTGAGGAGCGTGACCGGCTGGACGTAGGCCGAGGTGTCCTGGCCGGGCAGGAAACGTGCGTCGGACGGACTGCCGCGGTGCAGCGGTACCGCGCCGCGCTCGA
>KE354963.1 GCA_000415505.1 Streptomyces afghaniensis 772
GTCGCCTCCGGCCCGGGGGACGCGATGCCGTCGAGGAGGCTGCCGGCCGGGGCCAGGCCGACACAGGGGGAGGGCTGCGGCGCGGGCGTCCCGTCCGCGCCGTCGAGCAGCCCGAACACGGGTTCGGTGAGCCCGCCGAGGAGCGGTTGTACGAGGGTGACCTCGCCGTCCTCGCAGGTGTCACCGTCGGCCGGGGCGGACCCCGACGGGCTGGGCGTGGGCGTG
>KE354964.1 GCA_000415505.1 Streptomyces afghaniensis 772
ACACCAGCGTGTTGGCGGTCCCGAGGTCGACAGCCATGTCACGGCCGATGAACGACATTGAGTTCCCCATCAGGATTCGTCTGGCCTTCCCACTAGCTTTTGAGGGCTTTTCAGGTAGGCAAAGGTGGGTGCTGTGACGTGAAGGCTTCCATCGTAGACGCGCCTTCGCGAACACTGCGGGAGGGTCTCCGCCATTGTCAGCAGATGCCGCACGGGTTCGCTTGTGGAGACGGGCGTTCGGGGACCATCGTTCCCTCGATCGCCACGCATATGCCAGAAAAGTCCGGGAGCCGTGGCCCCCAGACTTCTCTCGCCGTTTCGCTTCAGGCGCGACCCGGGAAGAAGATCTTCACTTCCCGCTCGGCGGACTCCTCCGAGTCGGAGGCGTGGATCAGGTTCTCCCGGACGATGACGCCGTAGTCCGCGCGG
>KE354965.1 GCA_000415505.1 Streptomyces afghaniensis 772
TGAGGGCGGCGGTGTGTCTGGCCGCCGACCTGGCCCGGGACGGGGCGCTCGGCCGCGAGGCCGCCGTACGCCGGATCACCCCCGCGCAGGTGCAGGAGCTGCTGCACCCCCAGCTGCGGCTGACCGGCGGGGAGGACCTCCTGGTGCGGGGGCTGCCCGCGTCCCCGGGGGCGGCGACCGGAGCGGTCGTGCTGTCCAGTGAACGTGCCCTCGAACTGGCCGCGGACGGTACGCGGGTCGTGCTCGTGGCCGCGAGACGACCCGGCGGACGTTCCCGGATGCTGGCCTCCGCCGCCGTGCTGACCGGCAGCGGAGGCATCGCCTCGCACGCCGCGTGGTGGCGCGGGGGCGCAAGCCGCGGTGTGCGGCGCCGGAGGGGCTGCGCGTCGGACCCGGCCGGCCGGGACGGTCCGCGT
>KE354966.1 GCA_000415505.1 Streptomyces afghaniensis 772
TACGAGCCCGGGGTCGGCGTCCCTCAGCGGCCGCACCGCCAACTCCACGGCCCCCAGCCGCTCCACCCGCCGCGCCACGACGTCCCCGCCGTCCCACCCGACCTCGTCCCGCTCCTTCAACAACGCGCCGGCCGCGAGCCGGGCCGTCTCCTCGTCGACGACAGCCCCGAGCTGCACGCGCGCGTGCCCCTTGCCGACGGGCCGGTCGGCCACGGCGACAGCGACCCAGTCGGCCCCCCGCAGCCCGCTGCCCTCGCCGATTTCGGCACGTGTCCCGGACACCATCAAGCACGCCCCGCCGTCGACCCTGC
>KE354967.1 GCA_000415505.1 Streptomyces afghaniensis 772
GCGGACCCGGGCGCTGCCGGTGCCGGCGTGCTTGGTCACGTTGGTCAGGGCCTCCTGGATGATGCGGTAGGCGGTGAGGTCCACTCCCGGCGGCAGCGGCCTGGCCGTGCCCTCCTGGTGTACCGACACCTCCAGACCTGCGCGGCGGAAGGACTCGAGGAGCGTGGGAAGCCGGGACAGCCCGGGCGCCGGTTCGGCGGGCGTGGCCGCGTCCCCGGACTGACGCAGCAGACCGACCGTGGCCCGCAGGTCGTCGAGCGCGTCGGCGGTGGTTCGAC
>KE354968.1 GCA_000415505.1 Streptomyces afghaniensis 772
TGGGGCTTCCTGGGCGGCCTGCGGGTGCGCGGCGGCTTCCACGTGCGCCTCGGGCTCGGGCTCGCCGGGGGTCTCCCCCGGGGCCTCGGGGTACGGCTGGGGGGACGCGGGCTGTTCGTGGGTGTGCGCCGGGCCGTGCGCGGCTGCCCCGGGGTGTTCGGGTGCGTCATCGGCCGCAGAGGGGTGCTCGGTCGGCTCACCGACGTGCCCCGACGGCTCGGGAGCGTGTCCGGGTGGGCCGGAGGGCTCCGGGCCGTGGTGGTTCGTGAAGGCGTGCGGCTGCGGGCGGTGTTCGGTGAAGTCGGACGACTCCGAGCCGCGTTCCGCGAAGCCGGACTGGTCCGCCCC
>KE354969.1 GCA_000415505.1 Streptomyces afghaniensis 772
GCCGCGAGCCCGACGCAGGGCCCGGGCGTGCGGCCCGTCCCCGACCAGCAGCAGCACGCCACCGGGCACACTGCGGCGCACCAGGCGCGAAGGCCCGTATCAGCGCGTCCTGTCCCTTGCGCGGGACGAGCCGCGCCGCACACAGCACGACCGGCCGGTCGCCCAGGCCGTACCGCTCCCGCACCCGGGCCGCCGCCTCCTCGGGAGCCCCTGGGAACGACGTCGGCGTCGACGCCGGGCGCCAGCC
>KE354970.1 GCA_000415505.1 Streptomyces afghaniensis 772
GGGGTCGTCCGGACGGGGACGACGGCCGGTCCGCCCGGGACGAGCGCCGGTCCCGGGGTCCGGGTCGGGGACGACGGCCGGTCCCGGGGTCCGGCGTGGCAAAACCGGTGCCGGGTCGGCGGGCCCGCATGCGATGCTCAGGTCCGTGGAGACCAGGTCCGTCAGCCCCGTGTTCGTCGGCCCGGGCAGCCGAGTTGGGCTTGCTCGGCGAGGTGCTTCGCCGGTCGCCGCCGCGGGCGACCCCCAGGCGTTGCTCATCGGCGGCGAGCCGGAGTCGGCAA
>KE354971.1 GCA_000415505.1 Streptomyces afghaniensis 772
ACCCGCGGATGACCGAGGTATCGCGCATGGGGGGGAGAAACTCAGCGGCTGGAGCGAGGGGATGACCACCCGGGCCACGTGCAGACCGATGGTACGCAGGTCGGGAGTGGCGAGATCGAACGCGTAGACCTTGTGCCCGGCGCGCGTGCAGGCGTCGACGAGCCTGTGCATGCGCGTCTTGTCGTCCTCGCTTCCCGGAAGGGGGCGCGGCAAGTGGTGGCATGCGTCTGGTCCTGCTGTGGTCCGGTGTCCGCAGCAGAAAGTCCATCGCCCTGCTCATCCGTGGGGACCCGATGGCCAGAGCGCCCTTGAGCACCGAGACGACCCGCGTTCGTCAGCCGCCGCCTGATGGAGTGTGGGACGCAAACGCCA
>KE354972.1 GCA_000415505.1 Streptomyces afghaniensis 772
AGGCCGCGGCCGACATCCCGGACGACATGGTCTGAAACGGGGCCGCGACTCTGGCTGTTGGGTTGCGATTCACCTCTGAGATCACACCTCCCTCTTGGCATGGACGCGTTCAGCCTGGAAGCTGAACCTCCCTTTCCCCCCACAGCCGTTGGGCTGCGCCCAAGAGGAGGACGCAGTGTCGTCACGCCCGTTCGCACCCCGCAGGAGATGGCTCACCGGACTGGCCGGTGCCGCCGCCCTCGTCCTCGCCTTCCCCGCCACGGCCTTCGCCGCCCCGCCGCGGGCGCTGCCCGCCAACGCCGAGTCGCTGGAGCGGACGTTCCAGCCCGCCTATGACTACGACACCGACGGCTGCTACTCCACGCCCGCCATCCGGCGCGGTACGGCCACCGTCAACGGCG
>KE354973.1 GCA_000415505.1 Streptomyces afghaniensis 772
CCGAGTCCGTCTTCTCGCCCTCGTCCCGCTCGGCGTCAGCCGGCTCGGTCGGCTGTTCCGCCGTCCGGGTGGAGAGCACGCGGGTCGCCGTGTCGGCGCCGCCGCGCTTCGCGGACCTCTCCGTGTCCCGGGCCACCGCGAGGCGCGGGTCGCGCTTTGGGTGGGGCCTCGCTCCTGGCCTCGGGAACCGGCTCGCGCCTCCCCGACGTCGGTTCTGCCGACGACTCGCGCTGCTTCGACCTGGTCGGGGACTCGCCCGCCACCGATCGCCTCCTCCTCGCCGCCGCACCTCCCCGCGT
>KE354974.1 GCA_000415505.1 Streptomyces afghaniensis 772
CGCCAACCCCGAGACCGTTCTCGCCAAAGCGGACCAACTGCACCGGCTGGCGGACGAGTTCACCGGCACCAGCGGACTGCCCACCGTCCGGATGGGGCGGATCGCCGGACAGTACGCCAAACCGCGCTCCAACCCGACCGAGACCCTGTCCGACGGCACGGTGCTGCCCGTCTACCGCGGCGACGCGGTCAACGCCCCCGAGCCCACCTCGGCGGCCCGCACCGCACTGCCGTCCCGGCTGCTGCTGGCCTACCGGAACGCCGGCAACACCCTGAGCACCCTGCTCGAACGGGATCTGGGCCTGGCCGGGCGGACGGCGCCCCAGCGCACGTACGCGGGACACGAGCGCTGCTCCTGGA
>KE354975.1 GCA_000415505.1 Streptomyces afghaniensis 772
GAGGCCACCGTCCGCCACGAGGTCATCGGCGACATGGCCGACCTACGAGTGGGCCGGCGTCGCCAAGGTCAGGGACGTGCTGGACCGGCCTGTTCGGCGGGCTCGACCTGCCGGGGTTCCCCAAAGGGGCTCGAACTACCGTCATCGGTCCCGCTGTCCGGCGGTGACGCGGCGCCGCATCGCGCTACGCCAAGGCTGCTCATCGAGGAGCAGGACCTGCTCGGTCCTCGACGAGCCCACAACCACCGTCGACGTCGAGGGCATCGCCTGGCTCGCCCGGCATCTGCCGAGACTC
>KE354976.1 GCA_000415505.1 Streptomyces afghaniensis 772
GAGCAGCACCAGCCCGACCGGGAGCAGCGGCCAGGCGGTCCACGTTCCAGTGCCGCCGCTCGACCCCCATCGCCGCGGCCCGCGGCCGACGGCACCCCCGCGCCGCCCCGCCAGAGCCAGCCCCAGACACATCAGCCCGATCACCGGCAGATCGACCCCGCCACGCCAGGGCAGAACGCGGCCGGCAACTGGCCAGCAGCAGGGCGGGTTGGGAGGGTCGCACCTACGCCGGTACGGGGGCCGGACCTCCGACGC
>KE354977.1 GCA_000415505.1 Streptomyces afghaniensis 772
TCATCGGCGCGTCGCCGAGGCCGCGGCGCCGCCGAGCGCATCGGCTTCGACGGCGGTGGAGCTCCACGGCGCCCACGGGCTACCTGCTCGACCGAGTTCCTCTGGGGGAGGGCACCAACCGCCGCACCGACGCCTACGGCGGCGACCCGGTCGCCCCGTGCCCGCGTTCTCGGCGGAGATCGTCGCGGCCGTCGCGAGACCGGTCTCGGCCCGACT
>KE354978.1 GCA_000415505.1 Streptomyces afghaniensis 772
ACCCCCGTAGTCGAAACGTCAGCGGCTCGTTTGAGAGACACCCAAGTAGCACGGGGCCCGAGAAATCCCGTGTGAATCTGGCGGGACCACCCGCTAAGCCTAAATATTCCCTGGTGACCGATAGCGGATAGTACCGTGAGGGAATGGTGAAAAGTACCGCGGGAGCGGAGTGAAATAGTACCTGAAACCGTGTGCCTACAAGCCGTGGGAGCGTCGGATGGAAGCTTGCTTCCATCTCGTGACTGCGTGCCTTTTGAAGAATGAGCCTGCGTAGTTTGCGGTGTGTTGCGACGGTTAACCCGGTGGGTAAGCCGTAGCGAAAGCGAGTCCGAAGT
>KE354979.1 GCA_000415505.1 Streptomyces afghaniensis 772
CATCGCGCTCGGCGCTTACACAGACCTGTACCGGCTGCGCCTGAGGGCCGCCGCCGACGCTCCGGCCGCGCTGCTGCTGCGCCGCCCGGCCGTGCCGGGAGGTGCCCGGCTGCGCGTGCTGCTCGCCCGGCCCGGACGCGGGTCGCACTGGCCTGGACCCTCTTCCCGCTCCCCGTACGCCCCTGCCCGCCGCCGGAACCGGCCGGCCCGCCCGCGACGGACCGGCCAGGGCCGAAGCGACCGAAGCACGCCCTCTCACCACGAGCGGCGGCGGTGGTCCCCTCGGCACCGCGACCCGTCGGCGCCCGCCCGCCCCGGTTGCCCCGCCGGGCGTGCCGCGCCACGTCGCGATCGTGATGGACGGCAACGGCCG
>KE354980.1 GCA_000415505.1 Streptomyces afghaniensis 772
GGGAGGGTGAAGCTGATGCGGACCTCGGGGACGACGATCAGACCCTTGTCGGCGCCGTAGACCACGGCCTGGACGCCGTTCTCGCCGACGCGGGCCGGGTCCAGGGTGACCTGCACCGTGCCGCGGCCGGACAGGGGGCCGGTGCTTGCGCCCCCGCCCGTGTCGAAGGGCACCGTGGTCAGGGTCGTGGGCGGCAGTGCGCCCGCCGGGGATCGCTGCGCGGCCTCGGCCTGCGCGCGGCCCGGCAGCGTGGTGGTGAGCAGTGTCGTGATCAGCAGCACCACGGCGGCGACG
>KE354981.1 GCA_000415505.1 Streptomyces afghaniensis 772
TCCAGATCGTGCCGACGGACGTCGTACTCCCGTGGGCCGGCCGATGTGTCGGCACTCGGGGAGAGGGAGCGGGAGGCGGCCTGGCAGCGGCTGCTCGACGAGGAGCGTGCTCGGCGCTTCGACCTCGCCAAGCCCCCGCTGCTGCGTCAGCTGCTCGTCCGCTGGGCCCCGGACGCTACCGGCTGCTGATCACCAACCACACATCCTCTGGACGGCTGGTCCAAGCAGCTGCTCGTCGGGATTCACCGCCTGGTACGGGGGT
>KE354982.1 GCA_000415505.1 Streptomyces afghaniensis 772
CGGTGGCCCAGGCGATGCCGAAGTCGATGATCCGCGGCCCCTTCGGGGACAGCAGGATGTTGGACGGTTTCAGGTCCCGGTGCACGACCCCGGCCTCGTGCACGGCGACCAGGCCCTCCGACAGGGCGGCACCGACCGCGGCGACGTCGGCCGCGCCGAGCGGCCCCTCGGCGGCGACCTTGTCGTGCAGGGGAGGGGCCGGTACGTACTGCGTGGCGAACCAGGGCCGGTCGCGTCGAGGTCGGCTGCCACGAGCCGTGCCGTGCACCCGCCGCGGATCCGCCGCGCCGCCGAGACCTCCCGGGCGAACCGCGAGCGGAACTCCGTGGTCCTCGGCCAGGTCAGGCCGATGACCTTGAGCGC
>KE354983.1 GCA_000415505.1 Streptomyces afghaniensis 772
CGGGACCACCCGCTAAGCCTAAATATTCCCTGGTGACCGATAGCGGATAGTACCGTGAGGGAATGGTGAAAAGTACCGCGGGAGCGGAGTGAAATAGTACCTGAAACCGTGTGCCTACAAGCCGTGGGAGCGTCGGATGGAAGCTTGCTTCCATCTCGTGACTGCGTGCCTTTTGAAGAATGAGCCTGCGAGTTTGCGGTGTGTTGCGAGGTTAACCCGGGTGGGGAAGCCGTAGCGAAAGCGAGTCCGAAGTAGGGCGTTTCAGTAGCACGCTCGAAGACCCGAAGCGGAGTGATCTAGCCAGTGGGCAGGTTGAAGCGGAGGTAAGACTTCG
>KE354984.1 GCA_000415505.1 Streptomyces afghaniensis 772
GTGGAGACCAGCTCCTCGTTGTTGAGCCGCCCGTCGCCCTCGTCCCGCAGGCCGATCAGGGTGCTCAGCAGGTCGTCGCCGAGGTTCTGCCGTTTGCGGACGATCAGGCCGATGGCGTAGCGGCCGATGGACTGGAGTGCCTGGCCGAATTCGATGAAGGAGGACTGCATGTCGCGCCGGGTGAGCTGGGCGGCCAGGGCGGTGAACTCGGGGCGGCCTCGTCCTCCAGGCCCAGCAGGTCGCAGATGACCCGGATGGGCAGTTTGTAGGCGTAGTCGGCATCAGGTCGAAGCCGCCGTCACG
>KE354985.1 GCA_000415505.1 Streptomyces afghaniensis 772
CCAGTCTGGTCGGGGCCGTGATCCTGGGTGTCGGGACGGTCGTGGTGGCGCTGCTGCTGCCCGGCAGGGGGAAGACCGCGGACGAGCCCGCCGAGGACAAGGAGCTGGAGTCCGCCGGGGCGCGCTAGACGCGGACCGGCTCGGCGGCCTCGTCCAGGCGGGCCTGCTCCTCCTTGGTGAGCAGCAGGTCCGCCGCGGCCGCCGAGTCCCTCGCCGTCTCCGGCCGGCTCGCCCCCGGGATCGGGACGACGGCGGGGA
>KE354986.1 GCA_000415505.1 Streptomyces afghaniensis 772
TGTCGCTGCGTGTAGGTCAAGCGCGCGCTCGACGATCCCGGCTTCACGCCATCGGAGCTCGTCGACGACCTCGTGCGCCAGACGCGGGAACGCATCGCGGCCGAGACGGAGCTGCTCACGCGACTCCACAGGATCGGTGCCGCGGAACCCGCAGGCTGGGAGGACGTCCTCCGGGTCGTCGCGCTCCTGCAGGGGTTGGGTCGAAGAGCGCGGGGGCGCGTCAACGCGCGGCCCTGTCCTCGGTCGACGAGG
>KE354987.1 GCA_000415505.1 Streptomyces afghaniensis 772
CGTGCCCATCGCCGCCCTGGCAATCGTCGGCGCGCTCGTCCTCGTGCCGCCGTCCAGGTCCGGCCACCAGGGCCGTATCGACTACGGCGGCGGACTGCTGTCGGTGGTGTGGATCGGCGCGCTCGTCTACATGATCATCGAGGGGCCGCACTTCGGCTGGGGCGTCAAGGCGGTCGGGGCGCGGTCGTCGCGGGCGCCGGGCTCGTGGCCTTCGTGCTCTGGGAGCTGCGCCACCCGCGTCCCGTCTCGACGTGCCGCCGCTTCACCGACCGCCGCTTCGCGGCTCCAACCTCGCCGTCGCCCTGTTCTTCCTGG
>KE354988.1 GCA_000415505.1 Streptomyces afghaniensis 772
GTCGTCGTCCGAGTTGAGCGCCGTGAGCTGGATGCGGAAGCCGACCCGGTCGCGGGGCACGAGCGGATAGGCGGCAAGCGTCACGTAGATGCCCTCCTCCCACAGATACGCGGAGACCGCGTCCAGGTCCGCGGGGTTCGCCAGCGGGACCTCCACGATGGGCAGCCGGTCCGTGTTGAGGGTGCTCACCCCCAGGCTGTCCAGGTGATCGAGCACCCGGACGTCTTGCGGTACAGGTCGGCCCGGATGACATCGCCCCGCGCTCGTTGACGTCCAGTCCGGCCAGCGCGGTGCCAGCGACGCCGTCGGGGACGCCCCGAGTAGAGA
>KE354989.1 GCA_000415505.1 Streptomyces afghaniensis 772
ACGCCTGTTCCGGCTCGGCCGCGCCGACGCGGCACTCGCGCTGCGCACCTGCACATCCGAGGTGCTGCTGCATCGCTCCGCCGCAGCGGACCTCCTGATCATCGGAGCCCGGCGCAGGCACGGCCACTTCAGCCTCCATCTGGGCCGGGTGGGGCACACGCTGTTGCATCACGCGGACTGCCCGGTGGCGATCGTGCCGCGAACGGGACCGACCATGAAAACCACCACCCCCCCGTCGGCTCGGTCCTACTCTCCAGGGA
>KE354990.1 GCA_000415505.1 Streptomyces afghaniensis 772
CCCAGTGCAGCGTGTAGATCTCGTACTCGTCGAAGTCCTCGGGCCGTTCGTCCCACATGCGCAGCAGACGCGCGAAGGGGACGAACATCTTCCCTTTCTCGGAGCTGTAGTTGTAGACCTTCAGCTGGTGTCCGAGCGCCTCGATCACGGCGAGCGGGATGTTCAGCTTCTCGGCGGCGGCCAGCAGTTCCGTCGGCGCGCGCGTTGCGGGCACGGCCCCTCGGCTGCTCGGAGTTC
>KE354991.1 GCA_000415505.1 Streptomyces afghaniensis 772
GCGCCTGCTGTATCCCCCGCTTCCCCCCTGCCAGTAGGCGAGGCCGTGCCGGGTGGTGAGCGTCTCAGGATGGTCGGGACCCAGCACCCGGTCCCGGTCCACGAGGAGTTGCTCGTAGGCGGCGATTGCGCCTGCCACACTCCCCCGCCTCCCCCCGCTGCCAGGCGATGTTGAAGCGGATGGTGAGGATGGTTGGGGTGTCGGGACCCAGCCACCCGCTCCTGGTCTGCCAGGTATTTCTCGAGTGCTACGACTGCGCCGGCCGCGTCCCCG
>KE354992.1 GCA_000415505.1 Streptomyces afghaniensis 772
AGTCTCGCCGCGGCCCGCTGGGCCGCCGACGACGCCGAGAACGCCCTGCTCCAGGCGGCCTCGGAGTCCGAGATGCTCGTGCCCGGCTCCCGTGGACTGGAACCCGCCGAGAGCTCCTTCCCCTCGTGCAGACGGCCGTCCATCACGGACGTTGCCCGGTCGCCGTCGTCCCTCATGACTGATCCCGGCACGGCCCGGTATCTCGAGGGGTCACCGGTGGCCGCGAGCGCCGGCAGAGTAAGGAGACCATCATGAGCGAACAGACGCGCTCGCCCCGTTGAGGCCTGGCGGCCGTGGCGGCATGTGTCCTCTCTTCCTGGGCGCTGCTCGCCCGGCGCCCGGGTCACC
>KE354993.1 GCA_000415505.1 Streptomyces afghaniensis 772
CGGTCCTCGACGTACGCGCATTCGGGGACTCCTCGATGCGCAGGTGCACCGGGTCGGGGAAGCGCCGCGAGGAGGGGCGGTACGGGGAGGGGTCGGTGGGGGCGCCGGGCACGGCCGCGTGCAGCGGGTTGACCGTGGACGAATCCGGCGCCGAGCGACCGCCGGCCAGCCGGCCAGCTCGGCGAGGTCGCCCAGGTCGCCCATCGCCCCAGGAACGGCGGGACAGGCAGGGAGTAGAGCTGGACGAGGAGTCCGTGGGAGCGGCCGGTGGAGGTGGGCGAGG
>KE354994.1 GCA_000415505.1 Streptomyces afghaniensis 772
TGGCCGACGCCAGGGACGAGTTCGCCGAGGAGTACTGCCTCCCGGCGATCAAGGCCAACGCCCTCTACATGGACCGCTACCCGCTGGTCTCCGCCCTGTCCCGGCCGGCGATCGTCAAGCACCTCGTCGCCGCCGCCCGCAAGCACGGCGCCACGACCGTCGCCCACGGCTGCACCGGCAAGGGCAACGACCAGGTCCGCTTCGAGGCCGGCATCGCCGCCCTCGCCCCCGACCTGAAGTGCATCGCCCCGGTCCGTGACTACGCCATCGACCCGCGACA
>KE354995.1 GCA_000415505.1 Streptomyces afghaniensis 772
GCCTTCCTCACCCAGGCCGCACAACCGTGGACGTACGCCGATCTGCGCGCCCGCGTCGACCGCATCGCACACCTGCTCACCGGCGAACTCGGCGTCGTCCCCGGGAACCGCGTGCTGCTGCGCGGCCCCACACACCGTGGCTCGCGGCCTGCTGGCTGGCGGTGCTGAAGGCGGGTGCCGTCGCGGTCACCGTCCTCGCCCAGCAGCGCCCGCACGAGCTGAGCACGATGTGCGAGATCGGCCCGGGTCGGCACGCGCTGTGCGACACGTCCGGGCCGTCGACGACCTCGCCAAGGC
>KE354996.1 GCA_000415505.1 Streptomyces afghaniensis 772
CCAGGATGAGGCACAGGGCTGCGGCCCAGGCGTTGTTCGTCCAGACCTGGGCGGCGAAGCTGGCGGCCGGGTGGCTGGAGTAGTACGTCTCGTACTGGCCGCCGGGCGGTGAGGTCGCGCAGTTCGCTGGGGGCCGCGATGGAGGCCTGTACCTCGGGGTGGTGCCGATCCACCAGCCCAGGACGGCCGCGACTGCCGTGGACAGCAGCGCGGTGGTACCCACAGTGGCGTGATTTGAGACGGCGGCCGGAAGCCGTGGGCAGGAAGCGGGTGACGTCGCGCCAGGAGCGCGTCGGGT
>KE354997.1 GCA_000415505.1 Streptomyces afghaniensis 772
GGCCGCCGTCTCCGCGCCCCTGCGCACCAGGGTCCCAGAAGGCGTCGCCCTTGCCGCCGTGCGTGACCAGGGCGACCTTCATCCCGCGCCCGGACCGCCCACCGGGTCCGCGTCCGACCCGTCGTCGCTCGCGCCGAGGACGGAGCAGCCGGCCACCAGCAGACACACGGCGGACACCAGGGCCGCGACCCGGGTGAGTCTCGCGGAGGTGTGCGGCGGGGGAGAGTGTTCATGAGGGGCGACCTCGCTGGTGCGGCCGAGCAAG
>KE354998.1 GCA_000415505.1 Streptomyces afghaniensis 772
CGTCGTGCCCGTGCTCGCCGCGCTGGCCGTCCTCCTCGTGCGACGCACCCGGACGGCCCGGCGGGACCGCGCCCCGGGGCGGGCCTCCCTCGCCGTGCTGCTGGCGCCGCTCGCGGCGGGTGCGCTGCTCGCCGCGTACGTCGTCCGCGTCGGCGGCGACTACATGCACGCCCGCATGATCCTGCCCGCCTTCTGCTGCTGCTCCTGCCGGTC
>KE354999.1 GCA_000415505.1 Streptomyces afghaniensis 772
CTTCTCCGCGTACGGCGCGAGCAACTCCCGCTGCGAGTCCTGGGCGAAACCCGCGATGGTCGCCTCGATCATGGCATTGGACAGCGCGTCCGACTCCACGACCTGCGCCCACGCCTGCGCCTTGACCGCCGCCGACGGACGGGCCGCCAGACAGCGCACCTGGTGGCGCTTGCCGGAGGCCGTGTCGTCCCGGGCCAGCTCCTCGGCCAGCGCCTTCTCGTCCACCACCCCGTGCGCGGCCAGCGGCTGAAGGAACACCCACCGCAGCTCCTGGTCCAGGTCGAGGCCCTCGACCGACGCCGTGCCCGCCAGCAGGTCGCTCAGCAGCGCCGAAGTCGGCCTCGG
>KE355000.1 GCA_000415505.1 Streptomyces afghaniensis 772
CCTCGGCCTGATCTTCGCGAGCCGGCTGGGGCGCGGACTGGCCCTGGGAGCGGCCGGGCTGGGCCTGGTCGCGGCGCTGGCCGGGCCGGCGGCGTACACGCCCACCACGGTGAACGAGGGGCACACGGGCTCGATCGTCACGGCCGGTCCGGCGGTCGCGGGCGGCCGGGGCGGTCGGGCGGGGTGGCTTCCGAGGGGTGACGGTTTCCCGGGTGGCGGCCAGAACCGGCAGAACGGCAACGGCACCGGAACGGCACCGGCAATGCCCAGGGCGGGCAGGGCAACGGCTTCCGGGCGGTGGTT
>KE355001.1 GCA_000415505.1 Streptomyces afghaniensis 772
CTGGATCGGGTCCGACTGCCCGTCGAGCGGCGACATCTGAAGCCGGCCGGTGCCGGTCCGGGCACGCAGCCGGGCGGTGTGCCAGCCGCCGCCGGTGTCGTCACGCGGCAGTCCGAAAACGATGGCTCTGTGGTCCCAGACGTCCCGGGGCGCCACCATCAGGACCGGCCGGGCCTCCGGAAGCGGGCGGGACAGGGACAGTACGGCGACGTCGCCGGTGCCGTTCGCGCGTACGGGCACCCAGTCGCGGACGACGGCGTCCACCGGCTCGCCCTCGCGCAGGACCAGACGGACACCGGAGGGGGCCGTCGGGGCGCTCCTCCGTGGGTGGGACCGGCCGCCCCGAGGCCCTCCGAGTACGACAGTGGGC
>KE355002.1 GCA_000415505.1 Streptomyces afghaniensis 772
GCCAGTTGCGCAGTGCGGTGCACGCCTTCGCCGCGAGCGAGCGGCCGCCGCAGGAGGTCATCACGCACACCAACCGGCACCTGGCCGAGCTGGATGCGGACGTCTGCGCCACCTGCTGCTACATCGAGCTGGACCCGCGTACGGGGCGTGCGTTCGCCGTGCGGGCCGGGCATCCTCCGCCGCTGCTGCGCCATCCCGACGGGCACGCGGAGATGCTGGATCTCGTGGGCGGCGTCATGCTGGGCGTGCAGCTCGACGCGGTCTATCCCGTCACGGAGCTCACGCTGGCTCCCGGCAGTGT
>KE355003.1 GCA_000415505.1 Streptomyces afghaniensis 772
GGGGCTATGGGCGTCTGCTGTGGCGGGTTGAGCAGGGGGGTGCCTTCTCGCATCATCCCGACGACGCTCGACGTCGGGTAGGACAGCAGCGCGTCGCCGAACGGCCGGCCGGCCAGTGCCGGCTCGGCGATCAGGTAGAACTCGTCGCCGGCGAAGTCCAGCAGTTCCTGTTGGACGAGGGAGAGCCCGGGCCGGCGGGCGGCCTGGACGATCAGCCGGGCGGTGACGGTGTCGCTCTCCAGGACGATGCCGCCCGGTCCGGCGGCCAGACAGGCGGCCAGGCGGTGGCG
>KE355004.1 GCA_000415505.1 Streptomyces afghaniensis 772
ACGGGCCGCTGCTGCTGCGGCGGGTGGCGCTGCGGTCGGTGACCCCGGGGGCCCCGGAGGCGGTCGTGGCGGCCGGCCAGGTGGACGCCTACCCGGAGGGTTCGGCGCCCTACGAGAGCCTGCGCGCGGGACGCGCCACCCTGCACGAGGTGACCGACCAGGCGTTCGCGGCGTGGCTCGCGCACGACCCGGAGCGTGCCGCGAGGATCCGGGCGTTCGGCATCCACTCGGTGATGACCGTGCCGCTCGCCGCCCGCGGCACCACGGTTGGGGGTCGCGTTCCTCGTCCGGCACCGCAACCCCGAGACCTTCCGGCACGACGACCTGGTCCTGGGCCGGGGAACTGGGTCGGCCAGGGGTCCGCGGTCAGCATCGACAACGCCCGCCGCTACGACCCGGGAGCCGCACCGACGGCCGTCACGCTCCAG
>KE355005.1 GCA_000415505.1 Streptomyces afghaniensis 772
GGGATACGCCTTCTCGCCCGCGAGCCTGAGCGTCCCAGCCGGGTCCACGGTGACCTGGACCAACCAGGACACGGCGCCGCACGACGTGAAGACCACCTCGGGCCCGGTCCCGATCCACTCCCCGATGCTCGACAAGGGACAGAGCTGGAGCCTCACGTTCACCACGGCCGGGTCGTACGGCTACGTCTGCACCGTCCACCCGAA
>KE355006.1 GCA_000415505.1 Streptomyces afghaniensis 772
CCGCAGCCCCCTGGCGTAGGCCTCGCCCCGGGGTGACTGCCCGATGACCCGGTCGTCCTCGTCGACGATGTCGAGGATCTCGTCAGCAGCGCTCATGCCCTGGTCCACAGCACTCATGCCCTCATCCAAGCAGGGCGCGAGGCCTCACTGCGCCTGCGGCTGCGGCTGAAGCTGCCCCGCACGCACCCGCTCCGCCGCCCCCGTGGCATGGCCGGATGCAGACCCAGCAGCACGATGCCGGCCACCGACGGCCAGGACGGCCCGCCCGCCTCCCAGC
>KE355007.1 GCA_000415505.1 Streptomyces afghaniensis 772
CCGGCTTCGGCCTGCTCAACGCGGTCGCCGACCTCGCCACCTTCGCCGTCCTCGCGTTCGCGCTCGACGGTCCCGACGCCGTCGACGACGAAGCCGTCTTCCACTCCGCCTGGTTCACCGAGAACCTGCTCACCCAGGCCCTGGTGATGCTGCTCCTGCGCACCGGCCGGCGCGACGGGGCGAGCCGTACCCCCGGCCGGTCTCTCTCGCGGCGGCCGGCCTTGCCGCCGTCGGCCTGCTGCTGCCGCCGACGCCCCCTCGGCACCGCCCTCGGCATGACGGCCCTGCCCGCGCGTACTACCTCCTGCCGGCCGTCGTCCTCGGCCTGTACGTCCTGGCCCTGACGGCGGCCCGGGCCGGCGAGGGGCCGCGTC
>KE355008.1 GCA_000415505.1 Streptomyces afghaniensis 772
TGTCCGCCACCACGTCGACGGCTGATCCGGGCCGAGCGCGGCGGCGCAACTGGTCGACTATGAGCGGCGCTCGGCGATTCCAGCCCAGCAGGAGAACCCGCTCCGGTCGCAACGCGGGCGTCGAAGGACCGGATGCCATCGCTGCCTTCTCGACCAACTCCGCGCAGTCGGCCGGCCATGCCGTGTCGTCGTCACGGGAGATGACGATGAGCACGTCGTCGGGGGCTATGGGCGTCTGCTGTGGCGGGTTGAGCAGGGGGGTGCCTTCTCGCATCATCCCGACGACGCTCGACGTCGGGTAGGACAGCAGCGCGTCGCCGAACGGCCGGCCGGCCAGTGCCGGCTCGGCGATCAGGTAGAACTCGTCGCCGGCGAAGTCCAGCACGTTCCTGGTCGACGAGGGAGACGGCCCGG
>KE355009.1 GCA_000415505.1 Streptomyces afghaniensis 772
GCTCGCCGCGCGCCCGGCCTGCTATGCGGGCATCCTGTGCACCATCGACCTGGACGCCGACCCGCTGGACGTCTACCGGTCGCTGCTGGAGCTGAACCCGCCCGCGGTGGACTTCCTCCTGCCGCACGCCAACTGGGGCCACCCGCCCCCCGGGGTCCTCCCACAGTGCCCCGGGCGCCACCGCCCGCACCCGCCCCCTACGGTGACTGGCTGGCCACCGTCTTCGACGCCTGGTGGGACGAGCGGCGACTGCGCACCCGCGTCCGGCTCTTCCAGGAGATCGCCGCCCTGCTGCTCGGCGCGCCCAGCAGGGCCGAGGCCGTGGGACTGTCGCCGATGGCCGCCGTCGTGGTCGAGACGGACGGCGCGATCGAGCAGGTCGACTCCCTGAAGTCGGCCTACGCGGGTGCGGCGGAGACCGGGCTGGACGTCTTCCGGAACTCCTTCGACGAGGCCCTGCGTCACCCCGGAGTCGCCGCCCGCCAGCTGGGCGAACGGGCCCTGGCCGCGGAGTGCCGGGGTTGCCCGGTCGGGAGGGTGTGCGGAGGCGGCAACTACGTGCACCGGTACGCGCCCGGCACAGGCTTCCGCCACCCCAGCGTCTACTGCGCTGACCTGGAGCGGCTTGTCCGGCACATCGCCCGACGACTCGCACGGACCGCACGGGGCACGACTCCGGATAACTGATCAGTCGTCAACTTTGCGCTGATCGAGCCCTTTTGACGCACAATTGAATAACCTGTGCACAGTCGTGACCAGGTTCAGTTGAGGGGACAGCGAGATGGCGGCGGAGCTCGGACACGTCACAGTGATCTTCGCCGGGCAGAGCGAATCCTGGGCCAAGTGGATCGACCACCAGATCCGGGCTGCCGGGCAGGCCACGACGCTGGTGCGCTGGAATCCGCTGCGGCGACCGGCCACCGTCGAGGCGCTGAACGACCTGCTGCATCGCCCCGGGCGGATCCTGCTCGTCATC
>KE355010.1 GCA_000415505.1 Streptomyces afghaniensis 772
TGTTTGAGAACTGCACAGTGGACGCGAGCATCTGTGGCCAAGTTTTTAAGGGCGCACGGTGGATGCCTTGGCACCAGGAACCGATGAAGGACGTGGGAGGCCACGATAGTCCCCGGGGAGTCGTCAACCAGGCTTTGATCCGGGGGTTTCCGAATGGGGAAACCCGGCAGTCGTCATGGGCTGTCACCCGCTGCTGAACACATAGGCAGTGTGGAGGGAACGCGGGGAATGAAACATCTCAGTACCCG
>KE355011.1 GCA_000415505.1 Streptomyces afghaniensis 772
CCCACTACGTCCGCCCGGACGAGCTGCACCAGGCCTTCAACTTCCAGTACCTCAGCACCCACTGGGACGCCGCGGAGATGCGTGAGGTCATCGACCGCACCCTGGACGCCATGCGCCCGGTCGGCGCCCCCGCACCGTGGGTCCTGTCCAACCACGACGTGACCCGGCACGCCACCCGCTTCGCCAACCCGCCCGGCCTCGGCACCCAGACTCCGCCTGGCCGGCGAACCGGGCCTGGGCCTGCGC
>KE355012.1 GCA_000415505.1 Streptomyces afghaniensis 772
ACGGTTGTTTTCTCTTCCTGCGGGTACTGAGATGTTTCACTTCCCCGCGTTCCCTCCACACTGCCTATGTGTTCAGCAGCGGGTGACAGCCCATGACGACTGCCGGGTTTCCCCATTCGGAAACCCCCGGATCAAAGCCTGGTTGACGACTCCCCGGGGACTATCGTGGCCTCCCACGTCCTTCATCGGTTCCTGGTGCCAAGGCATCCACCGTGCGCCCTTAAAAACTTGGCCACAGATGCTCGCGTCCACTGTGCAGTTCTCAAACAACGACCAGCCACCCGTCACAGCCCACTCTCGCGTGGACTTTTACCGGGGCCGGCACTGAGGAAAGTTCATTCCCTCAGACACCCAACAGCGTGC
>KE355013.1 GCA_000415505.1 Streptomyces afghaniensis 772
GCGCACCTCGTTCACCGCCGCCCGCAGCAGCTCCTCGCCCCGCAGTCCCTCGGCGATCTGGCGGCGCACCATCTCCGTCATGCCGTCCTGGCCGAGCCGCTCCCGGCCCTGGCCGACATGGCCCTCGATCAGGCCGTCGGTGTAGAGCATCAGGCTCCACTCGGCGCCCAGCTCCACCTGCATGCGCGGCCATCGGGGCCCCG
>KE355014.1 GCA_000415505.1 Streptomyces afghaniensis 772
TCGCGGGTGCCGGTCTGGCCGGTGTACAGGTCCCTGAGGATGCGGGGCGCGTCGGCGCAGTCGTAGCCGTTGGGCGAGTCGGTGTGGTGGACGAAGACGGCGGCGACCCGGTCGTCGTAGCGCGGGCCGGGCTGCTTGCGGGCGGCGTCGCCCAGCCACTGCGATCTCGGCACGATGTGCGGGCGCGGTGCGGCGTAGGGCGTGGCGGCGGGGCGGTGCGTGGCCGGGCGGGCGCTGGTCTCGGGCGGCGTTCTCGACGCCGTGGGCGCACAGCACCAGCGCCGCGACGGCGGCGACGCCCGGCAGACAGCCGAGCAGCACCCGGGCCGCGCGCGGCATACCGGCTGTGCCGGGTGTCCCGGCGGCGCGGTGCCGGCGCGT
>KE355015.1 GCA_000415505.1 Streptomyces afghaniensis 772
GTCGGCGCCCACGTCGGTGAGTACGGCCTCGGTGACCTCGGGGCCGTCCACGATCTGCTCGTCGCGGCCGGTTCGGCGCCGGCCGTGCCGTGCGGTTGACGGCCGCGCTGACCCGGTCGAGCAGGGCCGCCGAGGCGGCCGGGCCCGGCCGACCACCGGCTGCCGCACCCGGCGCCCCGAGGGCGGCACCACGAGCGTGACCTGCTCGCCGTACACACCTCGCAGTTCGGCGGCCAGCCGGTGCGCGAGCCCGTCGTCCCCGCACACGATCATGTGCGTGGCCGGATCACCTGGCAGACCTTGGTTCGGAACGCTCCCCACAAGGGAGAAGACTGCCTCACCGGGACGGCCGGTTCCAGAAGGGAACAGCGGTGGCTGAACGCCCGGCGTGGCCCGGCCGTACAGAAGGGGAGGCAATGCCCGTGCGCACGACCGGAGGTACCGGGCCCGTGGCCACCACGAACCCCGCCCCGCAGGAGACCGACGAGACGGTCGGACACGAGACCACCGAACCGGTCGCCGACAAGGGCCCAGGCCCGGACGACGCCCGCCACCCGAGCCCGGACGACGCCCTCCAACCGAGCCCCGACGAGGCCCGCCACTTCAACTCCCCCCTCCTGCTCACTCTCTTCCTGCTCACGGCGGTGATGCTCCAGGGCCCGATCCGCGGGGCCCTGTCCGCACCGGTGATGCAGAGCTGGATGACGGTGTTCGTCGCGGTCATGGTCCAGGCGCTGCCGTTCCTGGTGCTCGGCGTGCTGCTGTCGGCGGCGATCGCGGTGTTCGTGCCGCCGTCCTTCTTCGCCCGGGCCCTGCCGAAGCGCCCGGCCCTGGCGGTCCCGGTCGCGGGCGTGGCGGGCGCGGTGCTGCCGGGCTGCGAGTGCGCGT
>KE355016.1 GCA_000415505.1 Streptomyces afghaniensis 772
TTGTCAGTGGGGTGCGGGAGACTCGTCGGTGTGCGGAAGATTCATGTCATCGGTATCGGCGCGGGCGACCCGAGCAGCTCACCCTCCAGGCGGTCAGGGCGCTGCGGAGCACGGACGTGTTCTTCGTCCTGGACAAGGGTGAGGTGAAGGCCGACCTCACCCGGCTGCGGCGGGACATGCTCGACGCGCACATACCGGACGGGACGTCGTACCGGGTCGTCGAGGCCCGTGACCCGGAGCGGGACCGGGCCGCCGGTGGCGCGGGCTACTCCGCCGCCGTCGGGGACTGGCGCAGCGCCCGCGCCGGGATCTACGAGCGGCTGATCGGCGAGGAGCTCGGCGCGGAGGAGACCGGCGCGTTCCTGGTGTGGGGCGACCCCGCGCTGTACGACAGCACGCTGGGGATCCGTGGAGGAGGTGCTGGAGGCGGGGCGCGGTGGAGTTCGAGTACGACGTCGGTGC
>KE355017.1 GCA_000415505.1 Streptomyces afghaniensis 772
AGCTGACGTGGAGACCGTACTCGTCGGCGAGGGTGGCCTGGACGACTTCCTTCTGCACACCTCGCCGTAGAGGGAGACGGAGGTCTCCTGCCGGCGTTCGTCGTGGCGCAGGCCGATCAGCGGGTCCTGTTCGGCGAGCTGGGTGAGCGCGAGGTGCAGTGCGCCTCTGTTCACACCGGGCCCCGGAGACGACCGTCTCCAGGGTGGCGGGCAAGCGTGCTCGTACGCCTTGCGGGGTTC
>KE355018.1 GCA_000415505.1 Streptomyces afghaniensis 772
AAGGAGAAGACGATCAAGTGCGCCGAATAGTCAACGTTCCACCCATGAGCAACCAGCATCAGACATTCGCTGATGTACTGGCCTCTGAACCAGCCCCGAAGGACCGGCTTAGAAGTGCTCCTTAGAGAGGAGGTGATCCAGCCGCACCTTCCGGTACGGCTACCTTGTTACGACTTCGTCCCAATCGCCAGTCCACCTCGACAGCTCCCTCCCCAGAAGGGGGTTGGCCACCGGCTTCGGGT
>KE355019.1 GCA_000415505.1 Streptomyces afghaniensis 772
ATCGCGACGACAGGTCCGGGAAGCAGCACCGGAAGCACGACCGCGAGCAGGACGGTGACCGTGTGCAGGACGAGGCCGGAAAGAAGGCCGAGAAGCGGGCCGGGAAGCGTGCCGAGCGGCAGGACGGCGACGCCGCCGCGGACCGCGGCCGGTCCACACGGTCTCTCGCACCCCTCCGACCTGCGGTTTCGTACCCCGCGAAAATATCCTGGCCGAGGGTGTGACGTTTTCGGCCGCCCCGGCGCAGTAATGAGTGAGCCGACTGGTCATCGGCCGTCGCACGGAGCCGGGGTTCCCCCCGTACCTACGGCTCGTGCACCTGAGCGCGGGCGGGACACGTTCCCCCGGTCCCGCCCGCGCCCCAATTCCCCTTCCGCGTCCTCACCAGGACACGACGACCTTGTCGCCGTCGCGGACCTGCGCGTAGACGCTCCGCGATCCGCCCCCT
>KE355020.1 GCA_000415505.1 Streptomyces afghaniensis 772
CCGAGGACGAGAGTCCGGACGACGACGCCGCCTGCCGCGCGCGCACGGTCCGCTCCTGGCAGCCGGACGACGGCCTCACCGCCGAGTTCGCCCGCTACGGCGACGACGCCGCCCGCACCGACGACTGGACCGGCGGCGACGGCACCCACTCGGTGCGGCTGCCGGACGGCCGGGTGCTGTGGCTGTTCTCGGACACCTACCTGGGCCGGGTGTACGGCCCGCCCAACCCGCACGGCGAGTCCTACGCCTGGCGGACACCACCGCGCCGCTGGTGCGCAACTCGGCCGTGCTGATGCGCGACGGCCGACTG
>KE355021.1 GCA_000415505.1 Streptomyces afghaniensis 772
GGCTCAAGCGTACCGCCGAAGTCGTGTCATTGCGATATATACCCCCAACGGGGATCGTGATGGGTAGGGGAGCGTCGTGTGCCGGGTGAAGCAGCACCGGAAGGTAGTTGTGGACGGTTCACGAGTGAGAATGCAGGCATGAGTAGCGATTCACACGTGAGAAACGTGTGCGCCGATTGACTAAGGGTTCCTGGGTCAAGCTGATCTGCCCAGGGTAAGTCGGGACCTAAGGCGAGGCCGACAGGCGTAGTCGATGGATAACCGGTTGATATTCCGGTACCGCTGTGAAGCGTACAAACGATCGAATCCAGTGAT
>KE355022.1 GCA_000415505.1 Streptomyces afghaniensis 772
TCCGTGGTAGTCCATGCCTGAGGCCTTCTGGAGGTCGGTCGGCTGAGCTCGGCCATGAGAGCCTCCCGTGGGAGGTGCGACCGTCCGCGCTGGGCGGCCGGCTGGTACGGACACCTTCGTCCTGTCGGAGTGCCCTCGATGGAGCAGTGATTCAGTCGCTCCGGCCTTCCAGCACCGCCATCGCCGCATTGTGGCCGGGCACCCCGCTCACCCGCCCCCGCGCACCGCGCCGGCCCCGCACAGCATCACGTTCGCGTGCCGGGTCTCCACACCCCAGCGGCCGGTGCCGTCCTGGGTGTGCGGCCAGCTCAGCTCGCGGTGGAAGATGT
>KE355023.1 GCA_000415505.1 Streptomyces afghaniensis 772
CGTGTCGCTGCGGCTGACCGGCGGCGTCACCGGGCTGCTCGGGCCCAACGGCGCCGGCAAGACCACGCTGCTGCGGGTCCTGGCCACGGCCCTGCCCGCCGACCGGGGCGCCTTCACCGTGCTCGGGCACGACCCGGGCACCGCGCGGGGCCGGCAGGAGGTAAGGCGCCGGCTGGGCTATCTGCCGCAGACGCCGGGGTTCCACCCCGACTTCACCGCCTTCGAGTTCGTCGACTACGTGGCGATCCTCAAGGAGATGACCGACCGGGCCGCCCGGCACCGTCGAGGTGCG
>KE355024.1 GCA_000415505.1 Streptomyces afghaniensis 772
TCAGGGGTACGGCTTGTGGCGTCAAAGTGACGCAGGCAACGGATCCGTACGGCCTGCCGGGACGGTCCTGCTCACAGCGTCAGCAGCATCGCCACCATCGCGATCCCCATGGACAGCCGGCAGGCCCGCGCCAGCTCCGGCCGGTCGCCCCACCCGGCGGACCCGCCGCCCCCGGCCCCGCTGCCCGCCATGGCGGCCACCGGCACCAGCCGGACGCCGGTGAGCAGCACGTACCCGGCGAAGTAGAGCAGCAGCGCAC
>KE355025.1 GCA_000415505.1 Streptomyces afghaniensis 772
CCGCCGTGTGCCACCGCGATGTCCCGCAGGGCCCGGTCCACGTCCTTGGCCATGCGGGAGGCGTCGCCGCAGACGTAGAAGCGGGCGCCCTCGCACAGCCAGTGCCACAGCTCCGGCCCGTGCTCGCGCATCCGGTCCTGCACGTACACCTTGTTGCGCTGGTCGCGGGAGAAGGCGGTGTCCAGACGGGTGAGGGTGCCCTGTCGAGCAGAGCCGTCAGCTCGTCCTCGTAGTAGAAGTCCGTCGCGCGGTGCTGCTCGCCGAAGAACAGCCAGGTTCGGGGGCCCGTGCCCGAGGGCCCGCCGCTCCG
>KE355026.1 GCA_000415505.1 Streptomyces afghaniensis 772
CGGGTACTGAGATGTTTCACTTCCCCGCGTTCCCTCCACACTGCCTATGTGTTCAGCAGCGGGTGACAGCCCATGACGACTGCCGGGTTTCCCCATTCGGAAACCCCCGGATCAAAGCCTGGTTGACGACTCCCCGGGGACTATCGTGGCCTCCCACGTCCTTCATCGGTTCCTGGTGCCAAGGCATCCACCGTGCGCCCTTAAAAACTTGGCCACAGATGCTCGCGTCCACTGTGCAGTTCTCAAACAACGACCAGCCACCCATCACCCCACCCTTGACAGGCGAGTTCACTGGGGCCGGCACTGAGGAAAGTTCATTCCCTCAGACACCCAACAGCGTGCCCGACCAGCTCCCGTCCGAAGATCATGCGTTCCACGCTCTTGCGAGCAGTACTAGCAGCCTCCGGCCCAAGATCCTGGCCGAGTAGTCAACGTTCCACCCATGAGCAACCAGCATCAGACATTCGCTGATGTACTGGCCTCTGAACCAGCCCCGAAGGACCGGCTTAGAAGTGCTCCTTAGAAAGGAGGTGATCCAGCCGCACCTTCCGGTACGGCTACCTTGTTACGAC
>KE355027.1 GCA_000415505.1 Streptomyces afghaniensis 772
GCGGCACCACGGCCCGGTACGACCGCGAGCCGGGCGGTCCGGTCGTCCTGGAAGTGCTGGGCGTGCTGCTGGAGGGCGCGCTCGTCGTCGGTGCGGTGGCCGTGGTGTGGGTGGTGTGCCGCCGGGGCCGCAGCGAGAGGCGTCCGGACCTGGCACTCGACGAGCACGTGGTACGACTGCTGCCGCTCGCCGCCCTGGTCCTGCTCGCGCTCGCCTTCGTGTACGCGGGCTGGGAGCGGCCGGGGGTGGAGTCGGTCGGGCCGCGTGGGCGGGGGACTCGATCGTTCGGTGGTACTCGCCCTGGTCC
>KE355028.1 GCA_000415505.1 Streptomyces afghaniensis 772
CAACCCCTGCCGGGTCTCACACGCATACGGTTTGGCCTCATCCGGTTTCGCTCGCCACTACTCCCGGAATCACGGTTGTTTTCTCTTCCTGCGGGTACTGAGATGTTTCACTTCCCCGCGTTCCCTCCACACTGCCTATGTGTTCAGCAGCGGGTGACAGCCCATGACGACTGCCGGGTTTCCCCATTCGGAAACCCCCGGATCAAAGCCTGGTTGACGACTCCCCGGGGACTATCGTGGCCTCCCACGTCCTTCATCGGTTCCTGGTGCCAAGGCATCCACCGTGCGCCCTTAAAAACTTGGCCACAGATGCTCGCGTCCACTGTGCAGTTCTCAAACAACGACCAGCCACCCATCACCCCGAACCTTCGGTCCGAGTTCACTGGGGCCGGCACTGAGGAAAAATCCATTCCCTCAGACACCCAACAGCGTGCCCGACCAGCTCCCGTCCGAAGATCATGCGTTCCACGCTCTTGCGAGCAGTACTAGCAGCCTCCGGCCCAAGATCCTGGCCGAGTAGTCAACGTTCCACCCATGAGCAACCAGCATCAGACATTCGCTGATGTACTGGCCTCTGACCAACCGAAGTTGGTGAGAAGTGCTCCTTAGAAAGGAGGTGATCCAGCCGCACCTTCCGGTACGGCTACCTTGTTACGACTTCGTCCCAATCGCCAGTCCCACCTTCGACAGCTCCCTCCCCACAAGGGGGTTGGGCCACCGGCTTCGGGTGTTACCGACTTTCGTGACGTGACGGGCGGTGTGTACAAGGCCCGGGAACGTATTCACCGCAGCAATGCTGATCTGCGATTACTAGCGA
>KE355029.1 GCA_000415505.1 Streptomyces afghaniensis 772
GGCTCAAGCGTACCGCCGAAGTCGTGTCATTGCGATATATACCCCCAACGGGGATCGTGATGGGTAGGGGAGCGTCGTGTGCCGGGTGAAGCAGCACCGGAAGGTAGTTGTGGACGGTTCACGAGTGAGAATGCAGGCATGAGTAGCGATTCACACGTGAGAAACGTGTGCGCCGATTGACTAAGGGTTCCTGGGTCAAGCTGATCTGCCCAGGGTAAGTCGGGACCTAAGGCGAGGCCGACAGGCGTAGTCGATGGATAACCGGTTGATAGTTCCGGTACCCG
>KE355030.1 GCA_000415505.1 Streptomyces afghaniensis 772
TGGAGTCGCACAGACAACCAGGAGGTTGGCTTAGAAGCAGCCACCCTTGAAAGAGTGCGTAATAGCTCACTGGTCTAGTGATTCCGCGCCGACAATGTAGCGGGGCTCAAGCGTACCGCCGAAGTCGTGTCATTGCGATATATACCCCCAACGGGGATCGTGATGGGTAGGGGAGCGTCGTGTGCCGGGTGAAGCAGCACCGGAAGGTAGTTGTGGACGGTTCACGAGTGAGAATGCAGGCATGAGTAGCGATTCACACGTGAGAAACGTGTGCGCCGATTGACTAAGGGTTCCTGGGTCAAGCTGATCTGCCCAGGGTAACGTCGGGACCTAAGGCGAGGCCGACAGGCGTAGTCGATGGATAACCGGTTGATACGTTCCGGTACCGCTGGTGAAGCGTACAAACATCGA
>KE355031.1 GCA_000415505.1 Streptomyces afghaniensis 772
GGCGAGGTCGGGGAGGAAGGCCGCGGGGTTGGCTTGGGTCAGGGTTCGGTAGCGGTGGACGGCCTCGTTGGCGGTGGTGAGGGCGGCTTGGCGGTTTCCCGTCTGTACTTTGGTCGGTTGGCGAGGTTGTTGAGGGCCATGGCCAGGCCGGGAGTAAGGCCGCGGGGTTGGCTTGGGTCAGGGTTCGGTAGTGGTGGACGGCGTTCGGTGGCGGTGGTGAGGCGGCTTCGAATGGTCTCGGTTTGCTTTGATGGTTGCAAGGTTGCGAGGCCGGTGCG
>KE355032.1 GCA_000415505.1 Streptomyces afghaniensis 772
GGGCCTGAGGGCCCGTGCCGTCCGCCGTTCCGGCGCCCTGGCGGGAACCGCCCGCACGCCCGTCATCGAACGCCCCGCTCAGCGCCCCGGCCCCTGAGCGGCCGGCGTGCGTGTCCCCGGCACCGAGCCCGTGCTGCGCCGCGCCGTGCTGCCAGGGAGTGCTGGTGACGCCGTCGGGGGAACCCCCCACCGACGAGCCCTCGGCGCTGCCACGCTGCCGGGGAGCCCGGACCACGCCCTCCGACGACGCCGTACGCGCTTCTTCCCGGGATGCCGAGCGCGCCGAGTCTCCGCCGGGGGCGACGGGCCCTGAGTCTCCTTGGCCCCGGGCGATGTCCGGCACGTACTCCCCGGCAGCAGCCCGGAAACCGCCGTGCGGAGCACTCTCCGCAGCCGGCCGCGAAGCCTCCGCGGCCGCTCCCGCACCCCTGCTCTCGACCCGGGGCGCCCCACCCTGCCCCGGCACCACCGTCGAGTCCCCGGAGCCGTGCCCCGCGCCACCCGGCGTGCCCCAGGGCGCCGAGCCGTAAGCGTGATGG
>KE355033.1 GCA_000415505.1 Streptomyces afghaniensis 772
GGGAGTCCGGGCCGGGTGGTGCGCTGTCGTCGCAGGCACACGAAGGGATCTGTTTCGCCCATGTACGCAGCATCGTCCTCCGTGTCCGCACCGCCCCGGTCGCTGCACCCCCGTCCCACGGACAGCGGCCCCTACCTCGCCCCCGCGCGGCCGGCGGCCCCCGTGCTCGGTGCGGGCAGGGCACGGCGCGGCGCGGTACTCGGCACCAACCGCTCAGCGGGAGACTCGACTTGGCCGGCCCCAGGGCGCGC
>KE355034.1 GCA_000415505.1 Streptomyces afghaniensis 772
GAAATGCGCAGATATCAGGAGGAACACCGGTGGCGAAGGCGGATCTCTGGGCCGATACTGACGCTGAGGAGCGAAAGCGTGGGGAGCGAACAGGATTAGATACCCTGGTAGTCCACGCCGTAAACGGTGGGCACTAGGTGTGGGCAACATTCCACGTTGTCCGTGCCGCAGCTAACGCATTAAGTGCCCCGCCTGGGGAGTACGGCCGCAAGGCTAAAACTCAAAGGAATTGACGGGGGCCCGCACAAGCGGCGGAGCAGTGTGGCTTAAGTTCGACGCAACGCGAAGAACCTTACCAAGGCTTGACATACACCGGAAAACCCTGGAGACAGGGTCCCCCTTGTGGTCGGTGTACAGGTGGTGCATGGCTGTCGTCAGCTCGTGTCGTGAGAT
>KE355035.1 GCA_000415505.1 Streptomyces afghaniensis 772
GTCACCGACCGCCTCGCCGACCTGCTCACCCGCACGGGTGCCGTGCCTGCGAGGGCTACCGTGAAGGCTATGGAAGCAGCAGCACCGCACAGCCCGGCTGAGCCCGGGTCCGTCCAGATCGTCGTCACGTCCCCCGAGCAGATGCGGGAGCTGGGTCGCCGGCTCGCGAAACTGCTGCGCGCCGGTGACCTGGTGATGCTCAGCGGAGAGCGTCGGGGCGGCAAGACGACACGTGGCGCGTGGGCTGGGCGAGGGGCTCGGCGTGCGCGGGGCCTCACCTCGCCGACGTTCGTG
>KE355036.1 GCA_000415505.1 Streptomyces afghaniensis 772
TGCGGCGCCGCCACCGCGACGTGCCGGTGTGCGTCACCTGGACCGTGCCCTGTGCCATGGTGTAGCTGTGCCCCCACCTCGGTCGTACTGATGGCTCGTTCGCCTTCGGGACGGCTTCCACCGGTGTCGGGACCGCGACCGTGCCGGGCCCCTGGGGCCTGCGCGCGCACGCGGCATCGAGACCGGCGCGCCCCTCTGCTCGCTCGCGCGCGGGTTGTGCCGAACGGTTCGGCCGGACCACCGTAGCGTGCGCGCGGCTGGTAGGTTGACCAGAGCCGGAAGGCTGTCAGCTGCCGGTGCCCGTCCTGCCCCAGTCCGGCCGCTTGTCCCATCGCCTGGTCC
>KE355037.1 GCA_000415505.1 Streptomyces afghaniensis 772
CGCCTGGGTGTCGGCGGCGGGCCAGTCCTCCGGGGCGACCGCGGCGCTGACGCCCAGGGTCCAGCCGGGCAGCGGGTCCGGTGCCCGGTCGGCCGGGACCAGGACCCGTACGACGTCACCCGCCGGGTCGACCAGGGCGGACCCGAGCGCGGCACCCAGTGCGGCGGCCGCGACGGCGTCGGGTACGCCCTCCCCGTCCGGACGGGCGTGCACGACGACCCACCGCCGCCCGTCGCCGAGCAGCGGCGCGACATCCTCGGGCGCGGCCCCCAGCAGCAGCCGCACCAGCGCCGAGGAGCGGGCGGCACCGGTGCCGCTCTGCTGCTCCCCGGTGAGGAGGGACAGCAGCACGGCGGCGACGGACACGATGGTGTGGTCCCCCGGCGCACGCCCCGGGGCGGCCACCCCGAGCACGAAGCCGCGCCCGGCACCGAGGGCGTAGGCGGCGAGGTGTGCGGCCGGGGACGGTGTCG
>KE355038.1 GCA_000415505.1 Streptomyces afghaniensis 772
CTACGACCCCGCCGAGCGCGAGGCCGTGCTGAAGGTCATGCGCGAACGCCGCGACATCCGCAACGGCTCCCGCAGTGACCCCATCCCGCACGAGGTGCTGCTCCGCGTCCTGGACGCCGCCCACCACGCGCCCTCGTCGGTCACTCGCAGCCCTGGGACTTCGCGTCATCCGCTCCGCCGACACCCGGCGCGCGATGCAACGAACCTGGCCATGCGCCAGCGCGACGCGTACGCGAACGTCCCCACCCCGAAGGGCCCGGCCAAGTCAGTTCAAGGACTGAA
>KE355039.1 GCA_000415505.1 Streptomyces afghaniensis 772
GGCGAGGTCGGGGAGGAAGGCCGCGGGGTTGGCTTGGGTCAGGGTTCGGTAGCGGTGGACGGCCTCGTTGGCGGTGGTGAGGGCGGCTTGGCGGTTTCCCGTCTGACTTTGGCGGTTGGCGAGGTTGTTGAGGGGCCATGGGCCAGGCCGGGGAGGAAGGCCGCGGGGTTGGCTTGGGTCAGGGTTCGGTAGTGGTGGACGGCTTCGGTGGCGGTGGTGAGGGCGGCTTGAATGTCTCGGTTTGGCTTGATGTTGGCA
>KE355040.1 GCA_000415505.1 Streptomyces afghaniensis 772
CCGACTCTCACCGTCCTTGTCTTCGGAGCCGCATGCGGCGAGGGCGGGAAGCAGCAGACCGGCCGTGAGCAGCGCGGTGATCTGACGAGCCGTGGGCGTCGCAGTGGTGTGTGCCTTCCTGCGGGCTCGCCTGCACGCGGCCGTCTGTCGGTGAGAGCCAGGGCAAGCGATCCGTGTGACGTTACTGTGGCTTGTTTCGACCTGCTATGAATAAGGTAACCTTGCCTAAC
>KE355041.1 GCA_000415505.1 Streptomyces afghaniensis 772
GAATATTGCACAATGGGCGAAAGCCTGATGCAGCGACGCCGCGTGAGGGATGACGGCCTTCGGGTTGTAAACCTCTTTCAGCAGGGAAGAAGCGAAAGTGACGGTACCTGCAGAAGAAGCGCCGGCTAACTACGTGCCAGCAGCCGCGGTAATACGTAGGGCGCGAGCGTTGTCCGGAATTATTGGGCGTAAAGAGCTCGTAGGCGGCTTGTCACGTCGGTTGTGAAAGCCCGGGGCTTAACCCCGGGTCTGCAGTCGATACGGGCAGGCTAGAGTTCGGTAGGGGAGATCGGAATTCCTGGTGTAGCGGTGAAATGCGCAGATATCAGGAGGAACGACCGGTGGCGAAGGCGGATCTCGTGGGCCGATACTGACGCTGAGGAGCGAAAGCGGTGGGAGCGA
>KE355042.1 GCA_000415505.1 Streptomyces afghaniensis 772
CACGTCACGAAAGTCGGTAACACCCGAAGCCGGTGGCCCAACCCCCTTGTGGGGAGGGAGCTGTCGAAGGTGGGACTGGCGATTGGGACGAAGTCGTAACAAGGTAGCCGTACCGGAAGGTGCGGCTGGATCACCTCCTTTCTAAGGAGCACTTCTAAGCCGGTCCTTCGGGGCTGGTTCAGAGGCCAGTACATCAGCGAATGTCTGATGCTGGTTGCTCATGGGTGGAACGTTGACTACTCGGCCAGGATCTTGGGCCGGAGGCTGCTAGTACTGCTCGCAAGAGCGTGGAACGCATGATCTTCGGACGGGAGCTGGTCGGGCACGCTGTTGGGTGTCTGAGGGAATGAACTTTCCTCAGTGCCGGCCCCGGTAAAAGTCCACGAGAGTGGGCTGTGACGGGTGGCTGGTCGTTGTTTGAGAACTGCACAGTGGACGCGAGCATCTGTGGCCAAGTTTTTAAGGGCGCACGGTGGATGCCTTGGCACCAGGAACCGATGAAGGACGTGGGAGGCCACGATAGTCCCCGGGGAGTCGTCAA
>KE355043.1 GCA_000415505.1 Streptomyces afghaniensis 772
CGTCGGCGCACTCGGACAGAGCGATCCGGGCGCCGTCGATGCTGCCCCTTGGGCGGTCGCGGTGATCGTGACGAACGGGCGGGTGACCGCGTCGGCCGTGGACTTCGTCAGGCAGCAGCGGCTGCATGTGGTGCGCCAGACGCCGGCTGTTTGGGCGTCGGGCTCCCGGCCGTTGTGGGAGCTGCTGCGGGCCGTCCCGCCCCTGGACGGCAACGTCTTGAGCTGGACTGCGCTGCGAGTCGGCTCCTGCGCCGTGTCGCCCGTTCGTGGCCGGCGCTG
>KE355044.1 GCA_000415505.1 Streptomyces afghaniensis 772
CCGTGAGGACCAGGTTGCGGTTCATCTCGTACGTGTCGTGCCCTCGGCCTTGGGCCTCGGATGAGCGACGTCGCCGATCCCGACACCGCGTGGGCGCCGTCGCCCTGGAGCGCGCCCTTGTAGACCGACGTTCCGACTTAGCCAGTCGCCGGGACGGTTGTGGTCGACCAGGAGGCGGTGCGTCCTGGTGCTGGCCCTGGTCGGTGAAGTACAGGCCAAC
>KE355045.1 GCA_000415505.1 Streptomyces afghaniensis 772
ATCCCGTCCAGTTTCCCGATCGCCGCGTCCGCCTCGGCCAGCGCCTCGGGCGCCAGCCCGGCCGCCATCAGCACCTCGCAGCGCCGGATGTTCAGCATGAACGTCGGCGTGCCCAGCCGGGCGTACCGCTCCTCCGCCTCGTCGAGCAGCCGCAGCGCCGCCGGTACGTCACCGGACCGGAACGCGGCGAGCCCCCGGCTCTCCACCGCGTCGGCCTTGTCGTGCTCCTGGCCCGTGGTGTCCCACAGCGCCTCGGCCGCGGTGAAGTCCGCCTCGGCCCGCTCCACCGCGCCCAGCGCCAGATGCACGGTCGCCCG
>KE355046.1 GCA_000415505.1 Streptomyces afghaniensis 772
AAGACCCGCTATGTGGAAGTCGACTACTTCTACCACCAGCTCTGTCCGGACTGCGCCCGCGTGAACCGCGAGAAGCGCGACGTCCGGGCCGACCTCAGTGGCAAGCGCGCCCTGCTCACCGGCGGCCGCGCCAAGATCGGCATGTACATCGCGCTCCGGCTGCTGCGCGACGGCGCGCACACCACGATCACCACGCGCTTCCCGAAGGACGCCATCCGCCGCTTCAAGGCGATGGACGACTCCGCGGACTGGATGCACCGCCTGGAGGTCGTCGGCATCGACCTGCGCGACCCGGCCAGGCCGTGGCCCCTCGGCGGACGCGAGGTCCGCCGGAGGCCGGGCCCGCTCGACAC
>KE355047.1 GCA_000415505.1 Streptomyces afghaniensis 772
GACGGGGTCGGTGCGGGTCTCCAAGCTCATGGCCACGGAGACGTACGCCACCGTGCACCAGCTCGTCTCGACCGTGCAGGGCAGACTGCGGGCGGACACGGACGCGGTGGACTGTGTCCGGGCCTGTTTCCCCGGCGGCTCGATGACCGGCGCGCCGAAGCTGCGCACCCTGGAGATCATCGACTCGCTGGAGTCCGAGGCCCGGGGGGT
>KE355048.1 GCA_000415505.1 Streptomyces afghaniensis 772
CCCGTGTGAATCTGGCGGGACCACCCGCTAAGCCTAAATATTCCCTGGTGACCGATAGCGGATAGTACCGTGAGGGAATGGTGAAAAGTACCGCGGGAGCGGAGTGAAATAGTACCTGAAACCGTGTGCCTACAAGCCGTGGGAGCGTCGGATGGAAGCTTGCTTCCATCTCGTGACTGCGTGCCTTTTGAAGAATGAGCCTGCGAGTTTGCGGTGTGTTGCGAGGTTAACCCGGGTGGGGAAGCCGTAGCGAAAGCGAGTCCGAATAGGGCGTTTCAGTAGCACGCTCAAGACCCGAAGCGGAGTGATCTAGCCATGGGCAGGTTGAAGCGGAGGTAAGACTTCGTGGAGGACCGAACCCACCGAGGGTTGAAAACCGTGGGGGATGACCTGTGGTTAGGGTGAAAGGCCAATCAAACTCCGTGATAGCTGGTTCCTCCCCGAAATGCTATTTAGGTGCAGCGTCGTGTTGTTTCTTGCCGGAGGTAGAGC
>KE355049.1 GCA_000415505.1 Streptomyces afghaniensis 772
TTCCGAATGGGGAAACCCGGCAGTCGTCATGGGCTGTCACCCGCTGCTGAACACATAGGCAGTGTGGAGGGAACGCGGGGAAGTGAAACATCTCAGTACCCGCAGGAAGAGAAAACAACCGTGATTCCGGGAGTAGTGGCGAGCGAAACCGGATGAGGCCAAACCGTATGCGTGTGAGACCCGGCAGGGGTTGCGTATACGGGGTTGTGGGATCTCTCTTTCACGGTCTGCCGGCCGTGAGACGAGTCAGAAACCGTTGATGTAGGCGAAGGACATGCGAAAGGTCCGGCGTAGAGGGTAACGACCCCCGTAGTCGAAACGTCAGCGGCTCGTTTGAGAGACACCCAAGTAGCACGGGGCCCGAGAA
>KE355050.1 GCA_000415505.1 Streptomyces afghaniensis 772
CATTGCTGCGGTGAATACTTCCCGGGCCTTGTACACACCGCCCGTCACGTCACGAAAGTCGGTAACACCCGAAGCCGGTGGCCAACCCCCTTCTGGGAGGGAGCTGTCGAAGGTGGGACTGGCGATTGGGACGAAGTCGTAACAAGGTAGCCGTACCGGAAGGTGCGGCTGGATCACCTCCTTTCTAAGGAGCACTTCTAAGCCGGTCCTTCGGGGCTGGTTCAGAGGCCAGTACATCAGCGAATGTCTGATGCTGGTTGCTCATGGGTGGAACGTTGACTACTCGGCCAGGATCTTGGGCCGGAGGCTGCTAGTACTGCTCG
>KE355051.1 GCA_000415505.1 Streptomyces afghaniensis 772
CACCCTTACCCCGGGACAACCACCGCCCGGGCTGGACTACCTTCCTGCGTCACCCCATCACTCACCTACTACCAGATCGGGTCACCGGCTCCACCACTTTCCTTTCCCCGAAGGGTCCGGAACGGCTTCACGGGCTTAGCATCACTGGATTCGATGTTTGACGCTTCACAGCGGGTACCGGAATATCAACCGGTTATCCATCGACTACGCCTGTCGGCCTCGCCTTAGGTCCCGACTTACCCTGGGCAGATCAGCTTGACCCAGGAACCCTTAGTCAATCGGCGCACACGTTTCTCACGTGTGAATCGCTACTCATGCCTGCATTCTCACTCGTGAACCGTCCACAACTACCTTCCGGTGCTGCTTCACCCGGCACACGACGCTCCCCTACCCATCACGACTCCCCGTTGGGGGTATATATCGCAATGACACGACTTCGGCGGTACGCTTGACGCCCCGCTACATTGTCGGCGCGGAATCACTAGACCAGTGAGCTATTACGCACTCTTTCGAAGGGTGGCTGCTTCTAAGCCAACCTCCTGGTTGTCTGTGCGAC
>KE355052.1 GCA_000415505.1 Streptomyces afghaniensis 772
CGGGGGCATTTTGCCGAGTTCCTTAACCATAGTTCACCCGAACGCCTCGGTATTCTCTACCTGACCACCTGAGTCGGTTTAGGGTACGGGCCGCCATGAAACTCGCTAGAGGCTTTTCTCGACAGCATAGGATCATCCACTTCACCACAATCGGCTCGGCATCAGGTCTCAGCCTTGTGTGCGACGGATTTACCTACCGCACGGCCTACACCCTTACCCCGGGACAACCACCGCCCGGGCTGGACTACCTTCCTGCGTCACCCCATCACTCACCTACTACCAGATCGGGTCACCGGCTCCACCTACTTTCCTTTCCCCGAAGGGTCCGGAACGGCTTCGACGGGCTTAGCATCACTGGATTCGATGTTTGACGTCTTCACTAGCGGGTACCGGAATATACACCGGTTATCCATCGACTACGC
>KE355053.1 GCA_000415505.1 Streptomyces afghaniensis 772
TCCATCCGACGCTCCCACGGCTTGTAGGCACACGGTTTCAGGTACTATTTCACTCCGCTCCCGCGGTACTTTTCACCATTCCCTCACGGTACTATCCGCTATCGGTCACCAGGGAGTATTTAGGCTTAGCGGGTGGTCCCGCCAGATTCACACGGGATTTCTCGGGCCCCGTGCTACTTGGGTGTCTCTCAAACGAGCCGCTGACGTTTCGACTACGGGGGTCTTACCCTCTACGCCGGACCTTTCGCATGTCCTTCGCCTACATCAACGGTTTCTGACTCGTCTCACGGCCGGCAGACCGTGAAAGAGAGATCCCACAACCCCGTATACGCAACC
>KE355054.1 GCA_000415505.1 Streptomyces afghaniensis 772
GCCGGCGTTGGCCGTACTTGCTGCAATGACACGACTTCGGCGGTACGCTTCGAGCCCCGCTACATTGTCGGCGCGGAATCACTAGACCAGTGAGCTATTACGCACTCTTTCAAGGGTGGCTGCTTCTAAGCCAACCTCCTGGTTGTCTGTGCGACTCCACATCCTTTCCCACTTAGCGTACGCTTAGGGGCCTTAGTCGATGCTCTGGGCTGTTTCCCTCTCGACCATGGAGCTTATCCCCCACAGTCTCACTGCCGCGCTCTCACTTACCGGCATTCGGAGTTTGGCTAAGGTCAGTAACCCGGTAGGGCCCATTGCCTATCCAGTGCTCTACCTCCGGCAAGAAACACACGACGCTGCACCTAAATGCATTTCGGGGAGAACCGGCTATCACGGAGTTTGATTGGCCTTTCACCCCTAACCACAGGTCATCCCCCAGGTTTTCAACCCTGGTGGTTCGGTCCTCCACGAAGTCTTACCTCC
>KE355055.1 GCA_000415505.1 Streptomyces afghaniensis 772
TCCTGTCGTTCCGGGTCGAAGTTCTCCACACGGCGGGTCAGCGGGAAGCCGTCGGCGCGCTGCTCGACGACGCGGTCGACGCCTCCGTTCCACAGGGTCGCGCGGTCGGCGGAGAGCGACAGCACCCAGAACGGCCGCTCCGCCGTCTGGGCGGAGACGAGGTTGCGGGTGAGGAAGGTGTCCGAGAGCACCACGCGTTCGGGCACGGACCGGGCGAGCGACCACACCTGGTGCTCACCGGAGGCGGCGAAGATCACCAGGCCGTCCTCGGCGTGTGTCAGATCGACCTCGGACAGGGCCTCGTCGAGGTGGTGGGCGACCTCGGCCCGTCGTTCGCGGCTGACCGCCGGATCGGCCTCCAGCTGCCGCTTGGCCTCGGCCACCAGATTGCGCAGCCGGACCTGGTCCTGGGCGTTGTAGGGATCGCGCCGGTGGGTCGGCGTCAGCACGGAGACCGGCGGGGTAGGGCGCGGGCGCCG
>KE355056.1 GCA_000415505.1 Streptomyces afghaniensis 772
AGCTGATCTGCCCAGGGTAAGTCGGGACCTAAGGCGAGGCCGACAGGCGTAGTCGATGGATAACCGGTTGATATTCCGGTACCCGCTGTGAAGCGTCAAACATCGAATCCAGTGATGCTAAGCCCGTGAAGCCGTTCCGGACCCTTCGGGGAAAGGAAGTGGTGGAGCCGGTGACCCGATCTGGTAGTAGGTGAGTGAGTGGGGTGACGCGAGGAAGGTACGTCCGAGGCCCGGGCGGTTGGTTCGGTCCCGGGGTAAGG
>KE355057.1 GCA_000415505.1 Streptomyces afghaniensis 772
CCGAAGGGTCCGGAACGGCTTCACGGGCTTAGCATCACTGGATTCGATGTTTGACGCTTCACAGCGGGTACCGGAATATCAACCGGTTATCCATCGACTACGCCTGTCGGCCTCGCCTTAGGTCCCGACTTACCCTGGGCAGATCAGCTTGACCCAGGAACCCTTAGTCAATCGGCGCACACGTTTCTCACGTGTGAATCGCTACTCATGCCTGCATTCTCACTCGTGAACCGTCCACAACTACCTTCCGGTGCTGCTTCACCGGCACACGACCGCCTCCCCTACCCATCCACGACTCCCGTTGGGGTATATATCGCAATGACACGACTTCGGCGGTACG
>KE355058.1 GCA_000415505.1 Streptomyces afghaniensis 772
CGGACCGGCCGGCCGGGAAGCGGAAGACCTGGATCCTGCCGGGGGCGGAGAACAGGATGCCGACGAAGTCACGCCCCGCCTCGCGGGCCTGGTCCAGCAGCGCCAGGCACACCCTGGCCCACGCCTCCCGGGTGATCCCGCCGGGCCCGGCCTCGTACATCGAGTGCGAGGTGTCCACGCACGCGATGACCGCGCCCCGGCCGGTGGCCTGCTCCCCCTGGCTGTCGTAGAGCATCAGCTCACCGGCGGCGTAGC
>KE355059.1 GCA_000415505.1 Streptomyces afghaniensis 772
CGGTACGGCGGGACGGGCGTGAGCACGCAGGAGTCGCCGTCGGCGGCGTACACGGCGAGCAGTTCCCGAAGGAGTACGGAGACCGACCAGCCGTCGAGCAGGACGTGGTGGTGGGTGACGAGCAGCCGGTGGCGGCGCTCGCCCGTGCGGACCAGGGTGCAGCGCAGGAGGGGAGGGAGGCCGGGTCGAACCCGTGCCCCCGGTCTCGTCCAGCAGCCGGGCCCACGCCTTCTCCGTGTCGACGCCCTGAGCCGTCAGGTCGCCTCGCCAGGGA
>KE355060.1 GCA_000415505.1 Streptomyces afghaniensis 772
CTAAGCCGGTCCTTCGGGGCTGGTTCAGAGGCCAGTACATCAGCGAATGTCTGATGCTGGTTGCTCATGGGTGGAACGTTGACTACTCGGCCAGGATCTTGGGCCGGAGGCTGCTAGTACTGCTCGCAAGAGCGTGGAACGCATGATCTTCGGACGGGAGCTGGTCGGGCACGCTGTTGGGTGTCTGAGGGAATGAACTTTCCTCAGTGCCGGCCCCGGTAAAAGTCCACGAGAGTGGGCTGTGACGGGTGGCTGGTCGTTGTTTGAGAACTGCACAGTGGACGCGAGCATCTGTGGCCAAGTTTTTAAGGGCGCACGGTGGATGCCTTGGCACCAGGAACCGATGAAGGACGTGGGAGGCCACGATACGTCCCGGGAGTCGTCAACCAGGCTT
>KE355061.1 GCA_000415505.1 Streptomyces afghaniensis 772
AGGTCTCAGCCTTGTGTGCGACGGATTTACCTACCGCACGGCCTACACCCTTACCCCGGGACAACCACCGCCCGGGCTGGACTACCTTCCTGCGTCACCCCATCACTCACCTACTACCAGATCGGGTCACCGGCTCCACCACTTTCCTTTCCCCGAAGGGTCCGGAACGGCTTCACGGGCTTAGCATCACTGGATTCGATGTTTGACGCTTCACAGCGGGTACCGGAATATCAACCGGTTATCCATCGACTACGCCTGTCGGCCTCGCCTTAGGTCCCGACTTACCCGTGGGCAGATCAGCTTGACCCAGGAACCCTTAGTCAATCGGCGC
>KE355062.1 GCA_000415505.1 Streptomyces afghaniensis 772
GGGTCAACTCGGAGGAAGGTGGGGACGACGTCAAGTCATCATGCCCCTTATGTCTTGGGCTGCACACGTGCTACGATGGCCGGTACAATGAGCTGCGATACCGCGAGGTGGAGCGAATCTCAAAAAGCCGGTCTCAGTTCGGATTGGGGTCTGCAACTCGACCCCATGAAGTCGGAGTCGCTAGTAATCGCAGATCAGCATTGCTGCGTGAATCGTTCCCGGGCTTGACACACCGCCGTCACGTCAC
>KE355063.1 GCA_000415505.1 Streptomyces afghaniensis 772
ACAAGCCGAACCGAACACCAATATCAAACTGTAGTAAAGGTCCCGGGGTCTTTCCGTCCTGCTGCGCGAAACGAGCATCTTTACTCGTAGTGCAATTTCACCGGGCCTATGGTTGAGACAGTCGAGAAGTCGTTACGCCATTCGTGCAGGTCGGAACTTACCCGACAAGGAATTTCGCTACCTTAGGATGGTTATAGTTACCACCGCCGTTTACTGGCGCTTAAGTTCTCAGCTTCGCCCCACCGAAATGGAGCTAACCGGTCCCCTTAACGTTCCAGCACCGGGCAGGCGTCAGTCCGTATACATCGCCTTACGGCTTCGCACGGACCTGTGTTTTTAGTAAACAGTCGCTTCTCGCTGGTCTCTGCGGCCACCCCCAGCTCAGAGCGCAAAGCTCATCACCAGATGTCGGCCCCCCTTCTCCCGAAGTTACGGGGGCATTTTGCCGAGTTCCTTAACCATACGTTCACCCGAACGCCTCGGTATTCTCTACCTGACCACCTGAGTCGGTTTAGGGTACGGGCCGCCATGAAACTCGCTAGA
>KE355064.1 GCA_000415505.1 Streptomyces afghaniensis 772
GGATAGCTGGGAGACTGTGAAGCGCTAACGCCAGTTAGTGTGGAGTCGTCGTTGAAATACCAGTCTGGTCGTGCTGGATGTCTAACCTGGGTCCGCGATCCGGATCAGGGACAGTGTCTGATGGGTAGTTTAACTGGGGCGGTTGCCTCCTAAAGAGTAACGGAGGCGCCCAAAGGTTCCCTCAGCCTGGTTGGCAATCAGGTGTTGAGTGTAAGTGCACAAGGGAGCTTGACTGTGAGACCGACGGGTCGAGCAGGGACGAAAGTCGGGACTAGTGATCCGGCGGTGGCTTGTGGAAGCGCCGTCGCTCAACGGATAAAAGGTACCCCGGGGAGTAACAGGCTGATCTTCCCCAAGAGTCCATATCGACGGGATGGTTTGGCACCTCGATGTCGGCTCGTCGCATCCTGGGGCTGGAGTCGGTCCCAAGGGTTGGGCTGTTCGCCCATTAAAGCGGTACGCGAGCTGGGTTTAGAACGTCGTGAGACAGTTCGGTCCCTATCCGCTGTGCGCGTAGGAGTCTTGAGAAGGGCTGTCCCTAGTACGAGAGGACCGGGACGGACGAACCTCTGGTGTGCCAGTTGTTCTGCCAAGGGCATGGCTGGTTGGCTACGTTCGGGAGGGATAACCGCTGAAAGCATCTAA
>KE355065.1 GCA_000415505.1 Streptomyces afghaniensis 772
GCGTCAGTCCGTATACATCGCCTTACGGTTTCGCACGGACCTGTGTTTTTAGTAAACAGTCGCTTCTCGCTGGTCTCTGCGGCCACCCCCAGCTCAGAGCGCAGAGCTCATCACCAGATGTGGCCCCCCTTCTCCCGAAGTTACGGGGGCATTTTGCCGAGTTCCTTAACCATAGTTCACCCGAACGCCTCGGTATTCTCTACCTGACCACCCGAGTCGGTTTAGGGTACGGGCCGCCATGAAACTCGCTAGAGGCTTTTCTCGACAGCATAGGATCATCCACTTCACCACAATCGGCTCGGCATCAGGTCTCAGCCTTGTGTGCGACGGATTTACCTACCGCACGGCCTACACCCTTACCCGGGACAACCGACCGCCCGGGCTGGACTACCTTCCTGCGTCACCCCATCACTCACCGT
>KE355066.1 GCA_000415505.1 Streptomyces afghaniensis 772
CGTTGAAACCGGACTCCGACGAGCCGAAGTTGTTCAGCAGCATGGCGTTCGGCACCAGTTCCCGGAACTGCCGCCGCACCGTGTCCGACATGATCGCGCCGGACGACGACACACTGAACAGCGACGAGCGGTCGATGTCCCGCAGCGGCCCCCTCAGCGCGTCGATGAGCGGCCTCAGCATCGCGTCCCCCACCAGCGAGATGCTGCTGACCTTCTCCTTCTCCACGGTCCGCAGCACCTCCTCCGGCACGAACTTGCGGTGGATCACCACCCGCTGCCCGAAGTTGAAGCCGATGAACGCCGTGAGGGTGGAGGTGCCGTGCATCAGCGGCGCCGTGGGGAAGAAGGTGATCCCCGCGCCGCCGGCCGCGACCCGCTCGGCGAGCTCCTCCGGCTTCTTCCACCGGTTCACC
>KE355067.1 GCA_000415505.1 Streptomyces afghaniensis 772
CCTAAATGCATTTCGGGGAGAACCAGCTATCACGGAGTTTGATTGGCCTTTCACCCCTAACCACAGGTCATCCCCCAGGTTTTCAACCCTGGTGGGTTCGGTCCTCCACGAAGTCTTACCTCCGCTTCAACCTGCCCATGGCTAGATCACTCCGCTTCGGGTCTTGAGCGTGCTACTGAAACGCCCTATTCGGACTCGCTTTCGCTACGGCTTCCCCACCCGGGTTAACCTCGCAACACACCGCAAACTCGCAGGCTCATTCTTCAAAAGGCACGCAGTCACGAGATGGAAGCAAGCTTCCATCCGACGCTCCCAGGCTTGAGGCACACGGTTTCAGGTACTATTTCACTCCGCTCCCG
>KE355068.1 GCA_000415505.1 Streptomyces afghaniensis 772
GTTCCAGCACCGGGCAGGCGTCAGTCCGTATACATCGCCTTACGGCTTCGCACGGACCTGTGTTTTTAGTAAACAGTCGCTTCTCGCTGGTCTCTGCGGCCACCCCCAGCTCAGAGCGCAAAGCTCATCACCAGATGTGGCCCCCCTTCTCCCGAAGTTACGGGGGCATTTTGCCGAGTTCCTTAACCATAGTTCACCCGAACGCCTCGGTATTCTCTACCTGACCACCTGAGTCGGTTTAGGGTACGGGCCGCCATGAAACTCGCTAGAGGCTTTTCTCGACAGCATAGGATCATCCACTTCACCACAATCGGCTCGGCATCAGGTCTCAGCCTTGTGTGCGACGGATTTACCACCGCACGGCCTACACCCTTACCCGGGACAACCACCGCCCGGGCTGGACTACCGTTCCTGCGTCACCCCATCACTCACCTACTACCAGATCGGGTCACCGGCTCCACCACTTCCTTTCCCCGAAGGGTCCGGAACGGCTTCACGGGCTTAG
>KE355069.1 GCA_000415505.1 Streptomyces afghaniensis 772
TACGCTATAACCACCGAAACACTATGAAACTATCCAGCCGCACCACGTGTGGCAACGTGGGGCTGTTCGTGGTTTCAGAACCAACACAGTGGACGCGAGCAACTGAGGACAAGCCCTCGGCCTATTAGTACCGGTCAACTCCACACGTTACCGTGCTTCCATATCCGGCCTATCAACCCAGTCGTCTACTGGGAGCCTTACCCTCTCTAGGAGGTGGGAGTCCTCATCTCGAAGCAGGCTTCCCGCTTAGATGCTTTCAGCGGTTATCCCTCCCGAACGTAGCCAACCAGCCATCGCCCTTGGCAGAACAACTGGCACACCAGAGGTTCGTCCGTCCCGGTCTCTCGTACTAGGGACAGCCCTTCTCAAGACTCCTACGCGCACAGCGGATACGGGACCGAACTGTACTCACGACGTTCTAAACCCAGCTCGCGTACCGCTTTA
>KE355070.1 GCA_000415505.1 Streptomyces afghaniensis 772
TATAACCATCCTAAGGTAGCGAAATTCCTTGTCGGGTAAGTTCCGACCTGCACGAATGGCGTAACGACTTCTCGACTGTCTCAACCATAGGCCCGGTGAAATTGCACTACGAGTAAAGATGCTCGTTTCGCGCAGCAGGACGGAAAGACCCCGGGACCTTTACTACAGTTTGATATTGGTGTTCGGTTCGGCTTGTGTAGGATAGCTGGGAGACTGTGAAGCGCTAACGCCAGTTAGTGTGGAGTCGTCGTTGAAATACCAGTCTGGTCGTGCTGGATGTCTAACCTGGGTCCGTGATCCGGATCAGGGACAGTGTCTGAGTGGGTAGTTTAACGTGGGCGGTTGCCTACCTAAAGAGTAACGGAGGC
>KE355071.1 GCA_000415505.1 Streptomyces afghaniensis 772
GGCGCGAGCGTTGTCCGGAATTATTGGGCGTAAAGAGCTCGTAGGCGGCTTGTCACGTCGGTTGTGAAAGCCCGGGGCTTAACCCCGGGTCTGCAGTCGATACGGGCAGGCTAGAGTTCGGTAGGGGAGATCGGAATTCCTGGTGTAGCGGTGAAATGCGCAGATATCAGGAGGAACACCGGTGGCGAAGGCGGATCTCTGGGCCGATACTGACGCTGAGGAGCGAAAGCGTGGGGAGCGAACAGGATTAGATACCCTGGTAGTCCACGCCGTAAACGGTGGGCACTAGGTGTGGGCAACATTCCACGTTGTCCGTGCCGCAGCTAACGCATTAAGTCGCCCCGCCTGGGGAGTACGGCCGCAAGGCTAAAACTCAAAGGAATTGACGGGGCCCGCACAAGCGGCGGAGCATGTGGCTTAATTCGACGCAACGCGAAGAACCTTACCAAGGCTTGACATACACCGGAAAACCTGGAGACACGGTCCCCTTGTGGTCGGTGTACAGGTGGTGCATGGCTGTCGTCAGCTCGTGTCGTGAGAT
>KE355072.1 GCA_000415505.1 Streptomyces afghaniensis 772
GGGACCGAACTGTCTCACGAAGTTCTAAACCCAGCTCGCGTACCGCTTTAATGGGCGAACAGCCCAACCCTTGGGACCGACTCCAGCCCCAGGATGCGACGAGCCGACATCGAGGTGCCAAACCATCCCGTCGATATGGACTCTTGGGGAAGATCAGCCTGTTATCCCCGGGGTACCTTTTATCCGTTGAGCGACGGCGCTTCCACGAGCCACCGCCGGATCACTAGTCCCGACTTTCGTCCCTGCTCGACCCGTCGGTCTCACAGTCAAGCTCCCTTGTGCACTTACACTCAACACCTGATTGCCAACCAGGCTGACGGGAACCTTTGGGCGCCTCCGTTACTCTTTAGGAGGCAACCGCCCCAGTTAAACTACCCATCAGACACTCGTCCCTGATCCGGATCACCGGACCCAGGTTAGACATCCAGCACGGCCAGACTGGTATTTCAACGACGACTCCACACTAACTGGCGTTAGCGCTTCACAGTCTCCAGCTACTCCTACACA
>KE355073.1 GCA_000415505.1 Streptomyces afghaniensis 772
GGCCAGCATGGTCTCCGCGTGGTGCACGGGACCCGGGCCCCCGGGAGCACCCGGGGCGCCAGGAGGCTGGGGGGTGCCCGGCGCACCAGGTGCGCCGGGGGGAGCCGGAGGCCCCGGAGGCTGCGGCGCACCCGGGCCCACCCGGCCGGGATCGGCGAGCATCGTCGCGGCATGGTGGACACCACCAGGAGGCGTACCACCGGGGGCGCCGGGCGGATTCGGAGCGCCCGGAGGCTGCGGCGCACCGGGCGGATTCGGCGCACCAGGCGGGTTCGGCGCACCGGGAGGACCCGGCGGCTGCTGGGGAGGCAGCGGCGCACCTGCGCCCTCGCTGCCCGGGGCTCCACGGCCCCCCGGGCCCCTCCGGCCCGAGCGCCGACACCAGCTGCGTAGGCACGTAACCGCCCGCCGGAGTACCCGGCGCCCCGGGCCCCGACGGCGGAGGCGTACTGCCCGGC
>KE355074.1 GCA_000415505.1 Streptomyces afghaniensis 772
GGGATAAGCTCCATGGTCGAGAGGGAAACAGCCCAGAGCATCGACTAAGGCCCCTAAGCGTACGCTAAGTGGGAAAGGATGTGGAGTCGCACAGACAACCAGGAGGTTGGCTTAGAAGCAGCCACCCTTGAAAGAGTGCGTAATAGCTCACTGGTCTAGTGATTCCGCGCCGACAATGTAGCGGGGCTCAAGCGTACCGCCGAAGTCGTGTCATTGCAGCAATACGGCCAACGCCGGCTGTGAGTGGGTAGGGAGCGTCGTGTGCCGGGTGAAGCAGCACCGGAAGGTAGTTGTGGACGTTCACGAGTGAGATGCAGGCAGTGAGT
>KE355075.1 GCA_000415505.1 Streptomyces afghaniensis 772
TCTCGACGTACGGCTGGGAGGGATGACGGCGCGCCTGCGGAGCAGCGGCTGCCGTACTCGCTGGCGTGCCGCTGGCTGCTGGAGCGGACCGGTGTCCACGCTCCGGTCGAGGACTCGGCGTGGGGACCGCTCGCGCCGGAGCGGTGTGGGCGGATCGGACGGGACCTCGCCACGAGGGGCCGAGGCGGGTCGCGCTGCGTGGTGAGTGGGTGACGCCAGCGCGTGCCGGACGCTGGAACG
>KE355076.1 GCA_000415505.1 Streptomyces afghaniensis 772
GCTCCACCACTTTCCTTTCCCCGAAGGGTCCGGAACGGCTTCACGGGCTTAGCATCACTGGATTCGATGTTTGACGCTTCACAGCGGGTACCGGAATATCAACCGGTTATCCATCGACTACGCCTGTCGGCCTCGCCTTAGGTCCCGACTTACCCTGGGCAGATCAGCTTGACCCAGGAACCTTGTCAATCGGCGCACACGTTTCTCACGTCGTGAATCGCTAC
>KE355077.1 GCA_000415505.1 Streptomyces afghaniensis 772
GCGCCGACCAGGCCGCCACCAGCCTGTCCGTCTCCTCGGCGAACCGCTCCCTCCAGTCCGACCCGGCACCGACCCGGTCGGGTGTCGTGGAGAAGTCCGACTCGCCCTTGGCGGCCAGTTTCTGGAACTCCACGACCACCTGGAAGAGGTGGTTGACCAGGGACTTCACGTCGTAGTCGGCACACGGTGTGGGCGCGGAGAGCGCCTCGTCGGGAACCCCCCGGACCACGGGCACGGCCCGCTCACGCGCCACCGCCAGAAGATCGCCCAGGGTGTGGCTCTTCGCTTCACTGCGCTTGGTGTCCATACAGCGACCGTAGGGACACCCGGGGCCGCCCCTCTTGAAGAAACGCGACGTACGATCCGGCCATGGAGGCACCCCGCCACGACACCCGCGGGATCGTCGACCCGTCCGGGCTGCTGAACCACGTGCGATTCCGCCGCCACGACGCCCGCGAGCCGCTGCGCCGGTACGTCGAGTGGTAC
>KE355078.1 GCA_000415505.1 Streptomyces afghaniensis 772
GTCAAACCGCCCGGCGGTCCGCCGGCCCCCAGTCCGCGGCACCTTCGGCCGCACCACGCACCGGCCCACTCGCCTGCCAGTCCGCCGAGTTCGGCGCGGAGCCGCCGGACCCCCAGTCCGCCGCGTCCTCGCCGCGACCGCCCGGCCCCCAGTCCCCCGAGCCCCCTGGGATGCCGCCCGACTCCCAGCTCCCCGAGCCCTCCGCGGAACCGCCCGGCCCCCAGTCCGAAGAACCCCCCTCGGAACCAGCCGCCCCCCAGCCCGCAGCGCCCTCGCCGCGAGCGCCCGATCCCCAATCCCCCGAGCCCCCTGCGAAGCCACCCGCTC
>KE355079.1 GCA_000415505.1 Streptomyces afghaniensis 772
GCCGACCGACCGCCGTCATGCCGCCGGTCCCGCCGGGCTCGCCCGGCCAGCAGGGCCAGCAGGGTCAGCAGGGCGGACCCGAGGACCCGCACCCCTGGCAGAACCAGCTGCGGGCGGCCCGCGACCGCAACGAACAGACGCAGGTCCAGTACCTCGACCCGAACGAGGACCCGCTGCGCCGCCGCCCCCACCGGCAGGTCGCCCGGCCCAGCAGCAGCCCCCGCGCCGCCAGGCACCCCCGCCGGGCCCGCTACGGCCACCGCAGCAGCAGCCCCAGCAGTACGCA
>KE355080.1 GCA_000415505.1 Streptomyces afghaniensis 772
GTTTCATGGCGGCCCGTACCCTAAACCGACTCAGGTGGTCAGGTAGAGAATACCGAGGCGTTCGGGTGAACTATGGTTAAGGAACTCGGCAAAATGCCCCCGTAACTTCGGGAGAAGGGGGGCCACATCTGGTGATGAGCTTCGCGCTCTGAGCTGGGGGTGCCGCAGAGACCAGCGAGAAGCGACTGTTTACAAAAACACAGGTCCGTGCGAAGCCGTAAGGCGATGTATACGGACTGACGCCTGCCCGGTGCTGGAACGTTAAGGGGACCGGTTAGCTCCAGTTTCGGTGGGGCGAAGCTGAGAACTTAAGCGCCAGTAACGGCGGTGGTAACTATAACCATC
>KE355081.1 GCA_000415505.1 Streptomyces afghaniensis 772
GCCGGTCTCCTGCGCCCCGGCGGCCTGTTGATCGCCGAGACCGCGCCGGTGGACATCGACGAACGCGCCCACGTGCGGGTCGTCGGCCGCATGGACACCCGCGGCACCGGCGACCCCTTCCCCTGGGCGCGGCTCGGCACGCCCGCCCTGCTCCGGTACGCCCGGGGCTGGACGCGGGCCGGTCAGTGGACGGCCGACGGGCGCCGCTTCGCCGCCCTGCGCACCCGAAGCAGCCGCACCGCCAGCAGCAGCGCCGAGCCGCGAAGAGGACGGCGGTGATCAGCAGCCAGCGGGCCGGGAACACGTCCGCGGCAGGCCGGTTCCGGACCGGTAACGCCGCTCCACCATGCCGCTGATCAGCGGGAACCACACGAGGAGCAGCAGCCCGGAGACGGGCCGCCGGTACGCGCACGTAGGCCACCCACTCCCGGCGCCGGACGCACCGAGCCC
>KE355082.1 GCA_000415505.1 Streptomyces afghaniensis 772
GTGGAGACGTCGGTCTCCGCCCCGCTGGGCATGCTCGCCTGCTGGGAGGCGCCGAGCGTGGAGATCCTCGCCGAGCCCGGAGAGACGGTTCTGCTGTACACCGACGGGCTGCTGCACCGCACCGGCGAGACCACCGACCGTGCCTTCGCCCGGCTGCACGCGGCGGCGGCCGGAGCGCCCCGGGCACTGCGGCGCGACCCCGGCGCCCTCGCCGACCACGTCCTGCGGAGCGTGCTGCCGGACGGGCTGGACGCGGCGGACGGGGCGAGGACGTCGTCCTGCTGGCGGTGCGGTTCGAGTAACGCTCCTCGTCATAGCCCTGAGGCCGCGTCCGCGCCGCCGTACAGTGGAGGGCGGTCCAGCGCCGTATCGAGGAGGATGACCGCGTGCAGAGAGCTCGACACCCGAGACTGACCGAAGAAGA
>KE355083.1 GCA_000415505.1 Streptomyces afghaniensis 772
GAGAGCGAACTGTCCGCGTGGGTCTGCGTGGGGGTGCCTTCGGGCGCCGCGTGGGGCGCTCGGGGCCTGCGCCCTTCGCGTCCCAGAGCGTGGTCGGAACGTCCGCACGGAGATCGGCCGCCCGGGCCGGGGCGTCGGCAGGCGCGGTCTGGGCGCGCGGGACGGGTGGTGCGTCCGCCCGGACGGCTGTGCGGACCGTCGGCGCGCCGGGCCCGCCGGTGGCCCGGACGTTCGCGGGCGTCGTCGGCCGGTCGCCCGGACGTCTGGCGCGGAGCGCCTTCGAGGCTCGACGCCGGGACTCGGCGTGGAGGTCCCCGTGGGCGTGGCCTGCCGTTGGCG
>KE355084.1 GCA_000415505.1 Streptomyces afghaniensis 772
CACGGAGTTTGATTGGCCTTTCACCCCTAACCACAGGTCATCCCCCAGGTTTTCAACCCTGGTGGGTTCGGTCCTCCACGAAGTCTTACCTCCGCTTCGACCTGCCCATGGCTAGATCACTCCGCTTCGGGTCTTGAGCGTGCTACTGAAACGCCCTATTCGGACTCGCTTTCGCTACGGCTTCCCCACCCGGGTTAACCTCGCAACACACCGCAAACTCGCAGGCTCATTCTTCAAAAGGCACGCAGTCACG
>KE355085.1 GCA_000415505.1 Streptomyces afghaniensis 772
CAACGCGAAGAACCTTACCAAGGCTTGACATACACCGGAAAACCCTGGAGACAGGGTCCCCCTTGTGGTCGGTGTACAGGTGGCGCATGGCTGTCGTCAGCTCGTGTCGTGAGATGTTGGGTTAAGTCCCGCAACGAGCGCAACCCTTGTCCCGTGTTGCCAGCAGGCCCTTGTGGTGCTGGGGACTCACGGGAGACCGCCGGGGTCAACTCGGAGGAAGGTGGGACGACGTCAAGTCATCATGCCCCTTATGTCTTGGGCTGCACACGTGCTACAATGGCCGGTACAACTGAGCTGCGATACGCGAGGTGGAGCGAATCTACAAAAAGCCGGTCTCAGTTCGGA
>KE355086.1 GCA_000415505.1 Streptomyces afghaniensis 772
CTGCGTGACCTGTTCGCGGCGGTGTTCTTCGTCTTCTTCGGACTGCACACCGACCCGTCCAGCATCCCGCCCGTTCTGCTGCCCGCCCTGGGCCTGGCCGCCGTCACCGCCCTGACGAAGATCGCCACCGGCTACTGGGCGGCGCGGCGGGCCGGGATCTCCGTCAAGGGCCGCTGGCGGGCGGGCGGTGCGCTGGTGGCCCGTGGCGAGTTCTCGATCGTCATCGCCGGTCTGGCCGTCTCGGCGGTATCGAACCGTCCTCGGCCCCTGGCCACGGCCTACGTCCTCATCCTCGTCGTCCTCGGCCCGCTCACCGCGCGCTACACGGAGCCCGTGGCGACCTGGGTCGGACCCGACGCCGCGAGCCCACACCGAGGATGGCGGCGGAGACGACGCCGCGGGCCAAAGGGAGGCGGACGCGCGAGGTGCCGACTGAGGGCGGCGCGAAGCGGACAGTGGGCGC
>KE355087.1 GCA_000415505.1 Streptomyces afghaniensis 772
GCAGCCGGGGCGACTCCGCCGACCTCACCGGCCTGGAGGACGAGCACCTGGGGCAGGGCGAGGCGCGGACCAGCGAGATCGTCGCCCGGGAGATCGAACGGCCGCGCGTCGGGCCCATGCGGGACATCGCCGCGACCATCCAGCCCGAGCAGGACGACCTCGTGCGCGGGGACCTGGCGGTGTCGGTGTGCGTGCAGGGGGC
>KE355088.1 GCA_000415505.1 Streptomyces afghaniensis 772
CAGGTCCCAGAAGGTGTCGCCGGGTGCCGCGTGGGTGACCATGGCGACGGTCATCCGCGGGGTGGTGGCCTTGCCCGCGGCGGCGTCGGTGCCGCCGGACTCGGACTTCTTCCCGCCGGCGCCGCTGGAGCAGCCGGCGGCGAGCAGGGCGCCCACGAGGACGGCGGTGGTCAGGGCGGCGGATCTGTGGTGTCTGCGCATGTCGGGTGCACCTCGATGTGCTGGGGAGAGCGGGCCGTGCCCGGTCCTGGGAGGCAACTGGAGCGCGCCACTAGCGCGCTCTAGTGGCAGGTACTATGCGGCGCCTCGGGT
>KE355089.1 GCA_000415505.1 Streptomyces afghaniensis 772
CGATGGTCACGCCCGTGGCGTGATGCGCCTCGGCCGCCGCCGTCATGGTCCAGCGGGCGTGCGCGTCCAGGGCGTGGAAACCGCCCGCGACCTTGACGAGCCCCGCCCGCACGCCCGACGTGCCGATGCCCTCGGTGAGTTCGGAGACGAAGACGTCGGCGAGCCGGCCGCGCAGCCCCTTCAGCGTGCCCTCGTCGTAGTGGACGGCCTGGTGCAGCCCCGGTCGCCCGCCACCACGTGCCACCCCCGGGTCTCCCGGGGA
>KE355090.1 GCA_000415505.1 Streptomyces afghaniensis 772
GAGCAGGGCCGCCTGGAGGGCCGCGCCGGTCCACGCGTTGGCGAGGGCGAAGAGGGCCATGGCGGCGAGGGCGGCCCGGGGGTGGGTGCGTCGCCAGAGGAGGGGGTCGAGAGGCCGAGGCTCAGGGTGAGGAGGAGCCAGCCGGGGACGTCGAGGTTGTGGGCGTTGTGGCGCCAGCCGCCACCGGCGTAGTCGATCAGGGCGGCTGTCACCCAGAAACCGGTGATGTGCAGGTCCCACAGCGAGGGGTGCGTCGGTCGAAGGCACGCACCCGGCGGGTGAGGCGGTGGGCGTACTCGGTGAGGGGCTCCGGCGCCCGGTCTTCCGTCACGGGGTTCATCGTGGAGGATTCCGATGCCGCTTGTCAGACGTCTCGGCGTCGTAGGACCGCTGCGGCCAGCGTGAGGGTCGCGGTCGTCCGAGGAGGGTCAGTGGCGGAGGAGGGCGGCGGCCCGGGGAGGCCGGTGGCCG
>KE355091.1 GCA_000415505.1 Streptomyces afghaniensis 772
GATATCAGGAGGAACACCGGTGGCGAAGGCGGATCTCTGGGCCGATACTGACGCTGAGGAGCGAAAGCGTGGGGAGCGAACAGGATTAGATACCCTGGTAGTCCACGCCGTAAACGGTGGGCACTAGGTGTGGGCAACATTCCACGTTGTCCGTGCCGCAGCTAACGCATTAAGTGCCCCGCGTGGGGAGTACGGCCGCAAGGCTAAAACTCAAAGGAATTGACGGGGCCGCACAAGCGGCGGAGCATGTGGCTTAATTCGACGCAACGCGAAGAACCTTACCAAGGCTTGACATACACCGGAAACCCTGGAGACAGGTCCCCTTGTCGGTCGTGTACGAGGTGGTGCAGTGGCTGTCGTCAGCTCGTGTCGTGA
>KE355092.1 GCA_000415505.1 Streptomyces afghaniensis 772
GACAGCCAGAACGCGAGGGCCGCGGTGACCAGTTGGGACACCATGATGTACACGACGACGATCAGCAGGCGCTGGGCCGCGGTGCCGGTGGGCAGGGTGCCGCCGGTGGGCAGCTCGAGCGGGCCCCAGCCGTAGGCGGCCGTGCCGACGACGAGGGCGACGATCGGGAGCAGCACCAGCGCGGCCAGGCTCAGGCTGAGTCCGACGGCGAGCTTGGACCACAGCAGCCGGGCCCGGGGCACGGGGGGCCCGAGCAGGTAGCGCAGGGACGACCAGCTGGCCTCCGAGGCGACCGTGTCGCCGCAGAACGAGGGCGACGGGGATGACGAGGAGGAAGCCTGCGGCGGAGAAGAGGTTGACGGCGGCGAAGTGGCGCCGGAGGCCGTCGC
>KE355093.1 GCA_000415505.1 Streptomyces afghaniensis 772
ATCGCAGCTCATTGTACCGGCCATTGTAGCACGTGTGCAGCCCAAGACATAAGGGGCATGATGACTTGACGTCGTCCCCACCTTCCTCCGAGTTGACCCCGGCGGTCTCCCGTGAGTCCCCAGCACCACAAGGGCCTGCTGGCAACACGGGACAAGGGTTGCGCTCGTTGCGGGACTTAACCCAACATCTCACGACACGAGCTGACGACAGCCATGCACCACCTGTACACCGACCACGAAGGGGGACCCTGTCTCCGAGGGTTTTCCGGTGTATGTCAAGCCTTGGTAAGGTTCTTCGCGTTGCGTCGAATTAACGCCACATGCCTCCGCCGCTTGCGC
>KE355094.1 GCA_000415505.1 Streptomyces afghaniensis 772
GAATTACCCGACAAGGAATTTCGCTACCTTACGGATGGTTATAGTTACCACCGCCGTTTACTGGCGCTTAAGTTCTCAGCTTCGCCCCACCGAAATGGAGCTAACCGGTCCCCTTAACGTTCCAGCACCGGGCAGGCGTCAGTCCGTATACATCGCCTTACGGCTTCGCACGGACCTGTGTTTTTAGTAAACAGTCGCTTCTCGCTGGTCTCTGCGGCCACCCCCAGCTCAGAGCGCAAAGCT
>KE355095.1 GCA_000415505.1 Streptomyces afghaniensis 772
GCGAAAGCGAGTCCGAATAGGGCGTTTCAGTAGCACGCTCAAGACCCGAAGCGGAGTGATCTAGCCATGGGCAGGTTGAAGCGGAGGTAAGACTTCGTGGAGGACCGAACCCACCAGGGTTGAAAACCTGGGGGATGACCTGTGGTTAGGGTGAAAGGCCAAGTCAAACTCCGTGATAGCTGGTTCTCCCCGAAATGCATTTAGGTGCAGCGTCGTGTGTTTCTTGCCGGAGGTAGAGCACTGGATAGGCGAGTCGGGCCCTACGGGTTACTGACCTTAG
>KE355096.1 GCA_000415505.1 Streptomyces afghaniensis 772
TGATGATGATAATAAACTATTGCTAGTAATATTATTACTTAATTTACGATTTTGTAATTCAATAAAATTAGCTTTACCAGTTAAAATAAATTGATCATCATTATAATCAATTAAAGAACAATCATTTAATGGAATACTTAAAATTGGAGTTAAAGAATTAACTTTTTTAAAGTTTGTTGATTTTGATTTTTTAAATTATTTAAATTTAAATTTTGAATTTGAGTTCGAGTTTTGAATTTATATCATTA
>KE355097.1 GCA_000415505.1 Streptomyces afghaniensis 772
GAGATGTTGGGTTAAGTCCCGCAGCGAGCGCAACCCTTGTCCCGTGTTGCCAGCAGGCCCTTGTGGTGCTGGGGACTCACGGGAGACCGCCGGGGTCAACTCGGAGGAAGGTGGGGACGACGTCAAGTCGTCATGCCCCTTATGTCTTGGGCTGCACACGTGCTACAATGGCCGGTACAATGAGCTGCGATACCGCGAGGTGGAGCGAATCTCAAAAAGCCGGTCTCAGTTCGGATTGGGTCTGCAACTCGACCCATGAAGTCGGAGTCGCTAGTAATCGCAGATCAGCATTGC
>KE355099.1 GCA_000415505.1 Streptomyces afghaniensis 772
ATCGCCGTCGCCGCCGCCTCGGGCGCGATGGCCCTGACCGTCCCCGCGTACGCCGGTTCCGGAGCGGAGGGCTCGGCTGCCGGTTCGCCCGGGGTGGTCTCCGGCAACACCGTCCAGCTGCCGGTGCACGTTCCGGTGAACGTGTGCGGGAACACCGTGAACGTGGTGGGGCTCCTCAATCCGGCCGCGGGCAACAGCTGCGCGAACAAGGACGACGGGCGGGCCGGCCGGCCCGGCAAGCCCGGCGGCGCGGTCGCGGACGGCAGCGGAAAGGATTCACCGGGCGTGGTCTCCGGCAACGGCGTCCACCTGCCCGTCGACGTGCCGGTCAACGTCACCGGCAACTCCGTGAACGTGGTCGGCATCGGCAACGCGTCGGCCGGCAACGAGTCCTCCAACACCCCCGGTGACCGCCCGGTCCGCCCCCACCATCCGCCGAAGCCGGTTCCGAAGCCCGCCCACCCCGCCCCGGCCGCCACCCCGCCCCGAACCGGCCCCGCACACC
>KE355100.1 GCA_000415505.1 Streptomyces afghaniensis 772
TTGCCGGGAGATTGCCGAGTCCTGGTACGGGCCCCGTGCGGGACACCCGTAAGGTGGTCGGCGTCGGAGGGTGGGTTCACACGTGGATGCATCGGGCAGGCAGCGGCCCACGATGGCGGACGTCGCCGAGAAGGCGGGCGTGTCCCGCGCGCTCGTCTCGATCATCTTCCGCAACCAGGCGGGGGCCAGCCAGGAGACCCGGGAACGGGTCCTGCGCGTCGCCGACGAGATCGGCTACCGGCCCGACAGCGCGGCCCGGCTGCTGGCCCGTGGCCGCAGCCGCACGCTCGGCGTGATGTTCACCGTGCACCAGACCTTCACACGGACCTCATCA
>KE355101.1 GCA_000415505.1 Streptomyces afghaniensis 772
TATTAGTACCGGTCAACTCCACACGTTACCGTGCTTCCATATCCGGCCTATCAACCCAGTCGTCTACTGGGAGCCTTACCCTCTCTAGGAGGTGGGAGTCCTCATCTCGAAGCAGGCCTCCCGCTTAGATGCTTTCAGCGGTTATCCCTCCCGAACGTAGCCAACCAGCCATGCCCTTGGCAGAACAACTGGCACACCAGAGGTTCGTCCGTCCCGGTCCTCTCGTACTAGGGACAGCCCTTCTCAAGGCTCCTACGCGCACAGCGGATAGGGACCGAACTGTCTCACGACGTTCTAAACCCAGCTCGCGTACCGCTTTAATGGGCGAACAGCCCAACCCGTTGGGACCGACTCCAGCCCCAGG
>KE355102.1 GCA_000415505.1 Streptomyces afghaniensis 772
TGTCGGCGCGGAATCCACTAGACCAGTGAGCTATTACGCACTCTTTCAAGGGTGGCTGCTTCTAAGCCAACCTCCTCGGTTGTCTGTGCGACTCCACATCCTTTCCCACTTAGCGTACGCTTAGGGGCCTTAGTCGATGCTCTGGGCTGTTTCCCTCTCGACCATGGAGCTTATCCCCCACAGTCTCACTGCCGCGCTCTCACTTACCGGCATTCGGAGTTTGGCTAAGGTCAGTAACCCGGTAGGGCCCATCGCCTATCCAGTGCTCTACCTCCGGCAAGAAACACACGACGCTGCACCTAAATGCATTTCGGGG
>KE355103.1 GCA_000415505.1 Streptomyces afghaniensis 772
CCACCGAAGTGGTTCATCGTTCGACTTGCATGTGTTAAGCACGCCCCAGCGTTCGTCCTGAGCCAGGATCAAACTCTCCGCGAATGTTTACCGGTAATCCGGTCGACACCACGAGAGCGGAACAGCCAGGCGGAATAAGCCCGGCCATTCACAGCGTCCTCGCTGTGTTTTTTCAAAGGAACCTCGCCCCAGCAGATGCTGGAGACGGGGTATCAACATATCTGGCGTTGACTTTTGGCACGCTGTTGAGTTCTCAAGGAACGGTCGCTTCCTTTGTAC
>KE355104.1 GCA_000415505.1 Streptomyces afghaniensis 772
AAGCTCCCTTGTGCACTTACACTCAACACCTGATTGCCAACCAGGCTGAGGGAACCTTTGGGCGCCTCCGTTACTCTTTAGGAGGCAACCGCCCCAGTTAAACTACCCATCAGACACTGTCCCTGATCCGGATCACGGACCCAGGTTAGACATCCAGCACGACCAGACTGGTATTTCAACGACGACTCCACACTAACTGGCGTTAGCGCTTCACAGTCTCCCAGCTATCCTACACAACGCCGAACCGAACACCAATACTACAAACTGTAAGTAACGG
>KE355105.1 GCA_000415505.1 Streptomyces afghaniensis 772
TTGCCCACGTGTTACTCACCCGTTCGCCACTAATCCCCACCGAAGTGGTTCATCGTTCGACTTGCATGTGTTAAGCACGCCGCCAGCGTTAGTCCTGAGCCAGGATCAAACTCTCCGTGAATGTTTACCGGTAATCCGGTCGACACCACGAGAGCGGAACAGCCAGGCGGAATAAGCCCGGCCGTTCACAGCGTCCTCGCTGTGTTTTTTCAAAGGACCTCGCCCAGCAGATGCTGGAGACGGGTATCAACATATCTGGCGTTGACTTTTGGCACGCTGTTGAGTTCTCAAGGACGTCGCTTCTTGTACTCACCTCTC
>KE355106.1 GCA_000415505.1 Streptomyces afghaniensis 772
ATTCACGGAGAGTTTGATCCTGGCTCAGGACGAACGCTGGCGGCGTGCTTAACACATGCAAGTCGAACGATGAACCACTTCGGTGGGGATTAGTGGCGAACGGGTGAGTAACACGTGGGCAATCTGCCCTGCACTCTGGGACAAGCCCTGGAAACGGGGTCTAATACCGGATACAACCACTAGGGGCATCTCTTGGTGGTGGAAAGCTCCGGCGGTGCAGGATGAGCCCGCGGCCTATCAGCTTGTTGGTGAGGTAATGGCTCACCAAGGCGACGACGGGTAGCCGGCCTGAGAGGGCGACCGGCCACGACTGGGACCTGAGACACGGCCCAGACTCCTACGGGGAGGCAGCGAGTGGGGAATAGTTGCACAAGTGGGCGAAAGCCTGATGCAGCGACGCCG
>KE355107.1 GCA_000415505.1 Streptomyces afghaniensis 772
ACCCAAGTAGCACGGGGCCCGAGAAATCCCGTGTGAACTCTGGCGGGACCACCCGCTAAGCCTAAATATTCCCTGGTGACCGATAGCGGATAGTACCGTGAGGGAATGGTGAAAAGTACCGCGGGAGCGGAGTGAAATAGTACCTGAAACCGTGTGCCTACAAGCCGTGGGAGCGTCGGATGGAAGCTTGCTTCCATCTCGTGACTGCGTGCCTTTTGAAGAATGAGCCTGCGAGTTTGCGGTGTGTTGCGAGGTTAACCCGGGTGGGAAGCCGTAGCGAAAGCGAGTCCGAATAGGGCGTTTCGAGTAGCACGCTCAAGACCCGAAGCGGAGTGATCTAGCCATGGGCAGGTTGAAGCGG
>KE355108.1 GCA_000415505.1 Streptomyces afghaniensis 772
GCGAGTCCGAATAGGGCGTTTCAGTAGCACGCTCAAGACCCGAAGCGGAGTGATCTAGCCATGGGCAGGTTGAAGCGGAGGTAAGACTTCGTGGAGGACCGAACCACCAGGGTTGAAAACCTGGGGGATGACCTGTGGTTAGGGGTGAAAGGCCAATCAAACTCCGTGACTAGCTGGTTCTCCCGAAATGCATTTAGGTGCAGCGTCGTGTGTTTCCTGCCGGAGGTAGAGCACGTGGATAGGCGAGTGGGCCCGTACCGGGTTACTGACTTAGCCAAACTCCGAATCGACGGTAAGTGAGAGCGCGGCAGTGAGAC
>KE355109.1 GCA_000415505.1 Streptomyces afghaniensis 772
AGTAGCACGCTCAAGACCCGAAGCGGAGTGATCTAGCCATGGGCAGGTTGAAGCGGAGGTAAGACTTCGTGGAGGACCGAACCCACCAGGGTTGAAAACCTGGGGGATGACCTGTGGTTAGGGGTGAAAGGCCAATCAAACTCCGTGATAGCTGGTTCTCCCCGAAATGCATTTAGGTGCAGCGTCGTGTGTTTCTTGCCGGAGGTAGAGCACTGGATAGGCGATGGGCCCTACCGGGTTACTGACCTTAGCCAAACTCCGAATGCCGGTAAGTGAGAGCGCGGCAGTGAGACTGGTGGGGGATAAGCTCCATGGTCGAGAGGGAAACAGCCCAGAGCATCGACTAACGGCCCCTAAGCGTACGCTAAGTGGGAAAGGATGTGGAGTCGCA
>KE355110.1 GCA_000415505.1 Streptomyces afghaniensis 772
CGTACCCTAAACCGACTCAGGTGGTCAGGTAGAGAATACCGAGGCGTTCGGGTGAACTATGGTTAAGGAACTCGGCAAAATGCCCCCGTAACTTCGGGAGAAGGGGGGCCACATCTGGTGATGAGCTTTGCGCTCTGAGCTGGGGGTGGCCGCAGAGACCAGCGAGAAGCGACTGTTTAACTAAAAACACAGGTCCGTGCGAAGCCGTAAGGCGATGTATACGGACTGACGCCTGCCCGGTGCTGGAACGTTAAGGGGACCGTTAGCTCCAGTTTCGG
>KE355111.1 GCA_000415505.1 Streptomyces afghaniensis 772
CGGACGACACGACACCGGCCCCCGTCCGCCCCCCGCCACCGCCGTCGCGGACGACGCTCCCCCGGCGGTCAGGCGGCGGCTGAGGCTGATCACGATCATCGCCACGTTCGGTGGTCTGCTCTTCGGCTACGACACCGGCGTCATCAACGGCGCCCTGCCCTACATGACCGAGGACCTCGGCCTGACCCCGGTCACCGAGGGCATGGTCACCAGCTCGCTGCTGCTGGGTGCCGCCCTGGGCGCGGTGACCGGCGGCCGGTTGTCGGACGCGCGC
>KE355112.1 GCA_000415505.1 Streptomyces afghaniensis 772
CACAAGCGGCGGAGCATGTGGCTTAATTCGACGCAACGCGAAGAACCTTACCAAGGCTTGACATACACCGGAAAACCCTGGAGACAGGGTCCCCTTGTGGTCGGTGTACAGGTGGTGCATGGCTGTCGTCAGCTCGTGTCGTGAGATGTTGGGTTAACGTCCCGACAACGAGCGCAACCCTTGTCCCGTGTTGCCAGCACGGCCCTTG
>KE355113.1 GCA_000415505.1 Streptomyces afghaniensis 772
GTCAACTCGGAGGAAGGTGGGGACGACGTCAAGTCATCATGCCCCTTATGTCTTGGGCTGCACACGTGCTACAATGGCCGGTACAATGAGCTGCGATACCGCGAGGTGGAGCGAATCTCAAAAAGCCGGTCTCAGTTCGGATTGGGGTCTGCAACTCGACCCCATGAAGTCGGAGTCGCTAGTAATCGCAGATCAGCATTGCTGCGGTGAATACGTTCCCGGGCCTTGTACACACCGCCCGTCACGTCACGAAAGTCGGTAACACCCGAAGCCGGTGGCCCAACCCCTTGTGGGGAGGAGCTGTCGAAGGTGGGACTGGCGAGTTGGGACGAAGTCGTAACAAGGTAGCCGTACCGGAAGGTGCGGCTGGATCACCTCTTTCAAGG
>KE355114.1 GCA_000415505.1 Streptomyces afghaniensis 772
AGTCTTGAGAAGGGCTGTCCCTAGTACGAGAGGACCGGGACGGACGAACCTCTGGTGTGCCAGTTGTTCTGCCAAGGGCATGGCTGGTTGGCTACGTTCGGGAGGGACTAACCGCTGAAAGCATCTAAGCGGAAGCCTGCTTCGAGATGAGGACTCCCACTCCTAGAGAGGGTAAGGCTCCCAGTAGACGACTGGGTTGATAGGCCGGATATGGAAGCACGGTAACGTGTGGACGTTGACCGGTACTAA
>KE355115.1 GCA_000415505.1 Streptomyces afghaniensis 772
CGGGGAGCATGGCACGGACCACTGGCAACGGCGGCGGGCCCGGGCTGCGCCCCGCCTTGGGCCCGGCTCCGCCCGACGGTGGGCTCTGGCTGCCGCCCGGCGGTGGGCCCTGGCTCCCGCCTGGCCGTGGGCCCCGGCTGCCGCCCGGCCGTGCACCCCGGGCCACCGCCCGGCCTTGGGCCCTGGCTCCTGCCCGGCCGTGGACCCGGCTGCC
>KE355116.1 GCA_000415505.1 Streptomyces afghaniensis 772
AGACCAGTGAGCTATTACGCACTCTTTCAAGGGTGGCTGCTTCTAAGCCAACCTCCTGGTTGTCTGTGCGACTCCACATCCTTTCCCACTTAGCGTACGCTTAGGGGCCTTAGTCGATGCTCTGGGCTGTTTCCCTCTCGACCATGGAGCTTATCCCCCACAGTCTCACTGCCGCGCTCTCACTTACCGGCATTCGGAGTTTGGCTAAGGTCAGTAACCCGGTAGGGCCCATCGCCTATCCAGTGCTCTACCTCCGGCAAGAAACACACGACGCTGCACCTAAATGCATTTCGGGGAGAACCAGCTATCACGGAGTTTGATTCGGCCTTTCACCCCGTAACACAGGTCACTCCCCGAGGTTTTCAACCCGTGGTGGGTTCGTCCGTCCACGAAGTCTTACCTCGCTTCAACCTGCCCATGGCTAGATCACTCCGCTTCGGGTCTTGAGCG
>KE355117.1 GCA_000415505.1 Streptomyces afghaniensis 772
AAGGTAGTCCAGCCCGGGCGGTGGTTGTCCCGGGGTAAGGGTGTAGGCCGTGCGGTAGGTAAATCCGTCGCACACAAGGCTGAGACCTGATGCCGAGCCGATTGTGGTGAAGTGGATGATCCTATGCTGTCGAGAAAAGCCTCTAGCGAGTTTCATGGCGGCCGTACCCTAACCGACTCAGGTGGTCAGGTAGAGAATACCGAGGCGTTCGGGTGAACTATGGTTAAGGAACTCGGCAAAATGCCCCGTAACTTCGGGAGAAGGGGGCCACGATCTGGTGATGAG
>KE355118.1 GCA_000415505.1 Streptomyces afghaniensis 772
TTAGCGTACGCTTAGGGGCCTTAGTCGATGCTCTGGGCTGTTTCCCTCTCGACCATGGAGCTTATCCCCCACAGTCTCACTGCCGCGCTCTCACTTACCGGCAGTTCGGAGTTTGGCTAAGGTCAGTAACCCGGTAGGGCCCATCGCCTATCCAGTGCTCTACCTCCGGCAAGAAACACACGACGCTGCACCTAAATGCATTTCGGGGGAGAACCAGCTATCACGGAGTTTGATTGGCCTTTCACCCCTAACACAGGTCATCCCC
>KE355119.1 GCA_000415505.1 Streptomyces afghaniensis 772
AGCAGCGCGGTGCGCACGGTCGGCCGCCGACTGGGCGCCGGTGCTCGGATGGCGACAGCGCGACGTCGATCGCGTCCCCCGCCGGGCCGCGAAGGTCCGGGCCTTGTCCCGGCCGGTGCCGAGCCGACCCCGGGCGCTCGGCCGTAGTACGTCGAGCCGCCGCTCCCGTACTCCGACCCTCGGACCGGGCGAGGCCGGACACCGCCAGCCAC
>KE355120.1 GCA_000415505.1 Streptomyces afghaniensis 772
TTCCACAAGCCACCGCCGGATCACTAGTCCCGACTTTCGCCCTGCTCGACCCGTCGGTCTCACAGTCAAGCTCCCTTGTGCACTTACACTCAACACCTGATTGCCAACCAGGCTGAGGAACCTTTGGGCGCCTCCGTTACTCTTTAGGAGGCAACCGCCCCAGTTAAACTACCCATCAGACACTGTCCCTGATCCGGATCACGGACCCAGGTTAGACATCCAGCACGACCAGACTGGTATTTCAACGACGACTCCACACTAACTGGCGTTAGCGCTTCACAGTCTCCCAGCTATCCGTACACAAGCCGAACCGAACACCCAATATCAAAACTGTAGTAAAGGTCCCGGGGTCTTTCCGTCCTGCCTG
>KE355121.1 GCA_000415505.1 Streptomyces afghaniensis 772
CCAACAAGCTGATAGGCCGCGGGCTCATCCTGCACCGCCGGAGCTTTCCACCACCAAGAGATGCCCCTAGTGGTTGTATCCGGTATTAGACCCCGTTTCCAGGGCTTGTCCCAGAGTGCAGGGCAGATTCGCCCACGTGTTACTCACCCGTTCGCCACTAATCCCCACCGAAGTGGTTCATCGTTCGACTTGCATGTGTTAAGCACGCCGCCAGCGTTCGTCCTGAGCCAGGATCAAACTCTCCGTGAATGTTTACCGGTAATCCGGTCGACACCA
>KE355122.1 GCA_000415505.1 Streptomyces afghaniensis 772
CCGAAACAAGAAAGGCAAGGAGTCCTCTCCTTGCCACTCTCAAGCTATAACACACGAGGGGGTCTTGCGGCAACGGCCCCCCGTCTGCCGCAAACTGTCCGGCCTACGGCCCAGGACCTGACGGAAACGGAGCATGACGTCGACCCCCTGACCACGAGCGCGTTCGACCTTCCCGACCGCCTCTCGCAACAAACGCCGACCCGGCACTGATCGCGGGACGAGCGGCACTTCGCGGCC
>KE355123.1 GCA_000415505.1 Streptomyces afghaniensis 772
AACCTGCCCATGGCTAGATCACTCCGCTTCGGGTCTTGAGCGTGCTACTGAAACGCCCTATTCGGACTCGCCCTCGCTACGGCTTCCCCACCCGGGTTAACCTCGCAACACACCGCAAACTCGCAGGCTCATTCTTCAAAAGGCACGCAGTCACGAGATGGAAGCAAGCTTCCATCCGACGCTCCCACGGCTTGTAGGCACACGGTTTCAGGTGCTATTTCACTCCGCTCCCGCGGTACTTTTCACCAT
>KE355124.1 GCA_000415505.1 Streptomyces afghaniensis 772
CACCGCCCGTCACGTCACGAAAGTCGGTAACACCCGAAGCCGGTGGCCCAACCCCCTTGTGGGGAGGGAGCTGTCGAAGGTGGGACTGGCGATTGGGACGAAGTCGTAACAAGGTAGCCGTACCGGAAGGTGCGGCTGGATCACCTCCTTTCTAAGGAGCACTTCTAAGCCGGTCCTTCGGGGCTGGTTCAGAGGCCAGTACATCAGCGAATGTCTGATGCTGGTTGCTCATGGGTGGAACGTTGACTACTCGGCCAGGATCGTTGGGCCGAGGCTGCTAGTACTGCTCGCAAGGGCTGGAACGCATGATCGTTCGGACGGGAGCGTGGTCGGGCACGGCTGGTTGGGTGTCTGGAGGGAATGAACTTTCC
>KE355125.1 GCA_000415505.1 Streptomyces afghaniensis 772
TCAAGCTGATCTGCCCAGGGTAAGTCGGGACCTAAGGCGAGGCCGACAGGCGTAGTCGATGGATAACCGATTGATATTCCGGTACCCGCTGTGAAGCGTCAAACATCGAATCCAGTGATGCTAAGCCCGTGAAGCCGTTCCGGACCCTTCGGGGAAAGGAAAGTGGTGGAGCCGGTGACCCGATCTGGTAGTAGGTGAGTGATGGGGTGACGCAGGAAGGTAGTCCAGCCCGGGCGGTGGTTGTCCCGGGGTAAGGGTGTAGGCCGTGCGGTAGGTAAGTCCGTCGCACACGAAGGCTGAGACCTGATGCCGAGCCGATTGTGGTGAAGTGGATGATCCTATGCTGTCGAGGAAAGCCTCTAGCGAGTTTCATGGCGGCCCGTACCCTAAACCGACTCAGGTGGTCAGGTAGAGAATACCGAGGCGTTCGGGTGAACTATGGTTAAGGAACTCGGCAAAATGCCCCCGTAACTTCGGGAGAAG
>KE355126.1 GCA_000415505.1 Streptomyces afghaniensis 772
ATATCAGGAGGAACACCGGTGGCGAAGGCGGATCTCTGGGCCGATACTGACGCTGAGGAGCGAAAGCGTGGGGAGCGAACAGGATTAGATACCCTGGTAGTCCACGCCGTAAACGGTGGGCACTAGGTGTGGGCAACATTCCACGTTGTCCGTGCCGCAGCTAACGCATTAAGTGCCCCGCTGGGGATACGGCCGCAAGGCTAAAACTCAAAGGAATTGACGGGGCCC
>KE355127.1 GCA_000415505.1 Streptomyces afghaniensis 772
GCCTCTGAACCAGCCCCGAAGGACCGGCTTAGAAGTGCTCCTTAGAAAGGAGGTGATCCCAGCCGCACCTTCCGGTACGGCTACCTTGTTACGACTTGTCCCAATCGCCAGTCCCACCTTCGACAGCTCCCTCCCCACAAGGGGGTTGGGCCACCGGCTTCGGGTGTTACCGACTTTCGTGACGTGACGGGCGGTGTGTACAAGGCCCGGGAACGTATTCACCGCAGCAATGCTGATCTGCGATTACTAGCGACTCCGACTTCATGGGGTCGAGTTGCAGACCCCAATCCGAACTGAGACCGGCTTTTTG
>KE355128.1 GCA_000415505.1 Streptomyces afghaniensis 772
GGAGGCAGCAGTGGGGAATATTGCACAATGGGCGAAAGCCTGATGCAGCGACGCCGCGTGAGGGATGACGGCCTTCGGGTTGTAAACCTCTTTCAGCAGGGAAGAAGCGAAAGTGACGGTACCTGCAGAAGAAGCGCCGGCTAACTACGTGCCAGCAGCCGCGGTAATACGTAGGGCGCGAGCGTTGTCCGGAATTAGTTGGGCGTAAAGAGCTCGTAGGCGGCTTGTCACGTCGGTTGTAGAAACGCCCGGGGCTTAACCCCGGGT
>KE355129.1 GCA_000415505.1 Streptomyces afghaniensis 772
TGGGGCGAAGCTGAGAACTTAAGCGCCAGTAAACGGACGGTGGTAACTATAACCATCCTAAGGTAGCGAAATTCCTTGTCGGGTAAGTTCCGACCTGCACGAATGGCGTAACGACTTCTCGACTGTCTCAACCATAGGCCCGGTGAAATTGCACTACGAGTAAAGATGCTCGTTTCGCGCAGCAGGACGGAAAGACCCCGGGACCTTTACTACAGTTTGATATTGGTGTTCGGTTCGGCTTGTGTAGGATAGCTGGGAGACTGTGAAGCGCTAACGCCAGTTAGTGTGGAGTCGTCGTTGAAATACCAGTCTGGTCGTGCTGGATGTCTAACCTGGGTCCGTGATCC
>KE355130.1 GCA_000415505.1 Streptomyces afghaniensis 772
CTAAACCCAGCTCGCGTACCGCTTTAATGGGCGAACAGCCCAACCCTTGGGACCGACTCCAGCCCCAGGATGCGACGAGCCGACATCGAGGTGCCAAACCATCCCGTCGATATGGACTCTTGGGGAAGATCAGCCTGTTATCCCCGGGGTACCTTTTATCCGTTGAGCGACGGCGCTTCCACAAGCCACCGCCGGATCACTAGTCCCGACTTTCGTCCCTGCTCGACCCGTCGGTCTCACAGTCAAGCTCCCTTGTCGCACTTACACTCAACACCTGATTCGCCAACCAGGCTGAGGGAACCGTTTGGGCGTCCTCCGTTACTCGTTTAGGAGGC
>KE355131.1 GCA_000415505.1 Streptomyces afghaniensis 772
ATCAACCCAGTCGTCTACTGGGAGCCTTACCCTCTCTAGGAGGTGGGAGTCCTCATCTCGAAGCAGGCTTCCCGCTTAGATGCTTTCAGCGGTTATCCCTCCCGAACGTAGCCAACCAGCCATGCCCTTGGCAGAACAACTGGCACACCAGAGGTTCGTCCGTCCCGGTCCTCTCGTACTAGGGACAGCCCTTCTCAACGACTCCTACGCGCACAGCGGATAG
>KE355132.1 GCA_000415505.1 Streptomyces afghaniensis 772
TCACTAGTCCCGACTTTCGTCCCTGCTCGACCCGTCGGTCTCACAGTCAAGCTCCCTTGTGCACTTACACTCAACACCTGATTGCCAACCAGGCCTGAGGGAACCTTTGGGACGCCTCCGTTACTCTTTAGGAGGCAACCGCCCAGTTAAACTACCCGATCAGACACTGTCCCTGATACCGGATCACGGACCCAGGTTACGACATCCAGCACGACCAGACTGGTATTTCAACGACGACTCCACACTAAACTGGCGTTAGCGCTTCACAGTC
>KE355133.1 GCA_000415505.1 Streptomyces afghaniensis 772
TTTCCAGGACTAACGCACGTCGCCGTTCAGCAGGTCGTCGGCCGCCGACAGGATCTCCGTGACCCGCAGGCCGAACGCCGCGTCACACGCGTGCGGACGGCCCGTCCGGGCGGCGGCGAGCAGGGCGTCCGCGGCCCGCATCAGCGCGGGGACCGCTCCGTCGGAGCCCTCCGGCAGGACCGCGACCCCCGGCTTCCCCGAGGAGTTCCACGGCGGCACCGGACGCGGCGGGCGGTGCCGTCAGACTCAGAGTGAGGGTGCTCGACGCGCCGCCGGTGTGGTCGAGGACGACATGGGCCGTGTCCCCGGGGCCGTA
>KE355134.1 GCA_000415505.1 Streptomyces afghaniensis 772
AATCCGAACTGAGACCGGCTTTTTGAGATTCGCTCCACCTCGCGGTATCGCAGCTCATTGTACCGGCCATTGTAGCACGTGTGCAGTCCAAGACATAAGGGGCATGATGACTTGACGTCGTCCCCACCTTCCTCCGAGTTGACCCCGGCGGTCTCCCGTGAGTCCCCAGCACCACAAGGGCCTGCTGGCAACACGGGACAAGGGTTGCGCTCGTTGCGGGACTTAACCCAACATCTCACGACACGAGCTGACGACAGCCATGCACCACCTGTACCACCGACCACGAA
>KE355135.1 GCA_000415505.1 Streptomyces afghaniensis 772
GACGGCGGTGCGGGCCCACGTGCGCGTGGGGGACGTCCAGGGGCTGGGCGCGCTGGCGGCCGTGTTGCAGGCGCGGCGGGCGCTGCGGGGGCTGGCCGAGCTGACGACGGTGGCGATGCCCCGGGTGCTGACCGGGGTGCCGGGGCGACGGCTGGCGGTGCTGCGGGACGCGGTGAAGATGGGGCGCCTCGGGTGGTGGGCCGGCCGGCCGGATCCGTCGGACCCGGATCCCGGACGGGGTACGTGGGAGGCGGTCCTGGGAGGTCGCCTCCGAGCACGGCTGCCCCG
>KE355136.1 GCA_000415505.1 Streptomyces afghaniensis 772
GACACCCAAGTAGCACGGGGCCCGAGAAATCCCGTGTGAATCTGGCGGGACCACCCGCTAAGCCTAAATATTCCCTGGTGACCGATAGCGGATAGTACCGTGAGGGAATGGTGAAAAGTACCGCGGGAGCGGAGTGAAATAGTACCTGAAACCGTGTGCCTACAAGCCGTGGGAGCGTCGGATGGAAGCTTGCTTCCGATCGTCGTGACTGCGTGCCTTTTGAAGAACTGAGCCTGCGAGTTTGCGGTGTGTTGCGAGGTTAACCCGGTGGGAAGCCGTAGCGAAAGCGAGTCCGAATAGGTCGTTTCAGTAGCACGCTACAAGACCGAAGCGGA
>KE355137.1 GCA_000415505.1 Streptomyces afghaniensis 772
CCGGCGTAGAGGGTAAGACCCCCGTAGTCGAAACGTCAGCGGCTCGTTTGAGAGACACCCAAGTAGCACGGGGCACGAGAAATCCCGTGTGAATCTGGCGGGACCACCCGCTAAGCCTAAATATTCCCTGGTGACCGATAGCGGATAGTACCGTGAGGGAATGGTGAAAAGTACCGCGGGAGCGGAGTGAAATAGTACCTGAAACCGTGTGCCTACAAGCCGTGGGAGCGTCGGATGGAAGCTTGCTTCCATCTCGTGACTGCGTGCCTTTTGAAGAATGAGCCTGCGAGTTTGCGGTGTGTTGCGAGGTTAACCCGGGTGGGAAGCCGTAGCGAAAGCGAGTCCGAATAGGGCGTTTACAGTAGCACGCTCAAGACCCGAAGCGGAGTGATCGTAGCCA
>KE355138.1 GCA_000415505.1 Streptomyces afghaniensis 772
GCGGCCTCCTCGTTCTGCCAGGCGTCCAGGCAGCGTTGCAGTTGGCGGTGGGCGTCGTCGTCGAGGAGGGCGGCGGCCGCGTCCCGTGGGGTGTCGAAGCCGGCGCGGAAGGCGGCGTCGGAGAGGCGGGCGTCGGCGTCCTTGAGCCGCTGGGCGGTGTCCTCGGCTGCGCGGGCGGCGTCGGCGGCGTCCGTGAGCAGTGCGGTCCGGCGCTCCAGTTGCGCGGCCCGGGCGGCGACGCTGCCCAGGGCGCCTCTGGCCCGGTCCAGTTCCTCCTCCAGGGCGGTGCGTTCGCTCTCCAGCCGCTCCCGGTGGC
>KE355139.1 GCA_000415505.1 Streptomyces afghaniensis 772
TGACGCTTCACAGCGGGTACCGGAATATCAACCGGTTATCCATCGACTACGCCTGTCGGCCTCGCCTTTAAGGGTCCCACGTTACCCTTCGGGCGAGATCAGCTTGACCACGGAACCGTTACGTTCAATCGGCGCACACGTTTCTCACGTGTGAATCGCTACTCATGCCTGCATTCTCACTCGTGAACCGTCCACAACTACCTTCCGGCGCTGCTTCACCCGGCACACGACGCTCCCTACCCATCAC
>KE355140.1 GCA_000415505.1 Streptomyces afghaniensis 772
TAGTCAACGTTCCACCCATGAGCAACCAGCATCAGACATTCGCTGATGTACTGGCCTCTGAACCAGCCCCGAAGGACCGGCTTAGAAGTGCTCCTTAGGAAAGGAGGTGATCCAGCCGCACCGTTCCGGGTACGGCTACCTTGTTACGACTTCGTCCCAATCGCCAGTCCCACTTCGACAGCCTCCCTCCCAGAAGGGGGGTTGGCCACCGGGCTTACGGGTGTTACCGACTTTCG
>KE355141.1 GCA_000415505.1 Streptomyces afghaniensis 772
GCAATGACACGACTTCGGCGGTACGCTTGAGCCCCGCTACATTGTCGGCGCGGAATCACTAGACTAGTGAGCTATTACGCACTCTTTCAAGGGTGGCTGCTTCTAAGCCAACCTCCTGGTTGTCTGTGCGACTCCACATCCTTTCCCACTTAGCGTACGCTTAGGGGCCTTAGTCGATGCTCTGGGCTGTTTCCCTCTCGACCATGGAGCTTACTCCCCCCA
>KE355142.1 GCA_000415505.1 Streptomyces afghaniensis 772
TGTCTCAACCATAGGCCCGGTGAAATTGCACTACGAGTAAAGATGCTCGTTTCGCGCAGCAGGACGGAAAGACCCCGGGACCTTTACTACAGTTTGATATTGGTGTTCGGTTCGGCTTGTGTAGGATAGCTGGGAGACTGTGAAGCGCTAACGCCAGTTAGTGTGGAGTCGTCGTTGAAATACCAGTCTGGTCGTGCTGGATGTCTAACCTGGGTCCTGATCCGGATCAGGGACAGTGTCTGATGGGTATTTAACGGTGGGCGTTGCCTCCTAAAG
>KE355143.1 GCA_000415505.1 Streptomyces afghaniensis 772
CGGGGTAAGGGTGTAGGCCGTGCGGTAGGTAAATCCGTCGCACACAAGGCTGAGACCTGATGCCGAGCCGATTGTGGTGAAGTGGATGATCCTATGCTGTCGAGAAAAGACCTCTAGCGAGTTTCATGGCGGCCCGTACCCTAAACCGACTCAGGTGGTCAGGTAGAGAATACCGAGGCGTTCGGGTGAACTATGGTTAAGGAACTCGGCAAAATGCCCCCGTAACTTCGGGAGAAGGGGGGCCGACATCTGGTGATGAGCTTTGCGCTCTGAGCTGGGGGTGGCCGCAGAGACCAGCGAGAAGCGACTGTTTACTAAAAACACAGGTCCGTGCGAAGCCGTAAGGCGATGTATACGGACTGACGCCTGCCCGGTGCTGGAACGTTAAGGGGACCGGTTAGCTCCATTTCGGTGGGGCGAAGCTGAGAACTTAAGCGCCAGTAAACGGCGGTGGTAACTATAACC
>KE355144.1 GCA_000415505.1 Streptomyces afghaniensis 772
GATCGCCTCGGCCGAAGGCGGCATGGAGATCGAGGAGGTCGCCGCCACCCGCCCCGGCGCCCGTGGCCCGCGTCCCCGTCGACCCCGCCGAGGGCGTCACCTCCGCGAAGGCGGGCGAGATCGCCGAGGCGGCCGGGCTGCCGCCGCAGACCGTCGACGTCCTCGTACGGCTCTGGGAGGTCCTGGTACGCGAGGACGCCCTCCTCGTCGAGGTGAATCCACTCGTCCGCACCAGGCAAGGACAGATCCTCGCCCTCGACGGCAAGGTCACCCTCGACGACAACGCCCGCTTCCGGCAAGCACGCTGGGGCGCGGACGACACCGAGCACGACGACGCGCTGGAAGCGGCGGCTGCCGCCAAGGGGCCTCGAACTACGTCAAGCTCGACGGCGAGGTCGGCATCATCGGCAACGGC
>KE355145.1 GCA_000415505.1 Streptomyces afghaniensis 772
TTCGTGCAGGTCGGAACTTACCCGACTAAGGAATTTCGGCTACCTTAGGATGGTTATAGTTACCACCGCCGTTACTGGCGCTTAAGTTCTCAGCTTCGCCCACCGAAATCGGAGCTAACGGTCCCCTTAACGTTCCAGCACCGGGCAGGCGTCAGTCCGTATACATCGCCTTACGGCTTCGCACGGACCTGTGTTTTTAGTAAACAGTCGCTTCTCGCTGGTCTCTGCGGCACCCCCAGCTCAGAGCGCAAAGCTCATCACCAGATG
>KE355146.1 GCA_000415505.1 Streptomyces afghaniensis 772
AAGGTAGTTGTGGACGGTTCACGAGTGAGAATGCAGGCATGAGTAGCGATTCACACGTGAGAAACGTGTGCGCCGATTGACTAAGGGTTCCTGGGTCAAGCTGATCTGCCCAGGGTAAGTCGGGACCTAAGGCGAGGCCGACAGGCGTAGTCGATGGATAACCGGTTGATACTCCGGTACCCGCTGAGAAGCGTCAAACATCGAATCCAGTGATGCTAAGCCCGTGAAGCCGTTCCGGACCCTTCGGGGAAAGGAAAGTGGTGGAGCCGGTGACCCGATCTGGT
>KE355147.1 GCA_000415505.1 Streptomyces afghaniensis 772
CACGGCCCAGACTCCTACGGGAGGCAGCAGTGGGGAATATTGCACAATGGGCGAAAGCCTGATGCAGCGACGCCGCGTGAGGGATGACGGCCTTCGGGTTGTAAACCTCTTTCAGCAGGGAAGAAGCGAAAGTGACGGTACCTGCAGAAGAAGCGCCGGCTAACTACGTGCCAGCAGCCGCGGTAATACGTAGGGCGCGAGCGTTGTCCGGAATTATTGGGCGTAAAGAGCTCGTAGGCGGCTTGTCACGTCGGTTGTGAAACGCCCGGGGCTTAACCCCGGGT
>KE355148.1 GCA_000415505.1 Streptomyces afghaniensis 772
TGTTACGACTTCGTCCCAATCGCCAGTCCCACCTTCGACAGCTCCCTCCCCACAAGGGGGTTGGCCACCGGCTTCGGGTGTTACCGACTTTCGTGACGTGACGGGCGGTGTGTACAAGGCCCGGGAACGTATTCACCGCAGCAATGCTGATCTGCGATTACAGCGACTCCGACTTCATGGGGTCAGCTGCAGACCCCAATCCGAACTGAGACCGGCTTTTTGAGATTCGCTCCACCTCGCGGTATCGCAGCTCATTGTACCGGCCATTGTACGCACGTGTGCAGCCC
>KE355149.1 GCA_000415505.1 Streptomyces afghaniensis 772
GTAGCCAACCAGCCATGCCCTTGGCAGAACAACTGGCACACCAGAGGTTCGTCCGTCCCGGTCCTCTCGTACTAGGGTCAGCCCTTCTCAAGACTCCTACGCGCACAGCGGATAGGGACCGAACTGTCTCACGACGTTCTAAACCCAGCTCGCGTACCGCTTTAATGGGCGAACAGCCCAACCCTTGGGACCGACTCCAGCCCCAGGATGCGACGAGCCGACATCGAGGTGCCAAACCATCCCGTCGATATGGACTCTTAGGGGAAGATCAGCCTGTTACGTCCCCGGGGTTACCTTTTATCCGTTGAGCGACGGCGCTTCCACAAGCCACCGCGGATCACTAGTCCCGACTTTCGTCC
>KE355150.1 GCA_000415505.1 Streptomyces afghaniensis 772
ACGCTGGCGGCGTGCTTAACACATGCAAGTCGAACGATGAACCACTTCGGTGGGGATTAGTGGCGAACGGGTGAGTAACACGTGGGCAATCTGCCCTGCACTCTGGGACAAGCCCTGGAAACGGGGTCTAATACCGGATACAACCACTAGGGGCATCTCTTGGTGGTGGAAAGCTCCGGCGGTGCAGGATGAGCCCGCGGCCTATCAGCTTGTTGGTGAGGTAATGGCTCACCAAGGCGACGACGGGTAGCCGGCCTGAGAGGGCGACCGGCCACACTGGGACTGAGACACGGCCCAGACTCCTACGGGAGGCAGCGAGTGGGGAATAGTTGCACAAGTGGGACGAAAGCCTGATGCAGCGACGCCGCGTG
>KE355151.1 GCA_000415505.1 Streptomyces afghaniensis 772
GTAGTCGATGGATAACCGGTTGATATTCCGGTACCCGCTGTGAAGCGTCAAACATCGAATCCAGTGATGCTAAGCCCGTGAAGCCGTTCCGGACCCTTCGGGGAAAGGAAAGTGGTGGAGCCGGTGACCCGATCTGGTAGTAGGTGAGTGATGGGGTGACGCAGGAAGGTAGTCCAGCCCGGGCGGTGGTTGTCCCGGGGTAAGGGTGTAGGCCGTGCGGTAGGTAAATCCGTCGCACACAAGGCTGAGACCTGATGCCGAGCCGATTGTGGTGAAGTGGATGATCCTATGCTGTCGAGAAAAGCCTCTAGCGAGTTTCATGGCGCCCGTACCTAAACCGCTCGAGGTGGTCAGGTAGAGAACTACGAGGCGTTCGGGTGAACTAGTGGTTAACGGAACGTCGGACAAAACGTCGACCCCCGTAACGTTCGGGAGAACGGGGGGCCACAGTCTGGTGAAGTGAGTCTTTGCGTCTCG
>KE355152.1 GCA_000415505.1 Streptomyces afghaniensis 772
CTCTTTCAAGGGTGGCTGCTTCTAAGCCAACCTCCTGGTTGTCTGTGCGACTCCACATCCTTTCCCACTTAGCGTACGCTTAGGGGCCTTAGTCGATGCTCTGGGCTGTTTCCCTCTCGACCATGGAGCTTATCCCCCACAGTCTCACTGCCGCGCTCTCACTTACCGGCATTCGGAGTTTGGCTAAGGTCAGTAACCCGGTAGGGCCCATCGCCTATCCAGTGCTCTACCTCCGGCAAGAAACACACGACGCTGCACCTAAATGCAGTTTCGGGGAGAACCAGCTATCACGGAGTTTGATTGGCCTTTCACCCCTAACCACA
>KE355153.1 GCA_000415505.1 Streptomyces afghaniensis 772
CACGAGCTGACGACAGCCATGCACCACCCGTACACCGACCACAAGGGGGACCCTGTCTCCAGGGTTTTCCGGTGTATGTCAAGCCTTGGTAAGGTTCTTCGCGTTGCGTCGAATTAAGCCACATGCTCCGCCGCTTGTGCGGGCCCCCGTCAATTCCTTTGAGTTTTAGCCTTGCGGCCGTACTCCCCAGGCGGGGCACTTAATGCGTTAGCTGCGGCACGGACAACGTGGAATGTTGCCCACACCTAGTGCCCACCGTTTACGGCGTGGACTACCAGGGTATCTAATCCTGTTCGCTCCCCAGCTTTCGCTCCTCAGCGTCAGTATCGGCCCAGAGATCCGCCTTCGCCACCGGTGTTCCTCCTGATATCTGCGCATTTCACCGCTACACCAGGAATTCCGATCCTCCCCTACCGAACTCTACGCCT
>KE355154.1 GCA_000415505.1 Streptomyces afghaniensis 772
GAAGCCTGCTTCGAGATGAGGACTCCCACCTCCTAGAGAGGGTAAGGCTCCCAGTAGACGACTGGGTTGATAGGCCGGATATGGAAGCACGGTAACGTGTGGAGTTGACCGGTACTAATAGGCCGAGGGCTTGTCCTCAGTTGCTCGCGTCCACTGTGTTGGTTCTGAAACCACGAACAGCCCCACGTTGCCACACGTGGTGCGGCTGGATAGTTTCATAGTGTTTCGGTGGTTATAGCGTAGGGGAAACGCCCGGTTACATTCCGAACCCGGAAGCTAAGCCTTACAGCGCCGATGGTACTGCGAGGGGGGACCCTGGTGGGAGAGTAGGACGCCGCCGAACAATTATTAGAAAAGGCCCACACCTTATGGTGTGGTCCTTTTTTGCGTTC
>KE355155.1 GCA_000415505.1 Streptomyces afghaniensis 772
TTGTGCGCGTTGAGCCGCTCCAGCACTCCCACTTGGGCAGCGTCGAGGACCACTCCTCGATCAGCTGGAACATCTTGTTGAGCTTGGGCAGCCGTGCCTCGGGCGTCGCCCACTCGGGGTCGCCGGCCAGCTCGGGCCGGCCGATGAGTTCACTGATCGGCTGCCAGCCCACGGGCTGCACGATGACGTACACGTAGTCGTTCGGGCCGCCCGGCGCGCACTTGACCGCCCAGCCGGGCTGGCCGCCGCCGGACGCGTTTCCGGACCTGGGAACCTCGTCGCCGAAGTCC
>KE355156.1 GCA_000415505.1 Streptomyces afghaniensis 772
CGTCTACTGGGAGCCTTACCCTCTCTAGGAGGTGGGAGTCCTCATCTCGAAGCAGGCTTCCCGCTTAGATGCTTTCAGCGGTTATCCCTCCCGAACGTAGCCAACCAGCCATGCCCTTGGCAGAACAACTGGCACACCAGAGGTTCGTCCGTCCCGGTCCTCTCGTACTAGGGACAGCCCTTCTCAAGACTCCTAGCGCACAGCGGATAGGGACCGAACTGTCTCACGACGTTCTAAACCCAGCTCGCGTACCGCTTTA
>KE355157.1 GCA_000415505.1 Streptomyces afghaniensis 772
TGGTTGAGACAGTCGAGAAGTCGTTACGCCATTCGTGCAGGTCGGAACTTACCCGACAAGGAATTTCGCTACCTTAGGATGGTTATAGTTACCACCGCCGTTTACTGGCGCTTAAGTTCTCAGCTTCGCCCCACCGAAATGGAGCTAACCGGTCCCCTTAACGTTCCAGCACCGGGCAGGCGTCAGTCCGTATACATCGCCTTACGGCTTCGCACGGACCTGTGTTTTTAGTAAACAGTCGCTTCTCGCTGGTCTCTGCGGCCACCCCCAGCTCAGAGCGCAAAGCTCATCACCAGATGTCGGCCCCCCTTCTCCCGAAGTTACGGGGGCATTTTGCCGAGTTCCTTAACCATAGTTCACCCGAACGCCTCGGTATTCTCTACCTGACCACCTGA
>KE355158.1 GCA_000415505.1 Streptomyces afghaniensis 772
GCCGCGGGGATCGGCCTGACTGACCGCGGTCAGGACGTCTTGGTGGTTTTCGTCAGTACCGGGACCGGCTTGCGGTCTGCCGGCTCCGGCAGTACCGGTACGGGCTCGGCTTCCACCGGCTCCGGCACTGCCGGCTCAGGTTCTACCAGCTCCGGTTCACCCTGCGCAGGGTCCGATCGGGCACCGTCTCCCCGTCGCCGGTGTCGTGCGGGGCGCAGGAGTCCAGTACCGCCTGGCGGTGGGCGTCGGACGTCGCGTCGTCGTAGGGGTTGGGGTGCCGGGACCTGGAGGCGGTGGACCGGGCCGGTGCCCAGGCGGCGTAGCCGCGGCCGGGTGGACCTGGTCCACGGGAGTGGTGTGGCGGGGGGAC
>KE355159.1 GCA_000415505.1 Streptomyces afghaniensis 772
TACACAAGCCGAACCGAACACCAATATCAAACTGTAGTAAAGGTCCCGGGGTCTTTCCGTCCTGCTGCGCGAAACGAGCATCTTTACTCGTAGTGCAATTTCACCGGGCCTATGGTTGAGACAGTCGAGAAGTCGTTACGCCATTCGTGCAGGTCGGAACTTACCCGACAAGGATTTCGCTACTTAGGATGGTTATACGTTACCACCGTCCGTTTACTGGCGCTTTAAGTTCTCAGCCTTCGCCCCACGAAATGGA
>KE355160.1 GCA_000415505.1 Streptomyces afghaniensis 772
CGCGGCGGGCGAGGTCACCGTGCGCGTCGCACGGCGCCGAGTGCGACGCGGAGCGGCGTCCTCGGACACCTCGGCGGACGCGGCGGCCTCGGCCTGCTCGGAAGCCTCGGAGGCGGCGGGGGCACCGGCGGTCACCGGCACCGACGGTCTCGGCGGCCTCAGCGCCCGCCGGAGCCACCGGGCGGGGGCGCGGCACGGCGCACCACGCGGCGCCTCGTTCGGAGCGGCGGGCGCGGCCTCCGTCGGCGCTCGTCGGCGCCTCGGTGGTCCTCCGTGCCGCCGCCGCGACGGTCTCC
>KE355161.1 GCA_000415505.1 Streptomyces afghaniensis 772
CGCCACCCGACCACCTGGACGCTCAGCAGCGGACCGGACCGGTCCGTCGCGGCCACCGTCACCGTCTGCGTGAGCGCCGAGGCCACCCCGGAGGCCACGCCGGACGCGCTCGCGTGCCGCAGCCCGGGGCGGGCGCCCGGCCGGGACAGCACCCCGATCGAGGGCCGCGGTCGCGCCCGCGACCGGTCAGCGCCTCGGGAACGCTCGAGCACGTCGTCGGGCGCCGGCCCGGACGCCGTGACCCAGGACTCGCCGCAGGCCGAGCAGCGTCAGCGCGGTGCCCCGCACTCGACGTGCTCACCCGCGCCCGCGACGCCGCGCCCCCATCCGGCACCGCCGCG
>KE355162.1 GCA_000415505.1 Streptomyces afghaniensis 772
TCGGCCGCCCGGGCCGGGGCGTCGGCAGGCGCGGTCTGGGCGCGCGGGGACGGGGTGGGTGCGTCCGCCCCGGACGGCTGTGCGGGACCGTCGGCGCGCCGGGGCCCCGCCGGGTGGGCCCGGGACGTTCGCGGGGCGTCGTCGGCCGGTCGCCCGGACGTCTGGCGCGGAGCGCCTTCGAGGCTCGACGCCGGGGACTCGGCGTGGGAGGTCCCCGTGGGCGTGGGCCTGCCGTTGGCGTGGGGTCGCCGTGAGGTGTGGTCGGCTTCCCAGGTGGGCTGCTCGGGGCCCGGGGTCGTCGCTTGTGAAGGCGTGAGCGGGTGGTCGGCGTGGGGTCGCCGTGGGGTGTGGTCGGCTGTCCCGGTGGGC
>KE355163.1 GCA_000415505.1 Streptomyces afghaniensis 772
TCCCGCGCGCGAGACGTACGAGGACGAGCCGGTCGAGGTGCGGCGGAGCGCTCCGCGGTCGCCGGGCCGGCCGTGCCGGAGACCTGGCCGGATCCGGCCACGCTGTTGCTGACGGCGCTGGGGCCGGGCCCCGGCTGTGGGAGCGCGGTCCGGGCCACCCGGAGGCGCTCGCGGTGCGCCTCGGCACGGCCGACCGGGCCGCGCCGGACGGCTCCGGCCTGCTGCCCGCGGTGCCGGTGACCGCCGGGCTGCGCGAGGTCGGCGCACTGGGC
>KE355164.1 GCA_000415505.1 Streptomyces afghaniensis 772
TAACCATCCTAAGGTAGCGAAATTCCTTGTCGGGTAAGTTCCGACCTGCACGAATGGCGTAACGACTTCTCGACTGTCTCAACCATAGGCCCGGTGAAATTGCACTACGAGTAAAGATGCTCGTTTCGCGCAGCAGGACGGAAAGACCCCGGGACCTTTACTACAGTTTGATATTGGTGTTCGGTTCGGCTTGTGTAGGATAGCTGGGAGACTGTGAAGCGCTAACGCCAGTTAGTGTGGAGTCGTCGTTGAAATCCAGTCTGGTCGTGCTGGACTGTCTAACCTGGGTCCGTGATCCGGATCAGGGACAGTGTCTGATGGGTAGTTTAACTGGGGCGTTGCCTCCTAAAGAGTAACGGAGGCGCCCAAAGGTTCCCTCAGCCT
>KE355165.1 GCA_000415505.1 Streptomyces afghaniensis 772
CGGCGGTTGGCCGGCTCGGTGCCGGCCAGGGTCCGCGCGCCGCGCTGCCCGGGCGGGACGCGGACGGTGGCCGTCCGGGCGGCGGGCGTGGTCCGCAGGGTCCCGACAAGTCCCCGTCGCTGTTCGAGCAGAGTGGTCCCCCGGCGCCCCCGCAGGGCCGTCCGGCTCCCGCCGGTGCCGGTTACGGGCAGGCGCCCGGTGCCCCGCAGGGTCTCCAGGCCGCGGGTACGAACGGGCCGCAGGGCCAGGACGGCTACGGCGGTGGCCGGGGTTCGCAGCGCCCGGGCAACTCCGAGCAGGGCCAGGGTCAGGGCCGTCGGCCGCAGCTGCCGCCGCGCGGCGGTCCCCGGGCCGAGCTTCCCGGCGGCGACTCGCAGCCCCGCGTGCCGAGCTGGAGCGACGAGAACGCCCAGCCGCCGGTGCCGCGTGCCTCACTGGACCACCCCCCGCGGGCACGAGGAGCCGGACGTCTCCCGGACCTCATCGATCGCCGCGG
>KE355166.1 GCA_000415505.1 Streptomyces afghaniensis 772
CGAAGATGCGCATCAGGACTCCTTGCCGTGGGGTGTCCGTGCCGGGGGCGGGGGCACGGACTCGGTCAGGTCCAGGACGCGGTACAGGTCCTCGGGGACGGTGCGGCCGGCTGCGGTGCGTTCGGCGGCGTAGTCGCCCAGCATGCGGGCGAGTTCACCGTCGCCCCGGGCGCGCCGGGGCAGGTCCGCCACGTGGTCGACGGGGACACCGGTGAACAGGCACTTCAGCACGGCGTGGCGCCAGTCGTGGGGGCCAGGTGCCGGGCGGCGTACGGCCGACGGCGGCGGTGAGGAGCCGGGTGTCGTTGGTGCGCGAGGGCCGTCCGTCGACGAGCGGGAGGCGACGTGGAGCCGGACACGGAGG
>KE355167.1 GCA_000415505.1 Streptomyces afghaniensis 772
AACCAGGAGGTTGGCTTAGAAGCAGCCACCCTTGAAAGAGTGCGTAATAGCTCACTGGTCTAGTGATTCCGCGCCGACAATGTAGCGGGGCTCAAGCGTACCGCCGAAGTCGTGTCATTGCAGCAATACGGCCAACGCCGGCTGTGATGGGTAGGGGAGCGTCGTGTGCCGGGTGAAGCAGCACCGGAAGGTAGTTGTGGACGGTTCACGAGTGAGAATGCAGGCATGAGTAGCGATTCACACGTGAGAAACGTGTGCGCCGATTGACTAAGGGTTCCTGGGTCAAGCTGATCTGCCCGAGGGTAAGTCGGGACCTAAGGCGAGGCCGACAGGCGTAGTCGATGGATAACCGGTTGATAC
>KE355168.1 GCA_000415505.1 Streptomyces afghaniensis 772
CGTAAGGCGATGTATACGGACTGACGCCTGCCCGGTGCTGGAACGTTAAGGGGACCGGTTAGCTCCATTTCGGTGGGGCGAAGCTGAGAACTTAAGCGCCAGTAAACGGCGGTGGTAACTATAACCATCCTAAGGTAGCGAAATTCCTTGTCGGGTAAGTTCCGACCTGCACGAATGGCGTAACGACTTCTCGACTGTCTCAACCATAGGCCCGGTGAAATTGCACTACGAGTAAAGATGCTCGTTTCGCGCAGCAGGACGGAAAGACCCCGGGACTTTACACAGTTTGATATTGGTGTTCGGTTCGGCTTGTGTAGGATAGCTGGGAGACTGTGAAGCGCTAACGCCAGTTAG
>KE355169.1 GCA_000415505.1 Streptomyces afghaniensis 772
TGACTAAGGTTCCCGGGTCAAGCTGATCTGCCCAGGGTAAGTCGGGACCTAAGGCGAGGCCGACAGGCGTAGTCGATGGATAACCGGTTGATATTCCGGTACCCGCTGTGAAGCGTCAAACATCGAATCCAGTGATGCTAAGCCCGTGAAGCCGTTCCGGACCCTTCGGGGAAAGGAAAGTGGTGGAGCCGGTGACCCGATCTGGTAGTAGGTGAGTGATGG
>KE355170.1 GCA_000415505.1 Streptomyces afghaniensis 772
GTGGGAAAGGATGTGGAGTCGCACAGACAACCAGGAGGTTGGCTTAGAAGCAGCCACCCTTGAAAGAGTGCGTAATAGCTCACTGGTCTAGTGATTCCGCGCCGACAATGTAGCGGGGCTCAAGCGTACCGCCGAAGTCGTGTCATTGCAGCAATACGGCCAACGCCGGCTGTGATGGGTAGGGGAGCGTCGTGTGCCGGTGAAGCAGCACCGGAAGGTAGTTGTGGACGGTTCACGAGTGAGAATGCAGGCAGTGAGTAGC
>KE355171.1 GCA_000415505.1 Streptomyces afghaniensis 772
CTACCTTAGGATGGTTATAGTTACCACCGCCGTTTAATGGCGCTTAAGTTCTCAGCTTCGCCCCACCGAAATGGAGCTAACCGGTCCCCTTAACGTTCCAGCACCGGGCAGGCGTCAGTCCGTATACATCGCCTTACGGCTTCGCACGGACCTGTGTTTTAGTAAACAGTCGCTTCTCGCTGGTCTCTGCGGCCACCCCAGCTCAGAGCGCAAAGCTCATCACCAGATGTGGCCCCCCTTCTCCCGAAGTTACGGGGGCATTTTGCCGAGTTCCTTAACCATAGTTCACCCGAACGCCTCAGTATTCTCTACCTGACCACCTGAGTCGGTTTAGGGTACGGCCGCCATGAAACTCGCTAGAGGCTTTTCTCGACAGCATAGGATCATCCACTT
>KE355172.1 GCA_000415505.1 Streptomyces afghaniensis 772
CGTTCCATATCCGGCCTATCAACCCAGTCGTCTACTGGGAGCCTTACCCTCTCTAGGAGGTGGGAGTCCTCATCTCGAAGCAGGCTTCCCGCTTAGATGCTTTCAGCGGTTATCCCTCCCGAACGTAGCCAACCAGCCATGCCCTTGGCAGAACAACTGGCACACCAGAGGTTCGTCCGTCCCGGTCCTCTCGTACTAGGGACAGCCCTTCTCAAGAC
>KE355173.1 GCA_000415505.1 Streptomyces afghaniensis 772
GTTTGACGCTTCACAGCGGGTACCGGAATATCAACCGGTTATCCATCGACTACGCCTGTCGGCCTCGCCTTAGGTCCCGACTTACCCTGGGCAGATCGGCTTGACCCAGGAACCCTTAGTCAATCGGCGCACACGTTTCTCACGTGTGAATCGCCACTCATGCCTGCATTCTCACTCGTGGACCGTCCACAACTACCTTCCGGTGCTGCTTCACCCGGCACACGACGCTCCCCTACCCATCACGATCCCCGTTGGGGGTATAT
>KE355174.1 GCA_000415505.1 Streptomyces afghaniensis 772
GGGGTTTCCGACTTGGGAAACCCGGCAGTCGTCATGGGCTGTCACCCGCTGCTGAACACATAGGCAGTGTGGAGGGAACGCGGGGAAGTGAAACATCTCAGTACCCGCAGGAAGAGAAAACAACCGTGATTCCGGGAGTAGTGGCGAGCGAAACCGGATGAGGCCAAACCGTATGCGTGTGAGACCCGGCAGGGGTTGCGTATACGGGGTTGTGGGATCT
>KE355175.1 GCA_000415505.1 Streptomyces afghaniensis 772
ACGGTTGTTTTCTCTTCCTGCGGGTACTGAGATGTTTCACTTCCCCGCGTTCCCTCCACACTGCCTATGTGTTCAGCAGCGGGTGACAGCCCATGACGACTGCCGGGTTTCCCCATTCGGAAACCCCCGGATCAAAGCCTGGTTGACGACTCCCCGGGGACTATCGTGGCCTCCCACGTCCTTCATCGGTTCCTGGTGCCAAGGCATCCACCGTGCGCCCTTAAAAACTTGGCCACAGATGCTCGCGTCCACTGTGCAGTTCTACAAACAACGACCA
>KE355176.1 GCA_000415505.1 Streptomyces afghaniensis 772
CAAAAGATCCAAATATTTTTGCTTCTGGTTGTTTAGATCGTACAGTTAAAGTTTGGTCTTTAGGACAATCAACCCCAAACTTTACTTTAAATACTAATCAAGAGAAAGGTGTTAATTACGTGGATTATTATCCATTACCTGATAAACCATATTTAGTTACTTCCTCTGATGATTTAACCGTTAAAATTTGGGATTATCAATCCAAATCATGTGTCGCTACTTTGGAAGGTCATATGTCCAATGTTTCTTTTGCCGTTTTCCATCCAACTTTACCAATTATTATTTCTGGTTCTGAAGATGGTACACTAAAATTATGGAATTCTTCTACTTATAAAGTTGAAAAGACATTAAACTTAGGTTTAGAAA
>KE355177.1 GCA_000415505.1 Streptomyces afghaniensis 772
CACCAGCCCCGGCCGGGCTCGCGTCTGGCGCCTGTACATGGCCGCCTCCGCGCTCGCCTTCGAACGCAACCGCATCGGCGTCAACCAGGTCCTGGCCGTACGGACCCCCGAATCGGGGGAGTCGGGCATGCCGCTGCGCGCCCGTACCTGGAACTGAACGCAGAACGGGCCCCTTTCCACCGTGGGAAACGGGCTCTCGCATGTCCGGCGCTACTCCGCTTGATCGCCTCCAGCATGTCAGCCGG
>KE355178.1 GCA_000415505.1 Streptomyces afghaniensis 772
GACTTCGTGTCGCTCCAGCCCGAGACGCTGCACGCGATCATGTGGCTGATGTCGGACCGGGCGATCCCGCGCAGCTACCGCATGATGCAGGGCTTCGGCGTGCACACTTTTCCGGTTCGTGAACGCGGACGGCAAAGGGGCACGGTTTCGTGAAAGTTCCAACGTTGGGAAAGCCCAACGGGCTTCGGGCGTGCACTCGCTGGTGTGGGACGAGGCGCAGGAGTGCCAGGGCCGCGACCCGGACTT
>KE355179.1 GCA_000415505.1 Streptomyces afghaniensis 772
AGCGACGCCGCGTGAGGGATGACGGCCTTCGGGTTGTAAACCTCTTTCAGCAGGGAAGTAGCGAAAGTGACGGTACCTGCAGAAGAAGCGCCGGCTAACTACGTGCCAGCAGCCGCGGTAATACGTAGGGCGCGAGCGTTGTCCGGAATTATTGGGCGTAAAGAGCTCGTAGGCGGCTTGTCACGTCGGTTGTGAAAGCCCGGGGCTTAACCCCGGGTCTGCAGTCGATACGGGCAGGCTAGAGTTCGGTAGGGGAGATCGGAATTCCTGGTGTAGCGGTGAAATGCGCAGATAATCAGGAGGAACACCGGTGGCGAAGGCGGATCTCTGGGCCGATACTGACGCTGAGGAGC
>KE355180.1 GCA_000415505.1 Streptomyces afghaniensis 772
CACGGCCCAGACTCCTACGGGAGGCAGCAGTGGGGAATATTGCACAATGGGCGAAAGCCTGATGCAGCGACGCCGCGTGAGGGATGACGGCCTTCGGGTTGTAAACCTCTTTCAGCAGGGAAGAAGCGAAAGTGACGGTACCTGCAGAAGAAGCGCCGGCTAACTACGTGCCAGCAGCCGCGGTAATACGTAGGGCGGGAGCGTTGTCCGGAATTATTGGGCGTAAAGAGCTCGTAGGCGGCTTGTCACGTCGGTTGTGAAAGCCCGGGGCTTAACCCCGGGTCTGCAGTCGATACG
>KE355181.1 GCA_000415505.1 Streptomyces afghaniensis 772
TTACTTTGTCATTTAAAAGAAATTAAAAAATTTGGTTGGAAAAAAATTTCAAATTATTTAATTAATAGATCACCAAATGCATGTCAATTTAGATGGAGAAGACTTAAATATGGCAATTTAAAATTAATAAAAAAAATATGATTTAAAATTATCAATTAATAATTTATACTCATATTCAAATAATTTGCCAATTGTACCTTTGAATAATAATAAC
>KE355182.1 GCA_000415505.1 Streptomyces afghaniensis 772
TGGGGTCGCTCGCCGGCGCTGGCGGGGTGCCGCCTGACCAAGCCGGGCACAGCGACTTGATCGCTGCCACAACCCAGCAGCACTTGGAAGCCGCCTGGCTGGGCCGTGCCGTCGGCTGCCTCCTGGGCAAACCAGTCGAGAAACTCCCCCTGAAGCCATCCGCCAACTGGCCAAGCCCACCGGCAACTCGGCCCCTCACCACCTACTTCACAGCCCGAGGCGTCCCAGAAGACCTGCTCCAGAACGCACCCGTGGAACCGCCGCTCGGCGAAAACCTCCTCGCCGAAAACATCGACGGCATGCCGTAGGACGACGACCTCAACTACCCCT
>KE355183.1 GCA_000415505.1 Streptomyces afghaniensis 772
TAAATAATTAGATGATAATCTTTATTTATTACAAATAATAAAAAATTTGTATAATGGAGTTGGCCAATTGTTAAAATGGATTATTTATAGCTGAGTGTTTGTCTTTCATGATTAGTTAATGTAGAAAAAAAAATACAGTGTGAGTGTTTGTAACTATTGGATATTAAATAATCAATTAGAAGTCTCATCTGTTGCTTAATAAAATATATATTGTTAAATATATA
>KE355184.1 GCA_000415505.1 Streptomyces afghaniensis 772
ATCCAAGCAGCAAAAGCACAAATACCAATAATTACACCAACACCAGTACCAATGATATCAGCATACCAATCAATAACTTTGCACCTTTGATCTTTATGTGGTAAATTTAATGGTTGGATTTCAGTTGTAAATCATTATTAAATTTTCTCTTAAGAAAGATTCATTTTTCATATCGATATCATTAATTAAAAGTAAAATTTTGAAATAAAGATATCATGTCTTGCTCTAATATTTTAGTAAAAAAACAGTAACAAAACGTAAAAGTGAAACAGACAACAGCGGTAATTAATATACTATT
>KE355185.1 GCA_000415505.1 Streptomyces afghaniensis 772
ACTCAACACCTGATTGCCAACCAGGCTGAGGGAACCTTTGGGCGCCTCCGTTACTCTTTAGGAGGCAACCGCCCCAGTTAAACTACCCATCAGACACTGTCCCTGATCCGGATCACGGACCCAGGTTAGACATCCAGCACGACCAGACTGGTATTTCAACGACGACTCCACACTAACTGGCGTTAGCGCTTCACAGTCTCCCAGCTATCCTACACAAGTCGAACCGAACACCAATATCAAACTGTAGTAAAGGTCCCGGGGTCTT
>KE355186.1 GCA_000415505.1 Streptomyces afghaniensis 772
AGGACCGGGACGGACGAACCTCTGGTGTGCCAGTTGTTCTGCCAAGGGCATGGCTGGTTGGCTACGTTCGGGAGGGATAACCGCTGAAAGCATCTAAGCGGGAAGCCTGCTTCGAGATGAGGACTCCCACCTCCTAGAGAGGGTAAGGCTCCCAGTAGACGACTGGGTTGATAGGCCGGATACGGAAGCACGGTAACGTGTGGAGTTGACCGGTACTAATAGGCCGAGGGCTTGTC
>KE355187.1 GCA_000415505.1 Streptomyces afghaniensis 772
GCCGCTTGTGCGGGCCCCCGTCAATTCCGTTTGAGTTTTAGCCTTGCGGCCGTACTCCCCAGGCGGGGCACTTAATGCGTTAGCTGCGGCACGGACAACGTGGAATGTTGCCCACACCTAGTGCCCACCGTTTACGGCGTGGACTACCAGGGTATCTAATCCTGTTCGCTCCCCACGCTTTCGCTCCTCAGCGTCAGTATCGGCCCAGAGATCCGCCTTCGCCACCGGTGTTCCTCCTGATATCTGCGCATTTCACCGCTACACCAGGAATTCCGATCTCCCCTACCGAACTCTAGCCTGCCCGTATCGACTGCAGACCCGGGGTTAAGCCCCGGGCTTTCACAACCGACGTGACAAGCCGCCTACGAGCTCTTTACGCCCAATAATTCCGGACAACGCTCGCGCCCTACGTAT
>KE355188.1 GCA_000415505.1 Streptomyces afghaniensis 772
CAGGTTAACTTCCCACCAACTCATCGGACTTGACGGGAAAATCTCCGCGCTTGTCATTGACATGCCAGCGTCTACGCGCGTCATCATGTGCGCATGAATTTCCCCCCACGCGCCTCGCGGCTCGGCGCAGCAGCCGCCCTCCTGTCCGCGCTCCTCGTCGGCGGTACCGTCTCCGCCACCACGGCCGACGCGGCCCCCACCGCCGTCGGCACCATCTGTTACGGCGACCTGCCGTCCCAGGCCCACGACACGCTCGACCTGATCGAGAAGGGCGGCCCCTTCCCGTTCGAGCAGGACGGCACCGTCTCAGAACCGGAGCATCCTGCCGAGCCAGTCCGACCGGC
>KE355189.1 GCA_000415505.1 Streptomyces afghaniensis 772
TTCACAACCGACGTGACAAGCCGCCTACGAGCTCTTTACGCCCAATAATTCCGGACAACGCTCGCGCCCTACGTATTACCGCGGCTGCTGGCACGTAGTTAGCCGGCGCTTCTTCTGCAGGTACCGTCACTTTCGCTTCTTCCCTGCTGAAAGTGGTTTACAACCCGAAGGCCGTCACTCCCTCACGCGGCGTCGCTGCATCAGG
>KE355190.1 GCA_000415505.1 Streptomyces afghaniensis 772
CGTTAGCTGCGGCACGGACAACGTGGAATGTTGCCCACACCTAGTGCCCCACCGTTTACGGCGTGGACTACCAGGGTATCTAATCCTGTTCGCTCCCCACGCTTTCGCTCCTCAGCGTCAGTATCGGCCCAGAGATCCGCCTTCGCCACCGGTGTTCCTCCTGATATCTGCGCATTTCACCGCTACACCAGGAATTCCGATCTCCCCTACCGAACTCTAGCCTGCCCGTATCGACTGCAGACCCGGGGTTAAGCCCCGGGCTTTCACGACCGACGTGACAAGCCGCCTACGA
>KE355191.1 GCA_000415505.1 Streptomyces afghaniensis 772
GCTTTTCTCGACAGCATAGGATCATCCACTTCACCACAATCGGCTCGGCATCAGGTCTCAGCCTTGTGTGCGACGGATTTACCTACCGCACGGCCTACACCCTTACCCCGGGACAACCACCGCCCGGGCTGGACTACCTTCCTGCGTCACCCCATCACTCACCTACTACCAGACTCGGGTCACCGGCTCCACCACTTTCCTTCCCGAAGGTCCGAACGGCTTCACGGCTTAGCATCACTGGATTCGAT
>KE355192.1 GCA_000415505.1 Streptomyces afghaniensis 772
GACCGACGGGTCGAGCAGGGACGAAAGTCGGGACTAGTGATCCGGCGGTGGCTTGTGGAAGCGCCGTCGCTCAACGGATAAAAGGTACCCCGGGGATAACAGGCTGATCTTCCCAAGAGTCCATATCGACGGGATGGTCTGGCACCTCGATGTCGGCTCGTCGCATCCTGGGGCTGGAGTCGGTCCCAAGGGTTGGCTGTTCGCCATTAAAGCGGTACGCGAGCTGGGTTTAGAACGTCGTGAGACAGTTCGGTCCTATCCGCTGTGCGCGTAGGAGTCTTGAGAAGGGCTCGTCCTAGTACGAGACGGACCGGGACGGAC
>KE355193.1 GCA_000415505.1 Streptomyces afghaniensis 772
TTAACACATGCAAGTCGAACGATGAACCACTTCGGTGGGGATTAGTGGCGAACGGGTGAGTAACACGTGGGCAATCTGCCCTGCACTCTGGGACAAGCCCTGGAAACGGGGTCTAATACCGGATACAACCACTAGGGGCATCTCTTGGTGGTGGAAAGCTCCGGCGGTGCAGGATGAGCCCGCGGCCTATCAGCTTGTGGTGAGGTAATGGCTACCAAGGCGACGACGGGTAGCCGGCTGAGAGGGCGACCGGCCACA
>KE355194.1 GCA_000415505.1 Streptomyces afghaniensis 772
GTTCGGTTCGGCTTGTGTAGGATAGCTGGGAGACTGTGAAGCGCTAACGCCGAGTTAGTGTGGAGTCGTCGTTGAAATACCAGTCTGGTCGTGCTGGATGTCTAACCTGGGTCCGTGATCCGGAGTCAGGGACAGTGTCTGATGGGTAGTTTAACTGGGGCGGTTGCCTCCTAAAGAGTAACGGAGGCGCCCAAAGGTTCCCTCAGCCTGGTTGGCAATCAGGTGTTGAGTGTAAGTGCACAAGGGAGCTT
>KE355195.1 GCA_000415505.1 Streptomyces afghaniensis 772
GCCACCGCCGATCACTAGTCCCGACTTTCGTCCCTGCTCGACCTCGGTCTCACAGTCAAGCTCCCTTGTGCACTTACACTCAACACCTGATTGCCAACCAGGCTGAGGGAACCTTTGGGCGCCTCCGTTACTCTTTAGGAGGCAACCGCCCCAGTTAAACTACCCATCAGACACTGTCCCTGATCCGGATCACGGACCCAGGTTAGACATCCAGCACGACCAGACTGGTATTTCAACGACGACTCCACACTAACTGGCGTTAGCGCTTCAC
>KE355196.1 GCA_000415505.1 Streptomyces afghaniensis 772
AGGCGAAGCGCGACAGGCGGCCAACTGCGCCTGGTGGGCGACGACGTTGGCCGGTCCGGGGCCGGTGTGGCGGGTGTGGTGCTCGCGGTCGGTCGGGTGGCGTTCTGGTGGCACGGTGGGCGGAAGGAGCCCGGAGCAGCCCGCTCCGTCCGATACACTCCGGTACGCCCCAGCCCCACCCGTCACCGATGTTGATGGTGACGTCAGCTCTAACAAAGCCCGAAAATTG
>KE355197.1 GCA_000415505.1 Streptomyces afghaniensis 772
TTATTAATGTTTGTAATAATTCATTTAATGAATTTCAATCAATTCAATGGAATCTGGCTTTGGCAAAAATTTGTTTAGATCCTTTATTAATTATATTTGAAGAAACAAATACTGAAAAACTAACTAATCAAATTTTAGCAAAACCATTAATATCAGGTATTATTACAGAAATTATAACAATTATTAAAAGTACAAATATTAAATTGAATTCAGATTTTGATAATGGAGATAAA
>KE355198.1 GCA_000415505.1 Streptomyces afghaniensis 772
GGGACCACCCGCTAAGCCTAAATATTCCCTGGTGACCGATAGCGGATAGTACCGTGAGGGAATGGTGAAAAGTACCGCGGGAGCGGAGTGAAATAGTACCTGAAACCGTGTGCCTACAAGCCGTGGGAGCGTCGGATGGAAGCTTGCTTCCATCTCGTGACTGCGTGCCTTTTGAAGAATGAGCCTGCGAGTTTGCGGTGTGTTGCGAGGTTAACCCGGGTGGGAAGCCGTAGCGAAAGTCGAGTCCGAATAGGGCTTTCAGTAGCACGC
>KE355199.1 GCA_000415505.1 Streptomyces afghaniensis 772
AACCGTGCCTGATGTGTCCGCGAGACGCCATGACGATGGGGGTGACGGAGATCTCGCCTCGGCTCTGGCGAGCCTGCCCGTGCGCGACTGAAACACGATGGCTCTCAGACAGGGCATTTTGGCTCGCAGATTCCGGCGCACAAACGCCTGGTCCTGCAGAGCCGGCCTCGATAGCGCCTGGCGAATGCGGATCTTGCACCTGTCGGACACCCACCTCGATCGCCGTGACGCACCGAACAAGCACGGCGTCAACGCGACTCAGTCCCTGCGCCGGATGCTCGCCGATCTACGGCATCTGCGCGCGGTCGACACAGTCGTGGTCAGC
>KE355200.1 GCA_000415505.1 Streptomyces afghaniensis 772
ATGAAAAAAAAAATTGACAATTAAATAAAAAACCGGAAAATGTTTACCATAAACTGGAATAATACCATAAAAATAGACTGTTTCATTGAATTTAGATATGGACCATGAAAAAACTAAACATGCTATAAATGGGAAAATCAGTAGCGTTACTGCATTGGTTCCATTTACTAGTGTAGTAGTAACGATAATACCAACACAAACAAAAAAAAATATAAAAAGAATAATCTAATGATGGTGTGTACATACTAGTGATCAAAAAATGTTCTGATTCTAATTGATAAGATCTTACAAATAAGTTGTACATTTTCAAAATAAAGTTGCTTAAAATTTTCTCCAAGGTAAATAAAAAGAAATGATGTG
>KE355201.1 GCA_000415505.1 Streptomyces afghaniensis 772
TGGGCCGATACTGACGCTGAGGAGCGAAAGCGTGGGGAGCGAACAGGATTAGATACCCTGGTAGTCCACGCCGTAAACGGTGGGCACTAGGTGTGGGCAACATTCCACGTTGTCCGTGCCGCCGCTAACGCATTAAGTGCCCCGCCTGGGGAGTACGGCCGCAAGGCTAAAACTCAAAGGAATTGACGGGGGCCCGCACAAGCGGCGGAGCATGTGGCTTAATTCGACGCA
>KE355202.1 GCA_000415505.1 Streptomyces afghaniensis 772
GATAGTACCGTGAGGGAATGGTGAAAAGTACCGCGGGAGCGGAGTGAAATAGTACCTGAAACCGTGTGCCTACAAGCCGTGGGAGCGTCGGATGGAAGCTTGCTTCCATCTCGTGACTGCGTGCCTTTTGAAGATGAGCCTGCGAGTTTGCGGTGTGTTGCGAGGTTAACCCGGGTGGGAAGCCGTAGCGAAAGCGAGTCCGAATAGGGCGTTTCAGTAGCACGCTCAAGACCCGAAGCGGAGTGATCGTAGCCATGGGCAGGTTGTAGCGG
>KE355203.1 GCA_000415505.1 Streptomyces afghaniensis 772
AGCGTGCTACTGAAACGCCCTATTCGGACTCGCTTTCGCTACGGCTTCCCACCCGGGTTAACCTCGCAGCACACCGCAAACTCGCAGGCTCATTCTTCAAAAGGCACGCAGTCACGAGATGGAAGCAAGCTTCCATCCGACGCTCCCACGGCTTGTAGGCACACGGTTTCAGGTACTATTTCACTCCGCTCCCGCGGTACTTTTCACCATTCCCTC
>KE355204.1 GCA_000415505.1 Streptomyces afghaniensis 772
CTTCAGTTAGATAGATGGAATAATCGTTTCGTAATTTACTTACTTGCTCTTTGTTAAATTTAGTAAAGAAAAACATACCATGTTGTTGGTTGTAATTAATTAAGTCGTCCCATTCCAACTTTTCATGCATTTTATTCTAATTGAATGAAGTCTATCAACCATTGATTGAACATCTTTGAACCATTGATTTTTCAAATTTTCTGTGTCAATACCAGATTAGCCTACACGAGATCCATA
>KE355205.1 GCA_000415505.1 Streptomyces afghaniensis 772
ATCGACTACGCCTCGTCGGCCTCGCCTTAGGTCCCGACTTACCCTGGCAGATCAGCTTGACCCAGGAACCCTTACGTCAATCGGCGCACACGTTTCTCACGTGTGAATCGCTACTCATGCCTGCATTCTCACTCGTGAACCGTCCACAACTACCTTCCGGTGCTGCTTCACCCGGCACACGACGCTCCCCTACCCATCACGATCCCCGTTGGGGGTATATATCGCAATGACACGACTTCGGCGGTACGCTTGAGCCCCGCTACATTGTCGGCGCGGAATCACTAGACCAGTGAGCTATTAC
>KE355206.1 GCA_000415505.1 Streptomyces afghaniensis 772
ACGTCTTTTTCAAAGAAATTTAATTATTAATAATAAAAATTTAAAGAATTTAAGTATTGCTGATGAACAACTTTTATTGAATCCAATTTTATCAAGTTCAATAATTAATAGTAATGATAATATTAATAATAATAATAATTTATTAACTATTATAACTAATACAACAGATGATTCGATTAGAAATTATTCAAATTCAATTAATTTTGATAAATTAATTAATT
>KE355207.1 GCA_000415505.1 Streptomyces afghaniensis 772
TGTCCTTCGCCTACATCAACGGTTTCTGACTCGTCTCACGGCCGGCAGACCGTGAAAGAGAGATCCCACAACCCCGTATACGCAACCCCTGCCGGGTCTCACACGCATACGGTTGCCTCATCCGGTTTCGCTCGCCACTACTCCCGGAATCACGGTTGTTTTCTCTTCCTGCGGGTACTGAGATTGTTTCACTTCCCCGCGTTCCCTCCACACTGCCCATGTGTTCAGC
>KE355208.1 GCA_000415505.1 Streptomyces afghaniensis 772
GTGTTTTGTGAAAAATATTAGTAAATTTGATGAACATGGAATTACTACTCTATCTCCTGGTCAATTTAGAGCAATAAATGAAAGTAAGGTCACAACAATGCCTCCTGCTCAGTTAGTAATGGGGTTTGCATTCTTATGGAAAGTTAAAACAGATAACATATATTCTCAAGATGAAAATGAAAATGAAGATAGAAAATGAAGATAGAAAATGAAAGATAGAAAATGAAGATAGAAAATGAAAATGAAGATAGAAAAATGAAAAATGAAAGATAGAAAATGAAAATGAAGATAGAAAATA
>KE355209.1 GCA_000415505.1 Streptomyces afghaniensis 772
GAACCACCGAAACACTATGAAACTATCCAGCCGCACCACGTGTGGCAACGTGGGGCTGTTCGTGGTTTCAGAACCAACACAGTGGACGCGAGCAACTGAGGACAAGCCCTCGGCCTATTAGTACCGGTCAACTCCACACGTTACCGTGCTTCCATATCCGGCCTATCAACCCAGTCGTCTACTGGGAGCCTTACCCTCTCTAGGAGGTTGGGAGTCCTCATCTCGAAGCAGGCTTCCCGCTTAGATGCTTTCA
>KE355210.1 GCA_000415505.1 Streptomyces afghaniensis 772
CTTCCCGTGTCCCTCACCTTCCACTGGTTCCTGCCCACCAACGGCGACAGCCGCCATGTCGTCGGGGGCGGCCAAGGCACTCCGCGGACGGCGTCGAGCGCGACCGGCCGCCGACGGTCGCCTACCTGAGCCAGATCGCCCGCGCCGCCGAGGAGGTGGGCTTCGCCGGTGCCCTCACCCCCACGGCACCTGGTGCGAGGACGCGTGGCTCACCACCGCGATGGTCAGCCAGAACACCGAACGCCTGAACTTCCCGTCGCCTTCGGCCGGCTGATCTCGCCCACCCTCGCCGCGCAGATGGCTCCACGTTCCAGCGGCAGACCGGAG
>KE355211.1 GCA_000415505.1 Streptomyces afghaniensis 772
GGCGTCGTTGTGTGTGCAACGTGTTCTCATCTCCGCCGTGCGTTGCTACGGTGCCGAGAAACCTGACGGTGTATCAGCTCAACCGGTGGGGACGGCCCCGCATGCGCGTACTCGTCGCCGCCGCCACCGGTCTCGCCGTCGCGTTCGCCGTGGTCCTGACGCTGACCGCCTTCGGCCACCCCCGTCGGGCGGGACGTCCCCGAAGCCGCTGCTGACGACGGTCGCCCGCACCACCCCTGACC
>KE355212.1 GCA_000415505.1 Streptomyces afghaniensis 772
GAAACGAAATACAAATGAATATTTAAAATTCCAATTAGATCCCTTAACCGAGGAAGATGTAACACTACAAAATGTTAATTCACAATCTTCATCTTTATCTAAAGAAGTTTTGCCCTTACCTTTCAAAAGATGAATATCAAAATAAATCTTCATTAAATGATCTTAGTAAACATTAAATTTTCAACCACAGAAAAATCTAGAACAAATTCCATACAAATATAGATACAACGAATATAGACAAAATCAACAGCTACAGACAACAAGAACAAATGAAACCGGTAAATA
>KE355213.1 GCA_000415505.1 Streptomyces afghaniensis 772
CTGTACTACATGTTATCTTTGTACCTACGCCTTGAAAATTTACAGGGCACAACTCTAGTTATTTATTAACAAATTAACTATTTTGATACTACTGCTGTTGCTATATCAGCATCTAGTGAAACCAATAAATTCCTTCCTTTGAGCCACTAAGTGAGCGTCTGGCTACTATAGGGTATAAACTCCGATTTTCATTCTGACCTACAATAATTGTTTCTTCAATTTGAACTTGTTAATTTTTATGTTCTTCATACTTGCCTCTCCATTTTTTAGGCGTAATTTGTTTCTAAAGAAAAATTGTTTCTCGACTTTTTGGAATCATTAT
>KE355214.1 GCA_000415505.1 Streptomyces afghaniensis 772
ATGATGTATCAATATTTTCTTCTATGTCTACTTTAGTAGTTTCTTTTTGATCATTATGTGTTTGAGTTGAAGTAATGATATCTTTTTCAATGGGAATATTATTTTCTTCTTTATTAGATGGTGCAAAATCAAAACTATGTAAAGTAACGTCAGGAGCAAAAGATACTCTTCTATTAACCTTTGATTGCATGTTAATTGTATTTATC
>KE355215.1 GCA_000415505.1 Streptomyces afghaniensis 772
ATACGGGGTTGTGGGATCTCTCTTTCACGGTCTGCCGGCCGTGAGACGAGTCAGAAACCGTTGATGCAGGCGAAGGACATGCGAAAGGTCCGGCGTAGAGGGTAAGACCCCCGTAGTCGAAACGTCAGCGGCTCGTTTGAGAGACACCCAAGTAGCACGGGGCCCGAGAAATCCCGTGTGAATCTGGCGGGACCACCCGCTAAGCCTAAATATTCCCTGGTGACCGATAGCGGATAGTACCGTGAGGGAATGGTGAAAAGTACCGCGGGAGCGGAGTGAAATAGTACCTGAAACCGTGTGCCTACAAGCCGTGGGAGCGTCGGATGGAAGCTTGCTTCCATCTCGT
>KE355216.1 GCA_000415505.1 Streptomyces afghaniensis 772
ATTATCATTTATTTTTTATTCTTATTACTTGAACCATCTTTGATTATTTTTTCCATTCTTGTTTTATATTCTTCATCAAATTTCAAATTTTTATTTTTCAATTTTTCTAATCTATTTTGTGAATTACCACCACCACCAACTGTTAATTCAACATTAATTTTTTTATCCTTTAACAAAGTTTTATTTCGTAATAATGCAATATCCATTCTACCTTGAATATTCGAATTATCTTTATTACCATCAAATTCTAAAAATGCAATATGTTTATCAGTTCTAAGTCTAATTAAATCAGGTGAACTTGATTTGAAATGACTTTGTAATTCATTTTGTGTAATAT
>KE355217.1 GCA_000415505.1 Streptomyces afghaniensis 772
TTATCTTTAACTTATATAAGTAATGTTTTTTATAAAACTTGAAAAATAGACAAAAACAATAAAGATTATAAAGATGACACTTACATATAATAATTAAAATAAACCTTCAATTTCATCTTTGTCATTGATTTCGACATTCATGTAACCAGAATAGGTTGATAAACCTGGAATAGTTTGAATTTCGTTAGCTAACGCTTGTATATAACCACCCCCAGTAGACAATCTAACATCTCTAATTGGGAAAGTAAAACCGGACGGAACACCCTTCAAAGTAGCATCGTGTGACAGAGAATATTGAGTCTTTGCAACACAAATAGGCAAGTTACCAAAACCTTGTTTTTTGT
>KE355218.1 GCA_000415505.1 Streptomyces afghaniensis 772
TTCTTCCCTGCTGAAAGAGGTTTACAACCCGAAGGCCGTCATCCCTCACGCGGCGTCGCTGCATCAGGCTTTCGCCCATTGTGCAATATTCCCCACTGCTGCCTCCCGTAGGAGTCTGGGCCGTGTCTCAGTCCCAGTGTGGCCGGTCGCCCTCTCAGGCCGGCTACCCGTCGTCGCCTTGGTGAGCCATTACCTCACCAACAAGCTGATAGGCCGCGGGCTCATCCTGCACCGCCGGAGCTTTCCACCACCAAGACGATGCCCCTAGTGGTTGTATCCGGTATTAGACCCCGTTTCCAGGGCTTGTCCCAGAGTGCAGGGCAGATTGCCCACGTGTTACTCACCCGTTCGCCACTAATCCCCACGAAGTGGTTCATCGTTCGACTTG
>KE355219.1 GCA_000415505.1 Streptomyces afghaniensis 772
CATGTGTTAAGCACGCCGCCAGCGTTCGTCCTGAGCCACGGATCAAACTCTCCGTGAATGTTTACCGGTAATCCGGTCGACACCACGAGAGCGGAACAGCCAGGCGGAATAAGCCCGGCCGTTCACAGCGTCCTCGCTGTGTTTTTTCAAAGGAACCTCGCCCCAGCAGATGCTGGAGACGGGGTATCAACATATCTGGCGTTGACTTTTGGCACGCTGTTGAGTTCTCAAGGAACGTCGCTTCCTCGTACTCACCCTCTCGGGCTTTCCTCCGGGCGCTTCCCTTCGGTCTTGCGTTTCCGACTCTAT
>KE355220.1 GCA_000415505.1 Streptomyces afghaniensis 772
CCCGTTCGCCACTAATCCCCACCGAAGTGGTTCATCGTTCGACTTGCATGTGTTAAGCACGCCGCCAGCGTTCGTCCTGAGCCAGGATCAAACTCTCCGTGAATGTTTACCGGTAATCCGGTCGACACCACGAGAGCGGAACAGCCAGGCGGAATAAGCCCGGCCGTTCACAGCGTCCTCGCTGTGTTTTTCAAAGGAACCTCGCCCCAGCAGATGCTGGAGACGGGGTATCAACATTATGTT
>KE355221.1 GCA_000415505.1 Streptomyces afghaniensis 772
TATTAGTACCGGTCAACTCCACACGTTACCGTGCTTCCATATCCGGCCTATCAACCCAGTCGTCTACTGGGAGCCTTACCCTCTCTAGGAGGTGGGAGTCCTCATCTCGAAGCAGGCTTCCCGCTTAGATGCTTTCAGCGGTTATCCCTCCCGAACGTAGCCAACCAGCCATGCCCTTGGCAGAACAACTGGCACACCAGAGGTTCGTCCGTCCCGGTCCTCTCGTACTAGGGACAGCCCTTCTCAAGACTCCTACGCGCACAGCGGATAGGGACCGAACTGTCTCACGACGTTCTAAACCCAGCTCGCGTACCGCTTTAATGGGCGAACAGCCCAACCCTTGGGACCGACTCCAGCCCCAGGATGCGACGAGCCGACATCGAGGTGCCAAACCATCCCGTCGATATGGACTCGTTGGGGAAG
>KE355222.1 GCA_000415505.1 Streptomyces afghaniensis 772
GATGGTTTCGAGGATGCCGAGGAGGTGGGGTACGGCTTTGACGACGGTGTCCCACGGGGTCTGCGGCACGCGGAGCCAGTCGGCGCAGGTGTTGCCGATGAGGTGGCGGATGAGGGCGGAGACGATCGGGTCGAAGAAGGTCCCGGGCACGACCTCCTCGTAGAGGTCGATGAGCTGCCGGGTGAGGTGCGGGCCCTCCTCGGAGGGCCCCATGTGCCGGATCATGTACAGGTCGAGGAAGGCGCGGGCCTCCTCCAGGGTCTTGGGGACGGCGTCCTGGTCGACGCCGAGCATGGGCGCCGACGACGCGCCGAGGCGTAGTAGTAGGCTTCGGCGTCCTTCCG
>KE355223.1 GCA_000415505.1 Streptomyces afghaniensis 772
GATTCACACGTGAGAAACGCGTGCGCCGATTGACTAAGGGTTCCTGGGTCAAGCTGATCTGCCCAGGGTAAGTCGGGACCTAAGGCGAGGCCGACAGGCGTAGTCGATGGATAACCGGTTGATATTCCGGTACCCGCTGTGAAGCGTCAAACATCGAATCCAGTGATGCTAAGCCCGTGAAGCCGTTCCGGACCCTTCGGGGAAAGGAAAGTGGTGGAGCCGGTGACCCGATCTGGTAGTAGGTGAGTGATGGGGTGACGCA
>KE355224.1 GCA_000415505.1 Streptomyces afghaniensis 772
TTGGGCTGCACACGTGCTACAATGGCCGGTACAATGAGCTGCGATACCGCGAGGTGGAGCGAATCTCAAAAAAGCCGGTCTCAGTTCGGATTGGGGTCTGCAACTCGACCCCATGAAGTCGGAGTCGCTAGTAATCGCAGATCAGCATTGCTGCGGTGAATACGTTCCCGGGCCTTGTATACACACCGCCCGTCACGTCACGAAAGTCGGTAACACCCGAAGCCGGTCGGCCCAACCCCGTTGTGGGGAGGAGCTGTCGAAGGTGGGACTGGCGAGTTGGTACGAAGTCGTAACGAAGGTA
>KE355225.1 GCA_000415505.1 Streptomyces afghaniensis 772
GTCAGTCTTTGCTAAAAGACTTGAAACTGCCTCAGGCTATGAATTTCAAAATATTTTAAAATCTATCACCTCTTCAGTTTATATCAATGAAAAATTGCTAAAATCAGAATTAGGTCTTCTTAATACTAAAGTATTAAAATTATTACGTTCTAGTAACGATAAAGACGTTTGGAAAGGTTGTCATACCGTTGCTGTTATCTGTGCTTATAATCCATTATATCTTTTATCATATGGTGGTCAATCTTTGACCGCTATATATGCAAAATTA
>KE355226.1 GCA_000415505.1 Streptomyces afghaniensis 772
CATTCTCACTCGTGAACCGTCCACAACTACCTTCCGGTGCTGCTTCACCCGGCACACGACGCTCCCCTACCCATCACAGCCGGCGTTGGCCGTATTGCTGCAATGACACGACTTCGGCGGTACGCTTGAGCCCCGCTACATTGTCGGCGCGGAATCACTAGACCAGTGAGCTATTACGCACTCTTTCAAGGGTGGCTGCTTCTAAGCCAACCTCCTGGTTGTCTGTGCGACTCCACATCCTTTCCCACTTAGCGTACGCTTAGGGGCCTTAGTCGATGCTCGTGGGCTCGTTTCCCTCTCGACCATGGAGTCCTTACTCCCCAACACGTCTCACTGCCGCGCTCTCACTTACCGGCAGTTCGGAGTTGGCTAAGGTCA
>KE355227.1 GCA_000415505.1 Streptomyces afghaniensis 772
ATATCCAGTGCTCTACCTCCGGCAAGAAACACACGACGCTGCACCTAAATGCATTTCGGGGAGAACCAGCTATCACGGAGTTTGATTGGCCTTTCACCCCTAACCACAGGTCATCCCCCAGGTTTTCAACCCTGGTGGGTTCGGTCCTCCACGAAGTCTTACCTCCGCTTCAACCTGCCCATGGCTAGATCACTCCGCTTCGGGTCTTGAGCGTGCTACTGAAACGCCCT
>KE355228.1 GCA_000415505.1 Streptomyces afghaniensis 772
GAGCGAATCTCAAAAAGCCGGTCTCAGTTCGGATTGGGGTCTGCAACTCGACCCCATGAAGTCGGAGTCGCTAGTAATCGCAGATCAGCATTGCTGCGGTGAATACGTTCCCGGGCCTTGTACACACCGCCCGTCACGTCACGAAAGTCGGTAACACCCGAAGCCGGTGGCCCAACCCCCGTTGTGGGGAGGAGCTGTCGAAGGTGGGACTGGCGATTGGGACGAAGTCGTAACAAGGTAGCCGTACCGGAAGGTGCGGCTGGATCGACCTCCTTTACAAGGAGCACTTCAAGCCGGTC
>KE355229.1 GCA_000415505.1 Streptomyces afghaniensis 772
TAAACATTCACGGAGAGTTTGATCCTGGCTCAGGACGAACGCTGGCGGCGTGCTTAACACATGCAAGTCGAACGATGAACCACTTCGGTGGGGATTAGTGGCGAACGGGTGAGTAACACGTGGGCAATCTGCCCTGCACTCTGGGCCAAGCCCTGGAAACGGGGTCTAATACCGGATACAACCACTAGGGGCATCTCTTGGTGGTGGAAAGCTCCGGCGGTGCAGGATGACGCCCGCGGCCTATCAGTCTTGTTGGTGAGGTA
>KE355230.1 GCA_000415505.1 Streptomyces afghaniensis 772
AAGACTCCTACGCGCACAGCGGATAGGGACCGAACTGTCTCACGACGTTCTAAACCCAGCTCGCGTACCGCTTTAATGGGCGAACAGCCCAGCCCTTGGGACCGACTCCAGCCCCAGGATGCGACGAGCCGACATCGAGGTGCCAAACCATCCCGTCGATATGGACTCTTGGGGAAGATCAGCCTGTTATCCCCGGGGTACCTTTTATCCGTTGAGCGACGGCGCTTCCACAAGCCACC
>KE355231.1 GCA_000415505.1 Streptomyces afghaniensis 772
AGTCGCTTCTCGCTGGTCTCTGCGGCCACCCCCAGCTCAGAGCGCAAAGCTCATCACCAGATGTGGCCCCCCTTCTCCCGAAGTTACGGGGGCATTTTGCCGAGTTCCTTAACCATAGTTCACCCGAACGCCTCGGTATTCTCTACCTGACCACCTGAGTCGGTTTAGGGTACGGGCCGCCATGAAACTCGCTAGAGGCTTTTCTCGACAGCATAGGATCATCCACTTCACCACAATCGGCTCGGCATCAGGTCTCAGCCTTGTGTGCGACGGATTTACCTACCGCACGGCCTACACCCGTTACCCCGGGACAACCACCGCCCGGGCTGGACTACCTTCCTGCGTCACCCATCACTCACCTACTACCAGACTCGGTCACCGGCTCCACCTACTTCCTTCCCGAAGGTCCGGAACGGCTTCGACGGTCTTA
>KE355232.1 GCA_000415505.1 Streptomyces afghaniensis 772
TCGCTTTCGCTACGGCTTCCCCACCAGGGTTAACCTCGCAACACACCGCAAACTCGCAGGCTCATTCTTCAAAAGGCACGCAGTCACGAGATAGAAGCAAGCTTCCATCCGACGCTCCCACGGCTTGTAGGCACACGGTTTCAGGTACTATTTCACTCCGCTCCCGCGGTACTTTTCACCATTCCCTCACGGTACTATCCGCTATCGGTCACCAGGGAACTATTTAGGCTTAGCGGGTGGTCCCGCCAGATTCACACGGGATTTCTCGGGCCCCTGCTACTTGGGTGTCTCTCAAACGAGCCGCTGACGTTTCGACGTA
>KE355233.1 GCA_000415505.1 Streptomyces afghaniensis 772
CACGCCTCCATCCGCCACCATCTCGAGCGGGAGAACCGGTGGGACACCACCGCGCTGGGAACGCCGATCTGCCAGGAGGACATGATCGGCGGGCAGATGTTCTTCTCCCTGCTCGTCCTGGACAGCCTGCACCGCCTCGGCATCCACATGTCGCAGGAAGGCGCCGAAGCCTACTACTACGCCTGGCGCGTCGTCGGCGCCATGCTCGGCGTCGACCAGGACGCCGTCCCCAAGACCCTGGAGGAGGCCCGCGCCTTCCTCGACCTGTACATGATCCGGCACATGGGGGCCCTCCGAGGAGGGCCCGCACCTCACCCGGCAGCTCATCGACCTCTACGAGGAGGTCGTGCCCGGGTACTTCTCGACCCGATCGTCTCCGCC
>KE355234.1 GCA_000415505.1 Streptomyces afghaniensis 772
GGAGGGAACGCGGGGAAGTGAAACATCTCAGTACCCGCAGGAAGAGAAAACAACCGTGATTCCGGGAGTAGTGGCGAGCGAAACCGGATGAGGCCAAACCGTATGCGTGTGAGACCCGGCAGGGGTTGCGTATACGGGGTTGTGGGATCTCTCTTTCACGGTCTGCCGGCCGTGAGACGAGTCAGAAACCGTTGATGTAGGCGAAGGACATGCGAAAGGTCCGGCGTAGAGGGTAAGACCCCGTAGTCGAAACGTCAGCGGCTCGTTTGAGAGACACCCAAGTACG
>KE355235.1 GCA_000415505.1 Streptomyces afghaniensis 772
GCGTGCTACTGAAACGCCCTATTCGGACTCGCTTTCGCTACGGCTTCCCCACCCGGGTTAACCTCGCAACACGCCGCAAACTCGCAGGCTCATTCTTCAAAAGGCACGCAGTCACGAGATGGAAGCAAGCTTCCATCCGACGCTCCCACGGCTTGTAGGCACACGGTTTCAGGTACTATTTCACTCCGCTCCCGCGGTACTTTTCG
>KE355236.1 GCA_000415505.1 Streptomyces afghaniensis 772
CTAAATAATAGTTCACTTCTATCTACATATCTCATTTTAATATATTTTTCTAAAATTTTAATGCAATAAATTGATGTGAACTTAGACTCAGTTGCTAGTTTTGATTTCAGTATTCAAATCATGCTTGACGGTAGTAAAATTTTTTGAAATTTACAATTGGTAAATAGACAAAAAATACGTAAGAAAAAAGAAAAAAAAGTTATAATAGAGATTAGTTAGCGTTACAATAAACCTTTAAAGAAATAATAAAA
>KE355237.1 GCA_000415505.1 Streptomyces afghaniensis 772
TTAAAATACATTATTAAGAAGGTTTGTTAACTTTTAATAAAACGAAAAAATTTTTTTTTTAAATTATTAACAGTTGTTAAAATTCGTAACAATGATTAATTTTTGAAACAGATAAGCATCAAAAATCAAATTTTATTTTAAAAGTGTCGTTACGAAAACTCTCAGTCATCCTATTAAAAAATAAATCTCGAAAATTCTAATTAAAAACTAAAAAAATTTATATTGTTAAAACTTCACCAAGAAAACGCTTATTTCCCTGCTTCAACGTATTTATCTCTGCTAATGACAACAATGGTGAAGTTTTTCTTTAATCTTGTTTTTATTTAGTT
>KE355238.1 GCA_000415505.1 Streptomyces afghaniensis 772
CAAAGCTCATCACCAGATGTGGCCCCCCTTCTCCCGAAGTTACGGGGGCATTTTGCCGAGTTCCTTAACCATAGTTCACCCGAACGCCTCGGTATTCTCTACCTGACCACCTGAGTCGGTTTAGGGTACGGGCCGCCATGAAACTCGCTAGAGGCTTTTCTCGACAGCATAGGATCATCCACTTCACCACAATCGGCTCGACATCAGGTCTCAGCCT
>KE355239.1 GCA_000415505.1 Streptomyces afghaniensis 772
GTGTTTGTGAAAATATTAGTAAATTTGATGAACATGGAATTACTACTCTATCTCCTGGTCAATTTAGAGCAATAAATGAAAGTAAGGTCACAACAATGCCTCCTGCTCAGTTAGTAATGGGGTTTGCTATTCTTATGGAAAGTTAAAACAGATAACATATATTCTCAAGATAGAAAATGAAAATGAAGATAGAAAATGAAGATAGAAAATGAAGATAGAAAATGAAGATAGAAAATGAAAATGAAGATAGAAAATAGAAAATGAAGATAGAAAATAGAAAAGTGAAGATAAGAAAATAGAAAAGTGAAAGTAGTAAGAAAAGTAGAAAGGTAAGTAACCGGGTAAAATTAAAAGTTTAAGTAGTAACGTTAACGTAGGAACGTA
>KE355240.1 GCA_000415505.1 Streptomyces afghaniensis 772
CTACTGGGAGCCTTACCCTCTCTAGGAGGTGGGAGTCCTCATCTCGAAGCAGGCTTCCCGCTTAGATGCTTTCAGCGGTTATCCCTCCCGAACGTAGCCAACCAGCCATGCCCTTGGCAGAACAACTGGCACACCAGAGGTTCGTCCGTCCCGGTCCTCTCGTACTAGGGACAGCCCTTCTCAAGACTCCTACGCGCACAGCGGATAGGGACCAACTGTCTCACGACGTTTC
>KE355241.1 GCA_000415505.1 Streptomyces afghaniensis 772
TAATAATAATAAAAATGAAATTGAAAATGAAAATAATGTTGAAAAAAATGTTGATAAAAATGGAAAAAAAATTAACAAGAAAATTACAGAAAACAATTCAGATTTAGAAAATATTATTATTCATGATTTAGAAAAATATTTTCATTCAAGATCTAATAAAAAACCTAAAAAACCATAATACTTTAAATAATAATATTAGTGATATAAATAATGAAAA
>KE355242.1 GCA_000415505.1 Streptomyces afghaniensis 772
CCTGGACCCCGACGGCATGCCGTGGGGCCCGAGGACCCCGGAGGACCTGACCGAGCGCGCCCTGGCCGTCGCCGAGGCGGCCGCCGCGCGCCGCCCCGACGCTCTGATCGTCGCTGCAACACCGCGACGGTGCACGCGCTCACCGCCCTGGACCGTCGCCCGCCTCGAACCGGTGCCTTCCGGTCAGTCGGCCGACCGTCCGGCGATCGAACGCCGGCCGCGGCCGGCG
>KE355243.1 GCA_000415505.1 Streptomyces afghaniensis 772
GCCTCTGAACCAGCCCCGAAGGACCGGCTTAGAAGTGCTCCTTAGAAAGGAGGTGATCCAGCCGCACCTTCCGGTACGGCTACCTTGTTACGACTTCGTCCCAATCGCCAGTCCCACCTTCGACAGCTCCCTCCCCACAAGGGGGTTGGGCCACCGGCTTCGGGTGTTACCGACTTTCGTGACGTGACGGGCGGTGTGTACAAGGCCCGGGAACGTATTCACCGCAGCAACGCTGATCT
>KE355244.1 GCA_000415505.1 Streptomyces afghaniensis 772
GTTCGTCCAGGGGATCAGGAGGCCGTCATCCAGCGGTCTCGCAGCGCTGCCAGTACGGCGATGGACACCGCCAGCAGGACCAGGCTGAGGGCGATCGCCGCCGCCGGGTCGTTCTGGAGGGCCAGGTAGACCGCCAGCGGCATGGTCTGGGTGCGACCCGGGAAGTTGCCCGCGAAGGTGATCGTCGCGCCGAACTCGCCGAGGGCCCGGGCCCAGGCCAGTACGGCGCCGGCCGCGATGCCCGGCGCGATCAGCGGAAGAGTGACCCGGCGGAACGCGGTGAAGCGGGAGGCGCC
>KE355245.1 GCA_000415505.1 Streptomyces afghaniensis 772
GGAGGCAGCAGTGGGGAATATTGCACAATGGGCGAAAGCCTGATGCAGCGACGCCGCGTGAGGGATGACGGCCTTCGGGTTGTAAACCTCTTTCAGCAGGGAAGAAGCGAAAGTGACGGTACCTGCAGAAGAAGCGCCGGCTAACTACGTGCCAGCAGCCGCGGTAATACGTAGGGCGCGAGCGTTGTCCGGAATTATTGGGCGTAAAGAGCTCGTAGGCGGCTTGTCACGTCGGTTGTGAAAGCCCGGGGCTTAACCCCGGGTCTGCAGTCGATACGGGCAGGCTAGAGTTCGGTAGGGGAGATCGGAATTCCCGGTGTAGCGGTGAAATGCGCAGATAT
>KE355246.1 GCA_000415505.1 Streptomyces afghaniensis 772
CCCAGCTATCCTACACAAGCCGAACCGAACACCAATATCAAACTGTAGTAAAGGTCCCGGGGTCTTTCCGTCCTGCTGCGCGAAACGAGCATCTTTACTCGTAGTGCAATTTCACCGGGCCTATGGTTGAGACAGTCGAGAAGTCGTTACGCCATTCGTGCAGGTCGGAACTTACCCGACAAGGAATTTCGCTACCTTAGGATGGTTATAGTTACCACCGCCGTTTACTGGCGCTTAAGTTCTCAGCTTCGCCCCACGAAATGGAGCTAACCGGTCCCTTAAGTTCCAGCACCGGGCAGGCGTCAGTCCGTATACATCGCCTTACGGCTTCGCTACGGACCTGTGTTTTTACGAAACAGTCGCTTCTCGCTGGTCTCTG
>KE355247.1 GCA_000415505.1 Streptomyces afghaniensis 772
ATATTTGGTATAAAACAGAAGATAAATCACCATTTATTTATGCAAGACAACTAATTTCAAATGAAGGTGTTCTTGTTGGTGGTTCATCAGGTAGTGCATTTGCTGCATTAATTGATTATATTAATGATAACAAAGATTTAACTGAAGATGATGTTATTGTTGTTATATTCCCAGATTCAGTTAGATCACACTTAACAAAATTTGTTGATGATGAATGGTTAAAGAAAATGAACTTTGGGATGATGAAATTTTATATA
>KE355248.1 GCA_000415505.1 Streptomyces afghaniensis 772
TGTCCTTCGCCTACATCAACGGTTTCTGACTCGTCTCACGGCCGGCAGACCGTGAAAGAGAGATCCCACAACCCCGTATACGCAACCCCTGCCGGGTCTCACACGCATACGGTTTGCCTCATCCGGTTTCGCTCGCCACTACTCCCGGAATCACGGTTGTTTTCTCTTCCTGCGGGTACTGAGATGTTTCACTTCCCCGCGCTCCCTCCACACTGCCTATGTGTTCAGCAGCGGGTGACACGCCCA
>KE355249.1 GCA_000415505.1 Streptomyces afghaniensis 772
ATCTGGCCCAGGGTAAGTCGGGACCTAAGGCGAGGCCGACAGGCGTAGTCGATGGATAACCGGTTGATATTCCGGTACCCGCTGTGAAGCGTCAAACATCGAATCCAGTGATGCTAAGCCCGTGAAGCCGTTCCGGACCCTTCGGGGAAAGGAAAGTGGTGGAGCCGGTGACCCGATCTGGTAGTAGGTGAGTGATGGGGTGACGCAGGAAGGTTGTCCAGCCCGGGCG
>KE355250.1 GCA_000415505.1 Streptomyces afghaniensis 772
CGAGTAAACCACCTTTAGCACCAGTTCTGGTTAATGAACCAACTTCTTCATTATCAAATAAAGCTAAAACAGATAATGAATCTGAGTCATTTACATCAACTTTTTTTGAAAACAAATTTAAAGCATGAAGTGCAGCAAAACTACATAATCGATCATCTAAACGTGGTGCAAATATGAAATCATGATCTAAACCACCAATTGTACCTTTTTGAACTATACAAACAATCCATATCAATTTGAATCATTAGAAGAAACATTAGATATTAGACTTAAGTTTA
>KE355251.1 GCA_000415505.1 Streptomyces afghaniensis 772
AATGCTGATCTGCGATTACTAGCGACTCCGACTTCATGGGGTCGAGTTGCAGACCCCAATCCGAACTGAGTACCGGCTTTTTGAGATTCGCTCCACCTCGCGGTATCGCAGCTCATTGTACCGGCCATTGTAGCACGTGTGCAGCCCAAGACATAAGGGGCATGATGACTTGACGTCGTCCCCACCTTCCTCCGAGTTGACCCCGGCGGTCTCCCGTGAGTCCCCAGCACCACAAGGGCCTGCTGGCAACACGGGACAAGGGTTGCGCTCGTTGCGGGACTTAACCCAACATCTCACGACAC
>KE355252.1 GCA_000415505.1 Streptomyces afghaniensis 772
GTAAAGGTCCCGGGGTCTTTCCGTCCTGCTGCGCGAAACGAGCATCTCTACTCGTAGTGCAATTTCACCGGGCCTATGGTTGAGACAGTCGAGAAGTCGTTACGCCATTCGTGCAGGTCGGAACTTACCCGACAAGGAATTTCGCTACCTTAGGATGGTTATAGTTACCACCGCCGTTTACTGGCGCTTAAGTTCTCAGCTTCGCCCCACCGAAATGGAACTAACCGGTCCCCTTAACGTTCCAGCACCGGGCAGGCGTCAGTCCGTATACATCGCCTTACGGCTTCGCACGGACCTGTGTTTTT
>KE355253.1 GCA_000415505.1 Streptomyces afghaniensis 772
CGACTAAGGCCCCTAAGCCGTACGCTAAGTGGGAAACGGATGTGGAGTCGCACAGACAACCAGGAGGTTGGCTTAGAAGCAGCCACCCTTGAAAGAGTGCGTAATAGCTCACTGGTCTAGTGATTCCGCGCCGACAATGCAGCGGGGCTCAAGCGTACCGCCGAAGTCGTGTCATTGCGATATATACCCCCAAGGGATCGTGATGGGTAGGGGA
>KE355254.1 GCA_000415505.1 Streptomyces afghaniensis 772
TGGATAAGATTGAAACAATTGCTTAATTACTTCATAGTTTATTTTTGAGGTTTAAATGCTTGGTGGGGTCGTGTTTGCAAAAGCTTTATAGAAAATTTAGGGCTTTTTTACAACCCTAAGTTGCTGTTAGGGCTGTAGTTAAACACGTCAAAACGTTTCTTGAAACTTAAAAAAAATCTTGCTATCATCAGTTCTAAATACAAATTAAAAATATTTAGGTCCACAACCCAGTTAAAAATAGGCTAATTATAAGGAGGTGATCCTATTTTTTTTGGTTTCT
>KE355255.1 GCA_000415505.1 Streptomyces afghaniensis 772
CGCCGGGGCCGGTGTAGAGCACCGGGTAGTGCGGTTCCAGCCGCTTGGCGATGTAGTTGGCGCTGAGCGCCGCGACCTGCGTGGCCCGCTTCAGCCCCTCCCGCCATGAGCCGGACGTAGGCCCAGGAGATCGGCAGGATGCCGGCGGAACCCCAGGCGCCGCGGAGATGGGACCCGACCCCCGTCTCCGGGCCCGCTCGGGCTGGAGCGGGTGTGGGCAGGTACGGCGCGAGGTGCCTCCCG
>KE355256.1 GCA_000415505.1 Streptomyces afghaniensis 772
CGACTACGGGGGTCTTACCCTCTACGCCGGACCTTTCGCATGTCCTTCGCCTACATCAACGGTTTCTGACTCGTCTCACGGCCGGCAGACCGCGAAAGAGAGATCCCACAACCCCGTATACGCAACGCCTGCCGGGTCTCACACGCATACGGTTTGGCCTCATCCGGTTTCGCTCGCCACTACTCCCGGAATCACGGTTGTTTTCTCTTCCTG
>KE355257.1 GCA_000415505.1 Streptomyces afghaniensis 772
ACGCTCCACCTCGCGGTATCGCAGCTCATTGTACCGGCCATTGTAGCACGTGTGCAGCCCAAGACATAAGGGGCATGATGACTTGACGTCGTCCCCACCTTCCTCCGAGTTGACCCCGGCGGTCTCCCGTGAGTCCCCAGCACCACAAGGGCCTGCTGGCAACACGGGACAAGGGTTGCGCTCGTTGCGGGACTTAACCCAACATCTCACGAC
>KE355258.1 GCA_000415505.1 Streptomyces afghaniensis 772
CTGAGGGAACCTTTGGGCGCCTCCGTTACTCTTTAGGAGGCAACCGCCCCAGTTAAACTACCCATCAGACACTGTCCCTGATCCGGATCACGGACCCAGGTTAGACATCCAGCACGACCAGACTGGTATTTCAACGACGACTCCACACTAACTGGCGTTAGCGCTTCACAGTCTCCCAGCTATCCTACACAAGCCGAACCGAACACCAATATACAAACTGTAAGTAAACGGTCCGGGTCTTTCCGCCTGC
>KE355259.1 GCA_000415505.1 Streptomyces afghaniensis 772
GCGGTGGGGAATATTGCACAATGGGCGAAAGCCTGATGCAGCGACGCCGCGTGAGGGATGACGGCCTTCGGGTTGTAAACCTCTTTCAGCAGGGAAGAAGCGAAAGTGACGGTACCTGCAGAAGAAGCGCCGGCTAACTACGTGCCAGCAGCCGCGGTAATACGTAGGGCGCGAGCGTTGTCCGGAATTATTGGGCGTAAAGAGCTCGTAGGCGGCTTGTCACGTCGGTTGTGAAAGGCCCGGGCTTAACCCGGGTCTGCA
>KE355260.1 GCA_000415505.1 Streptomyces afghaniensis 772
CCGAAGGGTCCGGAACGGCTTCACGGGCTTAGCATCACTGGATTCGATGTTTGACGCTTCACAGCGGGTACCGGAATATCAACCGGTTATCCATCGACTACGCCTGTCGGCCTCGCCTTAGGTCCCGACTTACCCTGGGCAGATCAGCTTGACCCAGGAACCCTTAGTCAATCGGCGCACACGTTTCTCACGTGTGAATCGCTACTCATGCCTGCATTCTCACTCGTGAACCGTCACAACTCCTTCGG
>KE355261.1 GCA_000415505.1 Streptomyces afghaniensis 772
TCCCACGGCTTGTAGGCACACGGTTTCAGGTACTATTTCACTCCGCTCCCGCGGTACTTTTCACCATTTCCTCACGGTACTATCCGCTATCGGTCACCAGGGAATATCTAGGCTTAGCGGGTGGTCCCGCCAGATTCACACGGGATTTCTCGGGCCCCGTGCTACTTGGGTGTCTCTCAAACGAGCCGCTGACGTTTCGACTACGGGGGTCTTACCCTCTACGCCGGACCTTTCGCATGTCCTTCGCCTACATCAACGGTTTCTGACTCGTCTC
>KE355262.1 GCA_000415505.1 Streptomyces afghaniensis 772
CTAAATAATAGTTCACTTCTATCTACATATCTCATTCTAATATATTTTTTCTAAAATTTTAATGCAATAAATTGATGTGAACTTAGACTCAGTTGCAGTTTTGATTTCAGTATTCAAATCATGCTTGACGGTGAAAATTTTTTTGAAATTTACAATTGGTAAATAGACAAAAAATACGTAAGAAAAAGAAAAAAAAAGTTATATAGAGATTAGTTAGCGTTCAATAAACCTTTAAAGAAATATAAAAACTACCAGCAAATTAGCTAATATCACCAAGAGTGGCACTATGACTTCTATTTTAACATGGGAAGAGTATTTTCC
>KE355263.1 GCA_000415505.1 Streptomyces afghaniensis 772
GGGACCACCCGCTAAGCCTAAATATTCCCTGGTGACCGGATAGCGGATAGTACCGTGAGGGAATGGTGAAAAGTACCGCGGGAGCGGAGTCGAAATAGTACCTGAAACCGTGTGCCTACAAGCCGTGGGAGCGTCGGATGGAAGCTTGCTTCCATCTCGTGACTGCGTGCCTTTTGAAGAATGAGCCTAGCGAGTTTGCGGTGTGTTGCGAGGTTAACCCGGGTGGGGAAGCCGTAGCGAAAGCCGAGTCCGAAGTACGGGCGTTTCAGTAGCACGGCTCA
>KE355264.1 GCA_000415505.1 Streptomyces afghaniensis 772
GCCTATCCAGTGCTCTACCTCCGGCAAGAAACACACGACGCTGCACCTAAATGCACTTCGGGGAGAACCAGCTATCACGGAGTTTGATTGGCCTTTCACCCCTAACCACAGGTCATCCCCCAGGTTTTCAACCCTGGTGGGTTCGGTCCTCCACGAAGTCTTACCTCCGCTTCAACCTGCCCATGGCTAGATCACTCCGCTTCGGGTCTTGAGCGTGCTACTGAAACGCCCTATTCGGACTCGCTTTCGCTACGGCCTTCCCCACCCGGGTTAACCTCGACAACACACCGACAAACTCG
>KE355265.1 GCA_000415505.1 Streptomyces afghaniensis 772
ACGGCTTCCCCACCCGGGTTAACCTCGCAACACACCGCAAACTCGCAGGCTCATTCTTCAAAAGGCACGCAGTCACGAGATGGAAGCAAGCTTCCATCCGACGCTCCCACGGCTTGTAGGCACACGGTTTCAGGTACTATTTCACTCCGCTCCCGCGGTACTTTTCACCAGTTCCCTCACGGTACTATCCGCTATCGGTCAC
>KE355266.1 GCA_000415505.1 Streptomyces afghaniensis 772
CGGCCGGCGTCGAGGTGTCGGTGCCGGAGCAGCGGACCGCGCAGGACGTCGAGCGCGCCGAGGCTTCCTCCGCGCCGTACGAGCGTCGGGAGCGGCGCGAGGAGCGCGGCGGGGCCGGGCGTGACCGGTACGCCGACCGCGACCGGGGTGGCCGTTCCTTCGAGCGTCGTGACGACCGTGGCGGGCGTTCCTTCGAGCGTCGTGACGACCGCGGTGGGTTCAACCGCGACCGGGACCGCGACCGCGACCGTGGCGGCCGTTCCTTCGACCGCGACCGTGACCGTGGTGGTTTCCGCCGGGACGACCGGGCTGACCGGGGCGACCGTGGCGAGCGCGGCGGCTTCCGTCGTGACGACCGTGGTGGCCGTTCCTTCGAGCGTCGCGACGACCGTGGCGGCAGCCGTTCGTTCGAGCGTCGTGACGAC
>KE355267.1 GCA_000415505.1 Streptomyces afghaniensis 772
GGTGAAGATGCCGTTTAGATATAGTAAGCAAAAAGACCCTATGCAGCTTAACTATAATTAGACAGATTGATTAATTATTTATAATATTCAGAATATTAAGTAATTGGTTAAATAAAATATGAGATACTTATTATAATAATATAATTATTCTAATCTTAAATATTAAGAAACAATCTCTAATTGGTAGTTTGAATGGGATGTTCTTTTCAGCAAAAGTATCTGACAAAGTCCATATATAAAATAATAAAATTA
>KE355268.1 GCA_000415505.1 Streptomyces afghaniensis 772
GCTGTTCGTGGTTTCAGAACCAACACAGTGGACGCGAGCAACTGAGGACAAGCCCTCGGCCTATTAGTACCGGTCAACTCCACACGCTACCGTGCTTCCATATCCGGCCTATCAACCCAGTCGTCTACTGGGAGCCTTACCCTCTCTAGGAGGTGGGAGTCCTCATCTCGAAGCAGGCTTCCCGCTTAGATGCTTTCAGCGGTTATCCCTCCCGAACGTAGCCAACCAGCCATGCCCTTGGCAGAACAACTGGCACACCAGAGGTTCGTCCGTCCCGGTCCTCTCGTACTAGGGACAGCCCTTCTCAAGACTCCTACGCGCACAGCGGATACGGGACCGAACTGTCTC
>KE355269.1 GCA_000415505.1 Streptomyces afghaniensis 772
TTTAGAACGTCGTGAGACAGTTCGGTCCCTATCCGCTGTGCGCGTAGGAGTCTTGAGGAGGGCTGTCCCTAGTACGAGAGGACCGGGACGGACGAACCTCTGGTGTGCCAGTTGTTCTGCCAAGGGCATGGCTGGTTGGCTACGTTCGGGAGGGATAACCGCTGAAAGCATCTAAGCGGGAAGCCTGCTTCGAGATGACGGACTCCCACCTCCTAGAGAGGGTAAGCTCCCAGTAGACGACTGGGTT
>KE355270.1 GCA_000415505.1 Streptomyces afghaniensis 772
AAGCTCCCTTGTGCACTTACACTCAACACCTGATTGCCAACCAGGCTGAGGGAACCTTTGGGCGCCTCCGTTACTCTTTAGGAGGCAACCGCCCCAGTTAAACTACCCATCAGACACTGTCCCTGATCCGGATCACGGACCCAGGTTAGACATCCAGCACGACCGGACTGGTATTCAACGACGACTCCACACTAACTGGCGTTAGCGCTTCACAGTCTCCAGCTACTCCTACACA
>KE355271.1 GCA_000415505.1 Streptomyces afghaniensis 772
GGGCGAGGTTCCTTTGAAAAAACACAGCGAGGACGCTGTGAACGGCCGGGCTTATTCCGCCTGGCTGTTCCGCTCTCGTGGTGTCGACCGGATTACCGGTAAGCATTCACGGAGAGTTTGATCCTGGCTCAGGACGAACGCTGGCGGCGTGCTTAACACATGCAAGTCGAACGATGAACCACTTCGGTGGGGATTAGTGGCGAACGGGTGAGTAACACGTGGGCAATCTGCCCTGCACTCGTGGGACAAGCCC
>KE355272.1 GCA_000415505.1 Streptomyces afghaniensis 772
GTGCGGCAGCCGGTGGTCGGCCGGGCCGGCCGCCTCGGCGGCCCTGCTCGACCGGGTCAGCGCGGCCGTCAACCGCACGGGCACGGCCGGCGCCGAACCGGCCGCGAACGAGCAGATCGTGGAGGCCCCCGAGGTCACCGAGGCCGTACTCACCGACGTGGGCGCCGACCGGGCGGCCGCCCTGGCGCTCGTGTACGACGACGACGA
>KE355273.1 GCA_000415505.1 Streptomyces afghaniensis 772
GGCAACATTCCACGTTGTCCGTGCCGCAGCTAACGCATTAAGTGCCCCGCCTGGGGAGTACGGCCGCAAGGCTAAAACTCAAAGGAATTGACGGGGGCCCGCACAAGCGGCGGAGCATGTGGCTTAATTCGACGCAACGCGAAGAACCTTACCAAGGCTTGACATACACCGGAAAACCCTGGAGACAGGGTCCCCCTTGTGGTCGGTGTACAGGTGGTGCATGGCTGTCGTCAGCTCGTGTCGTGAGGTGTTGGGTTAAGTCCCGCAACGAGCGCAACCCTTGTCC
>KE355274.1 GCA_000415505.1 Streptomyces afghaniensis 772
ACGCAAGACCGAAGGGAAGCGCCCGGAGGAAAGCCCGAGAGGGTGAGTACAAAGGAAGCGACCGTTCCTTGAGAACGTCAACAGCGTGCCAAAAGTCAACGCCAGATATGTTGATACCCCGTCTCCAGCATCTGCTGGGGCGAGGTTCCTTTGAAAAAACACAGCGAGGACGCTGTGAACGGCCGGGCTTATTCCGCCTGGCTGTTCCGCTCTCGTGGTGTCGACCGGATTACCGGTAAACATTCACGGGGAGTTTGATCCTGGCTCAGGACGAACGCTGGCGGCGTGCTTAACACATGCAAGTCGAACGATCGAACCACTTGGTGGGATTAGTGGCGAACGGGTGACGTAACACGTGGGCAAATCGTGCCCCTGCACTCTGGGACAAGCCCTGGAAAACGGGGTCTAAATACCCGGAATACAAACCACTAGGGGCAATCTCGTTGGTGGTAGAAAGCTCCGGCGTGCAGATGAAGCCCGCGGCCTAGTCAGCTTGTTGGTGAGGTAATGGCTCACCAAGGCGA
>KE355275.1 GCA_000415505.1 Streptomyces afghaniensis 772
GCTCCCGCGGTACTTTTCACCATTCCCTCACGGTACTATCCGCTATCGGTCACCAGGGAATATTTAGGCTTAGCGGGTGGTCCCGCCAGATTCACACGGGATTTCTCGGGCCCCGTGCTACTTGGGTGTCTCTCAAACGAGCCGCTGACGTTTCGTCTACGGGGGTCTTACCCTCTACGCCGGACCTTTCGCATGTCCTTCGCCACATCAACGGTTTTCTGACCTCGTCTCACG
>KE355276.1 GCA_000415505.1 Streptomyces afghaniensis 772
TCGCTGGTCTCTGCGGCCACCCCCAGCTCAGAGCGCAAAGCTCATCACCAGATGTGGCCCCCCTTCTCCCGAAGTTACGGGGGCATTTTGCCGAGTTCCTTAACCATAGTTCACCCGAACGCCTCGGTATTCTCTACCTGACCACCTGAGTCGGTTTAGGGTACGGGCCGCCATGAAACTCGCTAGAGGCTTTTCTCGACAGCATAGGATCATCCACTTCACCACAATCGGCTCGGCATCAGGTCTCAGCCTTGTGTGCGACGGATTTACCGTACCGCACGGCCTACA
>KE355277.1 GCA_000415505.1 Streptomyces afghaniensis 772
GTCCACTACCTGATGAAGAAGAACAAGATCACGGAAGTCGGTGGCCGCGGTACGTTCCTCGACCCGCACACGCTTCTGGTCGCCGACCACGACGGCAACTCCCGCACCATAGGCTTCGACCACTGCATCATCGCCACGGGCGCCACCCCGAAGCTGCTCCCCGGCACCAAGCGCAGCGCGCGCGTGGTGACGTACGAGGAGCAGATCCTCGCGGAGGACCTCCGCAGTCGATCGTCATCGCGGGT
>KE355278.1 GCA_000415505.1 Streptomyces afghaniensis 772
GCTTCAACCTGCCCATGGCTAGATCACTCCGCCTCGGGTCTTGAGCGTGCTACTGAAACGCCCTATTCGGACTCGCTTTCGCTACGGCTTCCCCACCCGGGTTAACCTCGCAACACACCGCAAACTCGCAGGCTCATTCTTCAAAAGGCACGCAGTCACGAGATGGAAGCAAGCTTCCATCCGACGCTCCCACGGCTTGTAGGCACACGGTTTCAGGTACTATTTCACTCCGCTCCCGCGGTACTTTTCACCATTCCCTCACGGTACTATCCGCTATCGGTCACCGAGGAATATTTAGGCTTAGCGGGTGGTCCCGCCAGT
>KE355279.1 GCA_000415505.1 Streptomyces afghaniensis 772
TTACAAGAACACAGGTCCGTGCGAAGCCGTAAGGCGATGTATACGGACTGACGCCTGCCCGGTGCTGGAACGTTAAGGGGACCGGTTAGCTCCATTTCGGTGGGGCGAAGCTGAGAACTTAAGCGCCAGTAAACGGCGGTGGTAACTATAACCATCCTAAGGTAGCGAAATTCCTTGTCGGGTAAGTTCCGACCTGCACGAATGGCGTAACGACTTCTCGACTGTCTCAACCATAGGCCCGGTGAAATTGCACTACGAGTAATGATGCTCGTTTCGCGCAGCAGGACGGAAAGACCCCGGGACCTTTACTACAGTTTGATATTGGTGTTCGGTTCGGCTTGAGTAGGATAGCTGGGAGACTGTGAAGCGCTAACGCCAGTT
>KE355280.1 GCA_000415505.1 Streptomyces afghaniensis 772
ACGACGGACAGGCGGTCGCGCGACGCACGGCCGAGACCGGTGTTCGTCCGTGGTCCAGGTCGTGGCGCGATGAACACGGCGCACTCGCGGCCGAGGTCGTCGAAGGCCTGCCAGCCGTGCGAGTGTTCGCCGTCGCCGATCGAGTACACCGCGGCGGATCGTCCGGGTCCGTTCCAGCGCGGCCCGGACGAGGTCGTACGTG
>KE355281.1 GCA_000415505.1 Streptomyces afghaniensis 772
CGAGAAGCGACTGTTTACTAAAAACACAGGTCCGTGCGAAGCCGTAAGGCGATGTATACGGACTGACGCCTGCCCGGTGCTGGAACGTTAAGGGGACCGGTTAGCTCCATTTCGGTGGGGCGAAGCTGAGAACTTAAGCGCCAGTAAACGGCGGTGGTAACTATAACCATCCTAAGGTAGCGAAATTCCTTGTCGGGTAAGTTCCGACCTGCACGAATGGCGTAACGACTTCTCGACTGTCTCAACCATAGGCCCGGTGAAATTGCACTACGAGTAAAGATGCTTCGTTTCGCGCAGCGAGGACG
>KE355282.1 GCA_000415505.1 Streptomyces afghaniensis 772
TCGCTTTCGCTACGGCTTCCCCACCCGGGTTAACCTCGCAACACACCGCAAACTCGCAGGCTCATTCTTCAAAAGGCACGCAGTCACGAGATGGAAGCAAGCTTCCATCCGACGCTCCCACGGCTTGTAGGCACACGGTTTCAGGTACTATTTCACTCCGCTCCCGTCGGTACTTTTCACCATTCCCTCACGGTACTATCCGCTATCGGTCACCGAGGAAT
>KE355283.1 GCA_000415505.1 Streptomyces afghaniensis 772
CATCTGGTGATGAGCTTTGCGCTCTGAGCTGGGGGTGGCCGCAGAGACCAGCGAGAAGCGACTGTTTACTAAAAACACAGGTCCGTGCGAAGCCGTAAGGCGATGTATACGGACTGACGCCTGCCCGGTGCTGGAACGTTAAGGGGACCGGTTAGCTCCATTTCGGTGGGGCGAAGCTGAGAACTTAAGCGCCAGTAAACGGCGGTGGTAACTATAACCATCCTAAGGTAGCGAAATTCCTTGTCGGGTAAGTTCCGACCTGCACGAATGGCGTAACGACTTCTCGACTGTCTCAACCATAGGCCCGGTAGAAATTGCACTACGAGTAAAGATG
>KE355284.1 GCA_000415505.1 Streptomyces afghaniensis 772
CGCTAGCGGACGTCGCGCCAGCGACGCTGACCAGCCGGGCTGGAGTTGTAGACGCCCCGCGCTGCCGGACCAGCGTCATGATCTCGTTGAGGATCCGGACACCCTCGTGGTCGGACTGGTGCTGGTGGCCGCCGGTGTAGCTGAACCACTCGGTCGGGTGGGCTGCTCGCCCGCAGCGCCGCTCATGACGTGCGCGTCTGCTTCATCAAGGCCCGCCAGT
>KE355285.1 GCA_000415505.1 Streptomyces afghaniensis 772
CGAGCAGTACTAGCAGCCTCCGGCCCAAGATCCTGGCCGAGTAGTCAACGTTCCACCCATGAGCAACCAGCATCAGACATTCGCTGATGTACTGGCCTCTGAACCAGCCCCGAAGGACCGGCTTAGAAGTGCTCCTTAGAAAGGAGGTGATCCAGCCGCACCTTCGGTACGGCTACCTTGTTACGACTTCGTCCCAATCGCCAGTCCCACCTTCGACAGCTCCCTCCCACAAGGGGGTTGGGCCACCGGCTTCGGGTGTTACCGACTTTTCGTGACGTGACGGGCGGTGTGTACGAACGGCCCGGGAACGTATTCACCGCAGCAATGCTGATCTGC
>KE355286.1 GCA_000415505.1 Streptomyces afghaniensis 772
CGCACCTTCCGGTACGGCTACCTTGTTACGACTTCGTCCCAATCGCCAGTCCCACCTTCGACAGCTCCCTCCCCGACAAGGGGTTGGGCCACCGGCTTCGGGTGTTACCGACTTTCGTGACGTGACGGGCGGTGTGTACAAGGCCCGGGAACGTATTCACCGCAGCAATGCTGATCTGCGATTACTAGCGACTCCGACTTCATGGGGTCGAGTTGCAGACCCCAATCCGAACTGAGACCGGCTTTTTGAGATTCGCTCCACCT
>KE355287.1 GCA_000415505.1 Streptomyces afghaniensis 772
CTTCAATTTTTTGTTTTAAAATTTCAATTTTTGTTAATTCTTCTTTATGTTTTATGGGTTTTCTATTTGATGATGATGATGATGGTGGTGTAATTGGTTTATCTTTATTTGAATTTTTATTAAAATGTTTTTATTTGAGTTAAATTTTTTTATTTGTGTTAGATGAATTGTTATTTAATTTGTCAGGTTGGTCTGCCCATCTTGATTCCAAAACCATTGTAAAAAAAGTTTTATAATTAAATTTATTAATTAGCAGTTATTATCTGAGCAAAACCCGTTAAGAAACAAAAAACCTCAACCAGTAAAACAAGCAATATCT
>KE355288.1 GCA_000415505.1 Streptomyces afghaniensis 772
GTGACCGGGTACGGCCTGGAGAACACCGGCGTCAAGGTCACGGAGCGCGGCGCCATCGATGTGGACGAGCGCTGCCCGTACGTCCGTTCCGCACATCTACGCCATCGGTGACGTCACCGCGAAGCTCATGCTCGCGCACGCCGCTGAGGCGATGGGATGGTCGCCGCTGAGACACTCTCAGGCGCGGAGACCATGGAGCTGGACTACGTCATGATCCCG
>KE355289.1 GCA_000415505.1 Streptomyces afghaniensis 772
CGGGCTGGGACGGTCTCGGGCCGTCGTCGTTACGGCCCGGCGTCGGCGGTCTCGGAGTTCGACGTCGGGGACCGAGGTCATCGGGTACGTACGCGAGGGACGTTCCTCTCCCGAGGCGACCTTCGCCGAATACGTGGCCGCGGCCCCTGCGCACCCTGCGCGCAAGCCCGCGCAACCTCTCCTTCGAGGAGACGGCCGGGCTGCCGGCTAGGGTCGGGCTCACCGCCTACCAGG
>KE355290.1 GCA_000415505.1 Streptomyces afghaniensis 772
ACGAACAAGATCAAAAAGTGGTTGCAAATATCTTTGCAAAGAAAGATTACTAGAAAGAAGTTTTTCAAAACAAATAATTCGACAGTTAAAGGGTTCTCAAAAATTTATGTTTAAGAAAACAATAAATGAACTAAAGTCATATTATATAATACAACAACTACTATATCACTCTAATAAATGCTTCATTGTACGAATATGTGCTCTCCACATCAAATCAATGCTACGATCTATTTTAAGTTCAAAATTAGCCATAATTTCTGAACCAATCCTTAAAAAATAGAT
>KE355291.1 GCA_000415505.1 Streptomyces afghaniensis 772
ACCGCAAACTCGCAGGCTCATTCTTCAAAGGCACGCAGTCACGAGATGGAAGCAAGCTTCCATCCGACGCTCCCACGGCTTGTAGGCACACGGTTTCAGGTACTATTTCACTCCGATCCCGCGGTACTTTTCACCATTCCCTCACGGTACTATCCGCTATCGGTCACCAGGGAATATTTAGGCTTAGCGGGTGGTCCCGCCAGATACA
>KE355292.1 GCA_000415505.1 Streptomyces afghaniensis 772
TTTACCTTCATTATCAAAATCTCGAATTCAATTTAATATTTGTACTTTTAATAATTGTTATAATTTCTGTAATAATACCTGATATTAATGGGTTTTGCTAAAAATTTTGATTAGTTAGTTTTTCAGTATTTTGTTTCTTCTAAATATAATTAATAAAGGATCTAAACAAATTTTTTGCCAAAGCCAGATTCCCGATTTGAATTTGATTGAAAATTCCAGTTAAATGAATTATTACAAACATTAATAA
>KE355293.1 GCA_000415505.1 Streptomyces afghaniensis 772
TGCTGGAACGTTAAGGGACCGGTTAGCTCCATTTCGGTGGGCGAAGCTGAGAACTTAAGCGCCAGTAAACGGCGGTGGTAACTATAACCATCCTAAGGTAGCGAAATTCCTTGTCGGGTAAGTTCCGACCTGCACGAATGGCGTAACGACTTCTCGACTGTCTCAACCATAGGCCCGGCGAAATTGCACTACGAGTAAAGATGCTCGTTTCGCGCAGCAGGACGGAAAGACCCCG
>KE355294.1 GCA_000415505.1 Streptomyces afghaniensis 772
AGTTATCTTTGTTTTGATCAATATTAATCGATGAAGCTGATCTTGATAAAATACTACTTTTAACTAATTCATCTTCACCTAATAAACCTTTATCTAATAATTCTATTGGTGAACCTTGATCTTTAACTTGACCATCTTCTAATATAACAACAAGATCAGCATTCTTTAAAGTCAAAGCAACATTATGAGAAACTAAAATACAAGTTCTACCTTGCATCAATGGACCAGAAATACAATTATCATAAATCCATAACGCGGTATGAGCATCAACGGCACTTAAACATCATCTAATAAAATA
>KE355295.1 GCA_000415505.1 Streptomyces afghaniensis 772
CACCATGCCGCTGCATGTCCCCCCGGCTCCCGCGCCCGCACTCCGTTCCGTCCTGACTGCGCTCTCCTCTCCCACCGCGGTCGTCGAGGCCCGAACTCCCTCCCTGCTCCGGCGCCCGAGGGACCCGCACTGCCGAGCTCCCCCTGCCCGTCACGTCCTCGACCGCGTCACGGCCGAGGGCGTGACGGCCACCGGCTGGCCGGGTGCGCTTCCTGATCCGCTGCGCGACCGTGCGGTGGCCGCGGGCGAGACCATGGCTGACTCCCCGACGGCTGGGCCTTCTCCCGCTTCTTCGAGGCCCCGT
>KE355297.1 GCA_000415505.1 Streptomyces afghaniensis 772
GTGCGGTAGGTAAATCCGTCGCACACAAGGCTGAGACCTGATGCCGAGCCGATTGTGGTGAAGTGGATGATCCTATGCTGTCGAGAAAAGCCTCTAGCGAGTTTCATGGCGGCCCGTACCCTAAACCGACTCAGGTGGTCAGGTAGAGAATACCGAGGCGTTCGGGTGAACTATGGTTAAGGAACTCGGCAAAATCGCCCCCGTAACGTTCGGGAGGAACGGGGGCCACATCTGGTGATGAGCTCTGCGCTCTGAGCGTGGGGGTGGCCGCAGACGACCAGCGAGAAGCGACTTGTTTAACAAAAAC
>KE355298.1 GCA_000415505.1 Streptomyces afghaniensis 772
GCAATCTAATAGCTTAACCGTTAAACAACACCTCCTTTATTAATTATTATTATAAGTAATATATATATATATATTAAATGTTTTAGTAAATATAATTTAATCGGTAAAATGTATGTTTTTAGGATATACTATCTAAGTTCAAATCTTAGTATTTACATTATTTTTATATATTTATTTATATATTTGCCTTTAATGAGAATCGAACTACATGTAAAATAAATCTTCAGTTTATCGCTTTACCACTAAGCTAATAAAAGCTTATTATATA
>KE355299.1 GCA_000415505.1 Streptomyces afghaniensis 772
GGTCCGTTCACCCGGGCGGATCTTCGCGCGAAGGCACTGGCCGGACTCACCGTCATCCTGCTGCTCGTGGCGGGGCTGGCCTGTTCCAGCGCGGCCGGCGGGGTCGTGGCGGTCGGCAGCCGGCCGCTGGTCGGCCTCGACGGCCGAACTGCTGGCGCCGGGACGCCGCCGGCAGGTTGTGCTCGCCTGGCCTGCGCACTCGCACCGACCCTGGCCCTCGCCGCGATCGGACTGCTCGGGTCGGTCGCGCG
>KE355300.1 GCA_000415505.1 Streptomyces afghaniensis 772
ACAGTTCGGTCCCTATCCGCTGTGCGCGTAGGAGTCTTGAGAAGGGCTGTCCCTAGTACGAGAGGACCGGGACGGACGAACCTCTGGTGTGCCAGTTGTTCTGCCAAGGGCATGGCTGGTTGGCTACGTTCGGGAGGGATAACCGCTGAAAGCATCTAAGCGGGAAGCCTGCTTCGAGATGAGGACTCCCACCTCCTAGAGAGGGTAAGGCTCCCAGTAGACGACTGGGTTGATAGGCCGGATATGGAAGCACGGTAACGTGTGGAGTTGACCGGTACTAAGTAGGCCGAGGGCTTGTCCTCAGTTGCTCGCGTCCACGTGTGTTGGTTCTAGAAACC
>KE355301.1 GCA_000415505.1 Streptomyces afghaniensis 772
AGTCAACGCCAGATATGTTGATACCCCGTCTCCAGCATCTGCTGGGGCGAGGTTCCCTTGAAAAAGCACAGCGAGGACGCTGAGAACGGCCGGGCTTATTCCGCCTGGCTGTTCCGCTCTCGTGGTGTCGACCGGATTACCGGTAAACATTCACGGAGAGTTTGATCCTGGCTCAGGACGAACGCTGGCGGCGTGCTTAACACATGCAAGTCGAACGATGAACCACGTTCGGTGGGATTAGGTGGCGAACGGGTGAGTAACACGTGGGCAATCTGCCCTGCACTCGTGGACAA
>KE355302.1 GCA_000415505.1 Streptomyces afghaniensis 772
TCGTTCGACTTGCATGTGTTAAGCACGCCGCCAGCGTTCGTCCTGAGCCAGGATCAAACTCTCCGTGAATGTTTACCGGTAATCCGGTCGACACCACGAGAGCGGAACAGCCAGGCGGAATAAGCCCGGCCGTTCACAGCGTCCTCGCTGTGTTTTTCAAAGGAACCTCGCCCCAGCAGATGCTGGAGACGGGGTATCAACATATCTGGCGTTGACTTTTGGCACGCTGTTGAGTTCTCAAGGAACGGTCGCTTCCTTTGTACTCACCCTCGTCGGGTCTTTCCGTCCGGGCGCT
>KE355303.1 GCA_000415505.1 Streptomyces afghaniensis 772
GGTTTTCAACCCTGGTGGGTTCGGTCCTCCACGAAGTCTTACCTCCGCTTCAACCTGCCCATGGCTAGATCACTCCGCTTCGGGTCTTGAGCGTGCTACTGAAACGCCCTATTCGGACTCGCTTTCGCTACGGCTTCCCCACCCGGGTTAACCTCGCAACACACCGCAAACTCGCAGGCTCATTCGTCAAAAGGCACGCAGTCACGAGATGGAA
>KE355304.1 GCA_000415505.1 Streptomyces afghaniensis 772
AGCAATGCTGATCTGCGATTACTAGCGACTCCGACTTCGTGGGGTCGAGTTGCAGACCCCAATCCGAACTGAGACCGGCTTTTTGAGATTCGCACCACCTCGCGGTATCGCAGCTCATTGTACCGGCCATTGTAGCACGTGTGCAGCCCAAGACATAAGGGGCGATGATGACTTGACGTCGTCCCCACCTTCCTCCGAGTTGACCCCGGCGGTCTCCCGTCGAGTCCCCAGCACCACAAGGGCCTGCTGGCAACACGGGACAAGGGTTGCGCTCGTTGCGGGACTTAACC
>KE355305.1 GCA_000415505.1 Streptomyces afghaniensis 772
CCCGCCCGGCGGCTCCCCGGTACCGCCCCCGGCCCCCGCGCCCGCGCCGTACGGCCAGCCGGGCCAGCAGCAGCCGCCGTACGGCCAGGTCCCCGGCCAGACGGCCCCGCCGCCGCCCGGCTACGGCCAGCCTCAGGCAGCACCCCAGGCACCCCAGCCCCGGCCCCGCCCCCGGGCTACGGCCAGCCCACACCACCACCGGGCTACGGCCAGCAGCCGCCCTTCGGTCAGCAGCCCCGGGCAACGCCCCCCTACGGAGCCGCCGCAGGGAGCGCCTCAAGGAGCCTCCCCGAGGGAGCGCCGCAGGGCCCCGAGTCGCCGCCGCGCTCCAGAAGTTCAAGGCGACCCCCACGGGCAGCGCTGGAC
>KE355306.1 GCA_000415505.1 Streptomyces afghaniensis 772
GGAGGACCGAACCCACTAGGGTTGAAAACCTGGGGGATGACCTGTGGTTAGGGGTGAAAGGCCAATCAAACTCCGTGATAGCTGGTTCTCCCCGAAATGCATTTAGGTGCAGCGTCGTGTGTTTCTTGCCGGAGGTAGAGCACTGGATAGGCGATGGGCCCTACCGGGTTACTGACCTTAGCCAAACTCCGAATGCCGGTAAGTGAGAGCGCGGCAGTGAGACTGTGGGGGATAAGCTCCATGGTCGAGAGGGAAACAGCCCAGAGCATCGACTAAGGCCCCTAAGCGTACGCTAAGTGGGAAAGGATGTGGAG
>KE355307.1 GCA_000415505.1 Streptomyces afghaniensis 772
GTACTACGTGGGTCCGGCCAGATGATCGGGCCCCGAGTTTCGCGGCGGAAGGTGGTCCTCCGTACCGGGGTCCCCGGTCTACCTGAAGTCTAGAGCCCGAATCTCCCCCGAGGGATTCCCGTCTCCGCCCCTGACGTACGATCCTCCACTCGACCGAACGCCCGACCCGCGGCGACCCTTCCCACGTCCGGACCGCGGACCAATTGGACCCTACCCGGCCTACCCCACGAACGGTCACGATTGCACATCGTCCGAGATCCGGCCTTGTCGGCGCGGCCCAACTCCGCCTCCGGCGTCC
>KE355308.1 GCA_000415505.1 Streptomyces afghaniensis 772
GGAGTCGTCAACCAGGCTTTGATCCGGGGGGTTTCCGAATGGGGGAAACCCCGGCAGTCGTCATGGGCTGTCACCCGCTGCTGAACACATAGGCAGTGTGGAGGGAACGCGGGGAAGTGAAACATCTCAGTACCCGCAGGAAGAGAAAACAACCGTGATTCCGGGAGTAGTGGCGAGCGAAACCGGATGAGGCCAAACCGTATGCGTGTGACGACCCGGCGAGGGGTTGCGTAGTACGGGGTTGTGGGATC
>KE355309.1 GCA_000415505.1 Streptomyces afghaniensis 772
ATCCGGATCAGGGACAGTGTCTGATGGGTAGTTTAACTGGGGCGGTTGCCTCCTAAAGAGTAACGGAGGCGCCCAAAGGTTCCCTCAGCCTGGTTGGCAATCAGGTGTTGAGTGTAAGTGCACAAGGGAGCTTGACTGTGAGACCGACGGGTCGAGCAGGGACGAAAGTCGGGACTAGTGATCCGGCGGTGGCTTGTGGAAGCGCCGTCGCTCAACGGATAAAAGGTACCCCGGGGATAACAGGCTGATCTTCCCCAAGAGTCCATATCGACGGGATGGTTGGCACCTCGATGTCGGCTCGTCGCATCCTGGGGCTGGAGTCGGTCCCAAGGGTTGGCTGTTCGCCCATTAAGCGGTACGCGAGCGTGGGTTTAGAACGTCGTGAGA
>KE355310.1 GCA_000415505.1 Streptomyces afghaniensis 772
GCAGCATCTACAACACCTTCCAGAGCAAGCACGCGCTGTTCCGAGAGGGCCCTCGCCCGCTACCTGGACGCGATGACCGTGACGCAGACGGCCGTCCTGGACGACGTTGGAGCGGCCGGCCGCCGACCGGGTGCGCGCACTGCTCGCCCTCGTGGTCGAGGGTGAGGCGGAGTGCCGCAAAGGGCTCCGGGCGCGCCCTCGGCTGCCTGGGGGGTCAACACCGTCGTGGAGCTGGCCGGGCGCGACCCCGCGGCGGCCGCGCTGCTGGAGCGCGACACCGTCCGGCGCCTGGCCGTCTACCGGGCCGTGATGGGAGGCCGGCCGGCGTGACGGCAGTATCACCTCCTCGCGCGATGCGGAGCGCTGGCCCGTTTC
>KE355311.1 GCA_000415505.1 Streptomyces afghaniensis 772
TTCGCTCTCGCCCACGGGCCCCACGGGCCCCACTGATCCCGCGGAGCCCGCACGGGCGAGCGAAGGCGCCCCGCGCCGAGCCCCCGGGCGGACACCCGACAGCACCCCGCGACCACCCCATGCCCACCCGACGGAGCCCCGGCACACCGACGAGCCGTCCCCGGCGAACCGTTCCGCCTCGCCCCGGTACGGCCAGGCCTCGCCCGCCGACGCTCCCGGCCGGGCGGCCGAGGGCGCCCCGCGACGCGCCCGGCAGGACGGCCCGTCCGCGCCCCCGCACACGACGGCCTCGGCCCCCGAGCACCCCACCCGAGCGACCGAAGACACCTCACGGCGAACGCAGGCAGGCAGTCGGCCCTCGCCCGCGGAGAACTCACACCTCCAAGCCTCG
>KE355312.1 GCA_000415505.1 Streptomyces afghaniensis 772
ACACCGGGCCCGGGCGCGCTGCCCCCTGAGGGCACCCAGCCCCCGAACCCGTACGCAGGCTCCTACGGCGCCCCCGCGGGCGGAGCCCCGCTGCCTCCGGAGGGCCCGGGCGGACAGCCGCCGCAGCAGCCCGACGCGTACGGGCCACCTGCCGGAGGCGCGCCCTCCGGCACGTACGGACCCGCCGGCGCGGGTGGTTCACACCCGCAGGGCACTGACGCGTACAACTCCCCTGCCGGGGCGGCGGGCCCGCAGGGGCCCGGCGGCTACGGGGCAGGGCCTGCAGGGGGTCAGCAGCCGCAGCAGTCCGACGCGTACGGGGACCGGGTCGGCG
>KE355313.1 GCA_000415505.1 Streptomyces afghaniensis 772
GTAGTCGATGGATAACCGGTTGATATTCCGGTACCCGCTGTGAAGCGTCAAACATCGAATCCAGTGATGCTAAGCCCGTGAAGCCGTTCCGGACCCTTCGGGGAAAGGAAAGTGGTGGAGCCGGTGACCCGATCTGGTAGTAGGTGAGTGATGGGGTGACGCAGGAAGGTAGTCCAGCCCGGGCGGTGGTTGTCCCGGGGTAAGGGTGTAGGCCGTGCGGTAGGTAAATCCGTCGCACACAAGGCTGAGACCTGATGCCGAGCCGATTGTGGTGAAGTGGATGATCCTATGCTGTCGAGAAAAGCCTACTAGCGAGTTTCATGGCGGCCCGTACCCTAAACCGACTCAGGTGGTCAGGTAGAGAATACCGAG
>KE355314.1 GCA_000415505.1 Streptomyces afghaniensis 772
TACACCGTTCACGGCACGCCTCCGCGCCCTCGACCGACTGGCAGGTCGACGCCGGAATCGATCACCCGGCACCGGGACGGCGCCGAACTCCCCGCTCGCCGCCCTGGACCTTCTTCATCCGAGATGCAGAAGTCCCTGGGTCTGAGCGACGACATCCTGCCCGTCTACCCTGGAGGAGACTCTCCTCCACCCTCTCGGGCACCTGCCTACAAGCTCACCAAGCCGAGGACCACGGCCGCCGAGCTCGCGCGGCAGCGACTTCCAGACCCATCGAGACCGGC
>KE355315.1 GCA_000415505.1 Streptomyces afghaniensis 772
CACGTCACGAAAGTCGGTAACACCCGAAGCCGGTGGCCCAACCCCCTTGTGGGGAGGGAGCTGTCGAAGGTGGGACTGGCGATTGGGACGAAGTCGTAACAAGGTAGCCGTACCGGAAGGTGCGGCTGGATCACCTCCTTTCTAAGGAGCACTTCTAAGCCGGTCCTTCGGGGCTGGTTCAGAGGCCAGTACATCAGCGAATGTCTGATGCTGGTTGCTCATGGGTGGAACGTTGACTACTCGGCCAGGATCTTGGGCCGAGGCTGCTAGTACTGCTCGCAAGAGCGTGGAACGCATGATCTTCGGACGGGAGCTGGTCGGGCACGGCTGTTGGGTGTCGTGAGGGAATGAACTTTCCTCAGTCGCCGGACCCGGTAAAAGTCCACGAGAGTGGGCTG
>KE355316.1 GCA_000415505.1 Streptomyces afghaniensis 772
TTCGCCGTCCGCGTCACGGAAGCCACGGCAGCCACAGACGCCCCGACAGCCCCCACGGACCTCGTCGGCCACCCCTGGTCCACCGCCGCGTTCGCCCCCTACGACCTCGCCGCCGGCCGAGCCCCCCGCACCGTCGGCGAGGTCGCCGTCACCGGCGACTGGACGCGCCCCGGCCGACGGCTCCACACCGACCGGGGCCCGGTACGCGTCGTCGGCACACTCACTACGCGCGGCTTCGAGAACGCCGTCTTCTTCACCGACGCCCGCGCGGCCCGGCTCGTCCCCCTCGGTCACGGCCGCCTCGCACTCCGCGCACCCGCTGCCGCTCGGCGCAGCCACCCGGGTCGACCCCG
>KE355317.1 GCA_000415505.1 Streptomyces afghaniensis 772
GAGGGCGCGCCTGCGGCGCACGGCGGCACGGGATGCCGCCGAACCCGCGACCCGCAGCACCAGGGAGCGCACCCCGCGTTCCGTGCCCCGGGGCTGTGCACCAAGAAGTGCGGCGAGCCGGTCGGCGACCGTGTCACGCATGTCGCCGACCGGCACGAGCGGGGCGTCGGAGTCCAGGGCGTCGGCGACGACCCGGGCGGTCAGGCTGCGGGCGGCGAGGATCGCCAGGTCG
>KE355318.1 GCA_000415505.1 Streptomyces afghaniensis 772
GTTCCAGCACCGGGCGAGGCGTCAGTCCGTATACATCGCCTTACGGCTTCGCACGGACCTGTGTTTTTAGTAAACAGTCGCTTCTCGCTGGTCTCTGCGGCCACCCCCAGCTCAGAGCGCAAAGCTCATCACCAGATGTGGCCCCCCTTCTCCCGAAGTTACGGGGGCATTTTGCCGAGTTCCTTAACCATAGTTCACCCGAATGCCTCGGTATTCTCTACCGTGACCACCTGAGTCGGTTTAGGGTACGGGCCGCCATGAAACTCGCTAGAGGCTTTTTC
>KE355319.1 GCA_000415505.1 Streptomyces afghaniensis 772
GCATGTAGGAGGCCGCCTCGCCCGACAGCTCGGTCAGGTACTCGGTCAGCTCTTCCTTGGTGTTGCGCCAGGTGAAGTAGGTGTAGGACTGCTGGAAGCCGATCTGGGCCAGGGTGTGCATCATCGCCGGGCGGGTGAAGGCCTCGGCCAGGAAGATCACGTCGGGGTCGTGCGGTTGATGTCCGCGATCGACCCGCTACCCAGA
>KE355320.1 GCA_000415505.1 Streptomyces afghaniensis 772
GCCCGACCGGGGGCGCTGCGGGTCGGCGGTCGGGCGGTTTCCTGGGCGACCGGTCGGGTGGCCCGGGCGGCGGCCCGGCGGGGGGCCGGACGAGGAGGCGCGTGCGAATCGGCGGCCGGGCGGACCGCCGGGCGGTTGGCGTGGGCGGCCGGCCGGGTCGGCCCGGGCGGGGGACCGGAAGGGGCGCTGCGAGTCGGTGGTCGGGCGGGCCGTCGGTGAACCGGCCGGCGGCGTCGGCCGG
>KE355321.1 GCA_000415505.1 Streptomyces afghaniensis 772
ACGGCACCGTCGCCCTGTCTACTCGGGCGAGGCCTACAACTTCACCGGAACTGCGCGGTGAGCGTCACCGCCGCGGCCAACCGTTTCACCACCGGACTCCGACACCCGAGGTCGTCCTGCGCGGCTACCGTCGAAACGTGGGGCACGCCGTCGCCGAGCGCCTGAACGGCATGTACGCTTCGCCGTCTGGGACGCCGCACCGACCGGCTCCTGCTGATCCGCGACCGCATGGGCATCAAGCCCCT
>KE355322.1 GCA_000415505.1 Streptomyces afghaniensis 772
GTCCATCCGCCGCTTCGCGATCCTCCCCGAGGACTTCTCCGAGGAGGCGGGCCATCTGACCCCGTCGATGAAGCTCCGCCGCGAGGCGGTGATGCGCGCCTTCGCGGCAGAAGTAGAGGGTCTGTACACGCGGTGAGGCACCTTTGCCGATCTCTTCACACGGGGTTCTTGACGTCGTAAGGCGGTCTGCCCTTTGGCTTTCAGCCACCGCGTCACGATGCCTCCCCCATCGGAAGGC
>KE355323.1 GCA_000415505.1 Streptomyces afghaniensis 772
GCAACCGCCCCAGTTAAACTACCCATCAGACACTGTCCCTGATCCGGATCACGGACCCAGGTTAGACATCCAGCACGACCAGACTGGTATTTCAACGACGACTCCACACTAACTGGCGTTAGCGCTTCACAGTCTCCCAGCTATCCTACACAAGCCGAACCGAACACCAATATCAAACTGTAGTAAAGGTCCCGGGGTCTTTCCGTCCTGCTGCGCGAAACGAGCATCTTTACTCGTAGTGCTAATTTCGACCGGGTCCTAGTGGTTGAGACAGTCGAGAAGTCGTTACGCCTATTCGT
>KE355324.1 GCA_000415505.1 Streptomyces afghaniensis 772
CGGTTTCAGGTACTATTTCACTCCGCTCCCGCGGTACTTTTCACCATTCCCTCACGGTACTATCCGCTATCGGTCACCAGGGAATATTTAGGCTTAGCGGGTGGTCCCGCCAGATTCACACGGGATTTCTCGGGCCCCGTGCTACTTGGGTGTCTCTCAAACGAGCCGCTGACGTTTCGACTACGGGGGTCTTACCCTCTACGCCGGACCTTTCGCATGTCCTTCGCCTACATCAACGGTTTCTGACTCGTCTCACGGCCGGCAGACCGTGAAACGAG
>KE355325.1 GCA_000415505.1 Streptomyces afghaniensis 772
GCCCACCCGGTCCCTGTAGCCAGCCGCCCGCGAACGCGGGCAGGGGCCGGGAGCGCAGCGAACGGACCCCAAGGCTCCTTCTAGGAGCGCAGCGACGAAGGAGCCGTCGGCTCGAAGCGTAAGCGGAGAGCCGGGAAAGGCACCAACTCAACCTCCGGATACAGCAAAAGTTCTGACGGAAGGAAACATCGGCTCGGAGCGCAGCGCAGAGCCAACTCCTCGCAACGCGAGGAGCATCACTCCGTCACCCGCGCGCAGCGCGGGGGTTCGCTTCAATTCCCGCGCGCAGCGCGGGAATTCTCTTGGAACCTGCGAAGCAGGTTCTTACCCGCTCC
>KE355326.1 GCA_000415505.1 Streptomyces afghaniensis 772
TGATGGGTGGCTGGTCGTTGTTTGAGAACTGCACAGTGGACGCGAGCATCTGTGGCCAAGTTTTTAAGGGCGCACGGTGGATGCCTTGGCACCAGGAACCGATGAAGGACGTGGGAGGCCACGATAGTCCCCGGGGAGTCGTCAACCAGGCTTTGATCCGGGGGTTTCCAATGGGGAAACCCGCAGTCGTCATGGGCTGTCACCCGCTGCTGAACACATAGGCAGTGTGGAGGGAACGCGGGGAATGAAACATCTCAGTACCCGAGGAAGAGAAAACACCGTGATTCCGGGAGTAGTGGCGAGCGAAACCGG
>KE355327.1 GCA_000415505.1 Streptomyces afghaniensis 772
ACGGCGCTTCCACAAGCCACCGCCGGATCACTAGTCCCGACTTTCGTCCCTGCTCGACCCGTCGGTCTCACAGTCAAGCTCCCTTGTGCACTTACACTCAACACCTGATTGCCAACCAGGCTGAGGGAACCTTTGGGCGCCTCCGTTACTCTTTAGGAGGCAACCGCCCCAGTTAAACTACCCATCAGACACTGTCCCTGATCCGGATCACGGACCCAGGTTAGACATCCAGCACGACCAGACTGGTATTTCAACGACGACTCCACACTAACTGGCGTTAGCGCTTCACAGTCTCCCAGCTATCCTACACAAGCCGAACCGAACACCAATATCAAACTGTAGTAAAGGTCCCGGGGTACTTTCCGTCCTGCTGCGCGAAACGAGCATCTTTACTCGTAGTGCAATTTCACCGGGCTAGTGGTTGAGACAGTCGAGAAGTCGTTACGCCATTCGTGC
>KE355328.1 GCA_000415505.1 Streptomyces afghaniensis 772
GACTGGGGCGCGGGCGCGCCCGGCGCCTGCGGTACGGAAGCGGCCGAGGGACGCGCGGCGGGCATGCCCGACGGCTGCTGCATCTGCTGCACCTGGGCCGCCTGCCGGTTGAACGGCACGCCCTGCCCCAGCGTCCGCACGCTGATCGCCCGCCCCTGCGTCGAGTTCGGATCGACGGGCGCGGCCGCCTCGGCGGGCAACGGCTGAGCCGCCCGCTGCGCCTGCGCCGCGCCCTCCGGCGGCA
>KE355329.1 GCA_000415505.1 Streptomyces afghaniensis 772
AGGTAGAGAATACCGAGGCGTTCGGGTGAACTATGGTTAAGGAACTCGGCAAAATGCCCCCGTAACTTCGGGAGAAGGGGGGCCACATCTGGTGATGAGCTTTGCGCTCTGAGCTGGGGGTGGCCGCAGAGACCAGCGAGAAGCGACTGTTTACTAAAAACACAGGTCCGTGCGAAGCCGTAAGGCGATGTATACGGACTGACGCCTGCCCGGTGCTGGAACGTTAAGGGACCGTTAGCTCCATTTCGGTGGGCAAGCTGAGAACTTAAGCGCCAGTAAACGGCGGTGGTAACTATAACCATCCTAAGGTAGCGAAATTCCTTGTCGGGTAATTCCGACTGCACGAATGGCGTAACGACTTC
>KE355330.1 GCA_000415505.1 Streptomyces afghaniensis 772
AAGTCGTTACGCCATTCGTGCAGGTCGGAACTTACCCGACAAGGAATTTCGCTACCTTAGGATGGTTATAGTTACCACCGCCGTTTACTGGCGCTTAAGTTCTCAGCTTCGCCCCACCGAAATGGAGCTAACCGGTCCCCTTAACGTTCCAGCACCGGGCAGGCGTCAGTCCGTATACATCGCCTTACGGCTTCGCACGGACCTGTGTTTTTTAGTAAACAGTCGCTTCTCGCTGGTCTCTGCGGCCACCCCCAGCTCAGAGCGCAAAGCTCATCACCAGACTGTCGGCCCCCCTTCGTCCCGAAGTTACGGGGGCTATTTTGCCGAGTTCCTTAACCATAGTTCACCCGAACGCCTCGGTATTCTCTACCTGACCACCT
>KE355331.1 GCA_000415505.1 Streptomyces afghaniensis 772
TGCCAAAAGTCAACGCCAGATATGTTGATACCCCGTCTCCAGCATCTGCTGGGGCGAGGTTCCTTTGAAAAAACACAGCGAGGACGCTGTGAACGGCCGGGCTTATTCCGCCTGGCTGTTCCGCTCTCGTGGTGTCGACCGGATTACCGGTAAACATTCACGGAGTAGTTTGATCCTGGCTCGAGGACGAACGCGTGGCG
>KE355332.1 GCA_000415505.1 Streptomyces afghaniensis 772
CTCCCTTGTGCACTTACACTCAACACCTGATTGCCAACCAGGCTGAGGGAACCTTTGGGCGCCTCCGTTACTCTTTAGGAGGCAACCGCCCCAGTTAAACTACCCATCAGACACTGTCCCTGATCCGGATCACGGACCCAGGTTAGACATCCAGCACGACCAGACTGGTATTTCAACGACGACTCCACACTAACTGGCGTTAGCGCTTCACAGTCTCCCAGCTATCCTACACAAGCCGAACCGAACACCAATATCAAACTGTAGTAAACGGTCCCGGGTCTTTCCGTCCTGCTGCGACGAAACGAGCATCTTTACTCGTAGT
>KE355333.1 GCA_000415505.1 Streptomyces afghaniensis 772
GAGTGGTCAACGTCCTGGTGGGTTTCGCGCCTCTGAAGCCTGCTGAGTTCGTTGTCGTGAAGATCAGCCAGAAGGCGGGAATGGCGTCCGGCTGAGTGTGGCGCCCGGTGTGAGGAGATCGGCCGATGGCCAAGTTCACCGTCAACAGTACCCGGTTCGATCCGTACCTCGGGTACAGATTCAAGATCAAATGGGATAATCAGTACGTCGCCGCGCTCAGCAAGTGCAGTGCGTTGAAGCGAACCACGGAGGTCACGCCCTGGTACGAGGGTGTGACGCGAGCGGGCCGCATCAGACTCCCCGGAAAGACGAAATACGAACGCCATCACTTTGGAGCCGGTGTCACTCATGACACCGCTTCGAGAGTGGCAACAAGTACAACAACTTTCAGGCGACGCCGCGA
>KE355334.1 GCA_000415505.1 Streptomyces afghaniensis 772
GGTCAGCAAGGGGTGAGCGTGGGGCCTCAGGGGTCCCTCAGTCGGTGCTCAGGGCGTCCAGGAACGGTTCGATCGCCGCGCGCCAGGCCTCCGGCTGGTCGTACGTGAACCAGGTGGCCGGCGTCGGCGACCTCCGCGTACTGGCCGCGGGGCAGGACGCGGACCATCTCCTGGGCCTCGGCCCGGCCCAGCTCGCCGTCCAGGCCGCGCACCACCAGGGCCGGGGCACCGGACCTGGGCCAGCTCCTCCCAGTGCGCGTCGTACACCCATGTCTCGCGGGAGCGGAGCATCTGCTCCGGGTCGAAGCCGGACGCCAGCCGTCCGGGACTCCGCCATCACCTCGCGTAGAACTCGCCGCGGC
>KE355335.1 GCA_000415505.1 Streptomyces afghaniensis 772
GCTCACCGCCACCGGGGCCGCCCTGGCCGGCATCCATGCTGCCGTAGCCACCGCCGCCACCGCCGGCGGCGATGAGCAGCGGCTTGCCGTCGCTGGTGCGGACGCCGCTGCTGTTGCCGCCGACGGCGCCGTACTTGTCGCCGCCCGCGCCGCCGAGCGCGTCACCGAAGCGCTGGACGCCGACCGCGAGGGTCAGCCCGCTCCCCGGGCGTGACGCTGAGCGTCGCCCGCGGTGTACGCCGCCCGCGCCGCCGTTGGCGAAGGGGGTGCCC
>KE355336.1 GCA_000415505.1 Streptomyces afghaniensis 772
ACTGGATTCGATGTTTGACGCTTCACAGCGGGTACCGGAATATCAACCGGTTATCCATCGACTACGCCTGTCGGCCTCGCCTTAGGTCCCGACTTACCCTGGGCAGATCAGCTTGACCCAGGAACCCTTAGTCAATCGGCGCACACGTTTCTCACGTGTGAATCGCTACTCATGCCTGCATTCTCACTCGTGAACCGTCCACAACTACCTTCCGGTGCTGCTTCACCCGGCACACGACGCTCCCCTACCATCACAGCCGGCGTTGGCCGTATTGCTGCAATGACACGACTTCGGCGGTACGCTTGACGCCCCGCTACATTGTCGGCGCGGAATCACTAGACCAGTGAGCTATTACGCACTCTTTCGAAGGGTGCTGCTTCAAGCCAACCTCTGGTTGTCTGTGCGACTCCAC
>KE355337.1 GCA_000415505.1 Streptomyces afghaniensis 772
GCCCGACCGGGGGCGCTGCGGGTCGGCGGTCGGGCGGTTTCCTGGGCGACCGGTCGGGTGGCCCGGGCGGCGGCCCGGCGGGGGGGCCGGACAGGAGGCGCTGCGAATCGGCGGCCGGGCGGACCGCCGGGCGGTTGGCTGGGCGGCCGGCCGGGTGGCCGGCGGGGACCGGAAGGGGCGCTGCGAGTCGGTGGTCGGGCGGCCGTCGGTGAACCGGCCGGCGGCTCGGCCGGAGGTCGCCGGTGGGCGGTGCGCTACC
>KE355338.1 GCA_000415505.1 Streptomyces afghaniensis 772
CACCGTCTCGACCGGCATTCCGGCCAACTTCCACCAGCTGTCGCTGGATCCGGCCGATCCCACGGCATACCTCGTGGACGGCGAGCCGGAGCGTATGAGGAAGCGGACCGTGACGGTCGCGGTGAAGGACGGCGCGCCGGTGACCCGCACTCAGTGGTGGACCCGCTACGGCCCTGTCGTCACCTCCCTGAACTCACAGGTCCCCCTGCCGTGGACCGGTACGACGGCCTACGCCCTGCACGACCCGAACGCCGCGAACCTCCGCTTCGCCGACACCTCGCTCGGCCTCAGCAAGGCGCGCAGCACGGATGACGTCCTCGGGTCCCTCGCCCGGCACCAGGGCATCCCCTGGGGGAACACGATCGCCGCCGACCGCGCGGGGCATTCCCTCTTCACCCAGTCCCAGGTACTTCCGCGCATCACCGACGAGTTGGCGCAGCGCTGCTCGACGGCGCTGGGCAGGACCACGTATCCGGCGTCCGGTATCGCGATCCTCGACGGCTCGCGCGGCGAGTGCGCCCTCGGCAGCGATCCTGACGCGGCGGCGCCGGGAATCTTCGGGCCGGCGCGGATGCCGACGCTCAAGGACGCGCCGTACGTGGAGAACTCCAACGGCACCGCGTGGATGACCAACGCGGACCGGCCGATCAGCGGATACGAGCGGGTCTTCGGCACGGTGGGGACGCAGCTCGGCCTGCGCACGCGCGGCGCGCTCGAGGACGTTGCGGCGATGGCGGACCGGGGCCGGCTGACCGTACGGGACCTGCAACGGCAGCAGTTCGCCAACCGGGTGCCGGCGGGTGATCTCACCGCGACGGACGCGGCACGGGCGTGTGCCGCGCTGCCCGGCGGCACGGCGACGGGCGGTGACGGCAAGGCCGTCGACGTGTCGGAGGCCTGTGCCGTGCTGGCGGCGTGGGACCGCACCATGGACACCGGGAGCCGGGGAGCGCTGCTGTTCGACCGGTTCTGGCGGAAGCTGGAGCAAGGGGTGCCGGAGGCCGAGTTGTGGAAGGTGCCCTTCTCGGCGGCGGACCCGGTGCGTACGCCGAACACGCTGAACACGGACGCGCCCGGCTTCGCCGTCGCCCTCGCCGACGCGGTGGCGGAACTGCGCGCCGCGGGCATCGCGCTCGACGCGCCGCTCGGCGCCCACCAGTTCGTCGTCCGGGGCGGTGAGCGCCTTCCGATGCCCGGCGGCTCGGGCAGGCTCGGCGTGTGGAACGTGCTCGAACCGACGTGGAACGCGGCCCGGGGCGGATACACGGAGGTGCCGTTCGGCAGCAGTCACCTCCAGGCGGTGGGCTGGGACGGCGGCCGCTGCCCGGTGGCCCGCACCCTGCTGACGTACTCCCAGTCGTCGAACCCCGATTCGCCGCACTTCGCCGACCAGACCCGGCTGTTCGCCGGTGAGCGGTGGGTGACGTCACGCTTCTGCGAGAAGGACATCCTGTCCTCGCCGAAGCTGAAGGTCGTGCGGGTGCACGAGCGTCGCTGACCGCGGCTGAGGGGTGCCGCTCCCGGTGGGA
>KE355339.1 GCA_000415505.1 Streptomyces afghaniensis 772
TACACGGAGGTGCCGTTCGGCAGCAGTCACCTCCAGGCGGTGGGCTGGGACGGCGGCCGCTGCCCGGTGGCCCGCACCCTGCTGACGTACTCCCAGTCGTCGAACCCCGATTCGCCGCACTTCGCCGACCAGACCCGGCTGTTCGCCGGTGAGCGGTGGGTGACGTCACGCTTCTGCGAGAAGGACATCCTGTCCTCGCCGAAGCTGAAGGTCGTGCGGGTGCACGAGCGTCGCTGACCGCGGCTGAGGGTGCCGCTCCGGTGGGAGCGGCACCCCGTTCGACGCGTCACGCCCGGCCGGCCCGGGCCCGTACATCAGCGTCGCAGCACGCTTCGGCGGGCCCGGCCGGCCG
>KE355340.1 GCA_000415505.1 Streptomyces afghaniensis 772
CCCCGGGCATGTCCCGCGTGGCGATCAAATGCACGTACCCCGTGCCGGTGGGCGTGACGAAACCGATGACGTACCCGCGGATCCCGTCCTCGGCACGGGCCGCCAGGCACGTTGAACCGAACTCGTGCACCAAGGAAAGCAGGTGCAGAGACCGGAGGTCGCGCTCTCCCCAGTAGCGCGGGTGATCTCCCAGGACCTGATGGATGTCGCCTATCTCGGCCGGTGTGATCTCTACGTCCATAAAGACGATCATGTCAGGCACAGACCCTGCATCCGAGAGCGGTGCCTTCAGAACGCCAGTGTTGTGGGTGCGCAGACAATGGCCGACGGCTCAGGTCGGGCTGGCTCGTCGACGGGCCCAGACGTAGCC
>KE355341.1 GCA_000415505.1 Streptomyces afghaniensis 772
GCGTCTGCCGCCGCTGCCGGCCACGGAGCGTCTCCCAGACGACGTCCGCTCCCGCGCAGTGCAGTCCCGCGACCGCGCCCCAGAGTGCGCCCAGCCCGGTGCCGCGTCGCAGGGACGGCAGCGCTCGTACACCGCGCAGCGCACGGCGCGCCAGGCCGCTGAGGGTGGTGTGCGGCCCGATCTCCAGCAGTACGTCGGGCTGCTCGGCGCCGATGCCGCGCAACGCCTCGTCGAAACGGACGGGTTCGCGGGTGTGCCGGAGGAAGTGGTCCGGGCCGGGAATCCAGCCGGGCGGGCGGGTCGCACCGTCCAGGGCGCTGACGAACGGGATCCGGACAGGCCGGACATCCACATCGTCGAGGACCTTCCGGAACTCCTCCAGCATCGGTTCCATCGAGGCGGTGTGGAAGGCGCGGGTCACCGGCAGCCGCTGCCCCGGTGTGCCGCGGTCGTCCAGCAGGGCACGACGGCCCGCTCGACGGCCGCCGACGGGGCCGCGAGCACCGTGGGCACGGTCCCGTTGGTCCACGGCCGCCTCCG
>KE355342.1 GCA_000415505.1 Streptomyces afghaniensis 772
GCAGCGCACGGCGCGCCAGGCCGCTGAGGGTGGTGTGCGGCCCGATCTCCAGCAGTACGTCGGGCTGCTCGGCGCCGATGCCGCGCAACGCCTCGTCGAAACGGACGGGTTCGCGGGTGTGCCGGAGGAAGTGGTCCGGCCGGGAATCCAGCCGGGCGGGCGGTCGCACCGTCCAGGGCGCTGACGAACGGGATCCCGGACAGGCCGGACATCCACATCGTCGAGGACCTTCCGGAACTCCTCCAGCATCGGTTCCATCGAGGCGGTGTGGAAGGCGCGGGTCACCGGCAGCCGCTCGCCCCGGTGTGCCGCGGTCGTCCAGCAGGGCACAGGCCCGCTCGACGGCCGCCGACGGGGCCGGCGAGCACCGTGGGCACGGTCCCGTTGGTCACGGCCGCCTCCAGTCCGGGACTCGGCGCAGGGCGAGCGCGGTCGCCGGTCGAGCGGCGCGGCCACATCGCGCCCGG
>KE355343.1 GCA_000415505.1 Streptomyces afghaniensis 772
GGCCCGCTCCGCGCTTTCGGACGCCGACGCCCTGACGGACCAGCTCCCCGCAGACGAGCAGCGGACACCTAGCCGACCTACTTCCGAGCAGAAGCACCACGCGCACCTCAGCCACGCCTACACCACGCCCCCAGACACCTCCCGTGCATCCGAGCGGACGCGGGCACCGGAGCTGCCCGCGCGGACCGGCAGCATGACCCACATGCTGCTGCGCATCGACAGCGCGACCTGTTCCCATCACAACGGCGGCAGCGAAGAAGCGTGCCGCCGCACGGTCTCCGCCCTACCGCGTGGCCGGACGGTTACCGCACCGGCCTGGTCCACGCCGCGCGCTGGATCTGTGTGAGACGGTCCCCACCCGGCGCCGCCACGAGCACGCCGTACGGGCGTTCCGGGACGTCCTCGCCTCCTGGACACGCCCACACCGGCAGAGCCCAGTGAGCGTCGCGCGTACTGGGCGGTGCCCTGGGGAAGCCTCCGGGCCGCGCCTCGACCGTGTCCGCACCCCAGGTGTCCGGGCCCGCTCTGGGCCATCGCTTCCGCGGCGGGCACTACACGGCGTTACGCCCGGCGATGTCACCGCCGGGGTCGTCCAGCAACGCGGTGCGGGGGGGGTGATGTGTTTGCCGAGCGGCTCGCGCTGGCCCTGCAAGCCCTGCGCCACGGGTCATGACGATCTCCAGTGCCGACGACGGCCTTGCTCACCGGGCCGCCTTGCTGCCGGCGTAGGTGTGCGGGTCGACGGGCTGCTCGGCCCTGGGAAGGTTGGCGACGACGAGCCGGTAGGAGTCGGTGACGAGTTCCCTGACGAGCGTCTTGCCGATGCCTTCCCCGCCTTCCAGGGTGATCCAGTGCTTCTTGTTCATGTGATAGCCGGGGGTGATGTGGCTGGTCTGCTCTCGCAGGGCGTGGGCCTCGCTGGGGTCTGCCTTGAGGATCACGACGGGACGCCCCGGGACCTCCGTCATCAGCATGAACACCTTGCCTCGCACCTTGAAAACCTCCCAGTCGGGGCCGAAGGGGTGCTCCAGCTGGGCCCCGGGAAGTTCCTGCGCGCAAGCGGCCGCGGTCTGGTGCAGGGTCGGTCCATTCATGGGGTGTTGCCTTCCTCAGGTGGTGACGGACTGCGACATCGAAGGACGCGCCGCGCGGTCGCGCGGCACGACCCATCCTCAGTCCATAACCGACACAGCGGGTGGTAGGCTGCGGACACATGGTGGTCGACAAGCGACACCTCAGGCGGGACGGGCAGTCCGGGTCGGCCGCAGTTCCGCTGTATGGTTTTCAGCCCCCGGTCGGAACTCCGTACGGGCTTGAAGTGAGTACCGTCGAGGACTTCTTCGCCCAGCACGACGACTGGCCGTGGAATCCGCCTCGTCCGGGCCGTGCCAGCTTCCACTACCTCATCGCCGTCACCGCGGGTGAGTTGCGGCACGACGTCGACCACGTCACGCGGACCGTCTCCCGCGGCCAGTGGCTGTGGGTGCGTCCCGGGCACACGCAGTGCTGGCATCCGCCCGGCGACGCACGCGGCGCGTTCGTCCTCTTCGAGCCGGACGTGCTGAGTCCTGACATCGCCCGCCTGTTGGCCCCGCTCACGGCGCACACGGCCCCCGCCGTGCTCACTCCCCACCCCGAGGACGGCGCCTGGCTCCGGCAGACCGCGCTCCAGCTCTTGGACGAACACCGTGCACTGGGGCGCCGCCCACTCGATGTCCACCACGCCCTGCGGCGCAGCCTGCTCGAATCGCTGCTGCTGCGCCTGGCCAACTCCCCGGACATCACCCCTGCCGGCACGACGGCCGGTGCGGGCCGTGGTGACACCTACGGACGGTTCGTGGATGCCCTGGAGCTGCACTTCCGCGAGCTGCACCAGGTCGCGGACTACGCCGAGTTGCTCGGCTGCTCGGTCCGCACCCTCAGCCGTGCCGCCAGGGACGCCACCGGCAAGGGGGCGCGTGAGCTCATCGACGAGCGGCGGCTGCTCGAGGCCCGGCGGCTGCTGGGTGGTGCCCGGTGGACCGCCCGGGCGGTGGCCGCCCATCTCGGTTTCACCGATCCCGCCAACTTCGGCCGCTTCTTCCGTGGACACACCGGTCTCTCTCCGGCCGCCTTCACGGCCGAGGAGGCCACGAGCACACCGTGAGGCGGGGAGGCTGGACAGCCCCGTTCACCGGGTTAGGCCCGCGCGCCTTCGGGAAGCTGGTGACCGTGCTGCGGCGCGAGGGTGCGGACGCGGTCCGCAAGAGGCCGGCCGTGGGGCCTGCCCCTGGAGGACCGGGTGCTGCTGGTCGCGGCGTACCGGCGCACCAACCTGACGATGCGCCAGCTCGCCCGCTGTTCGGAGTGTCAAAAATCCGCGGCGGACCGCGTGATCGACCACCTCGGACCAATGCCACCGGGTCGTCATCGACGCCGACACCCGGCTCGTCGTCGCAGTCGGCCAACCGCTGCCCGGGAACCGCAACGACTGCAAGGCATGGGAGGAATCCGGCGCCAAGGCCGCCGTCGGCAGGACACTCACAATCGCCGGCGGCGGCTATCCCGGCGCGGGACTCGTCATGCACCCAGCGTCGACGCAAGGGCGAAGACCTGCCCGACTGGAAGGAAGCGCACAACACGTGCCACAAGCAGGTCCGCGCCCGCGTCGAGCACGTCTTCGCATGAATGAAGACCTGGAACACCCAAAGATCATTTACGGGACAGCCCTTAGGGTGATGGCCATGGCTTTGGACCAAGACGGCGTGCTGCTGCCGCGGCTGCGGCCGGCGGACGTTGCGCGGCGAGGCGTGACCTTCGGCCTGCTGGGCGTGGTGCCGCTCGTGGTGGCGGCTTTGAGTATCACTGACCACAGCGACCGACGAGACTTCCTGGCCGTCGTCGGTGGTGTTGTCGGCCTCTTCGGTGCGATCCTGCTTGTGATCGGTGCCGGCTTTTGGTGGGCCAGTGCGGAGGACGTCCGCCGCATGCGGGATTGGCGCACCCTCACGGGACAGGCCGCCTCAGTGACAGTCGTGGGTCCGCTGTTCCTGCGCTCCGGACTGTTTCTGCTTGTCCTCGGAGCTGCCGCTCTCGGGCTGTACCAACTCGTGGCCGCAGCACCTTACGGCAGCTGGTTGCACAGCTAGAACCTGCCCTCGACCGGCAGGCCAGCAGAACACTCGCCGGCCTCCTCGCCCGGCCCAGCCCGGACACCTGTGGACGGGCTGGACGTTCTCCGCCGGATGGGGAACACAGCACACATAGCTGACCTCACAGGAGCGATACGCGAGCCGCCAAGCCTCTGACGTTCGGCATGCTCCGCCTTCAACGGTGGAGGAAGCTCACCTCACCGCGAGAAGTCTCCCTCGACGGGGTATGGATTGGCTCCAGCAAAGACAGCGAGAGGGAACCTGTGAACGGTGAGGGCCCCATGCCACAGTGGCACTTTCCGGAAGGTGATGGCTTTCCGGCGCGTCAGCTTGTAGAGGGGACCTTGGCCCCCATCGTCGTTCTCGACGCGCAGCTGCGCCACCTGTACGTCAACCCTGCATGGGCCACAGCCAGTGGCGTGCCCGCCACCGCGTTCCTGGGGCGAACGCTCGGGGAAGTGCTGCCGGATCTCCAGAGACCGGACGACGTCCTGTTCGAGGTACTCGCGGACGGGCAGCCTCGGGAGGCAACCGTCTCAGGCACGACAGGGGTCTCCTCGCCGCTAGGGCGAAGGCTCTGGCGCGCGGTCTATCACCG
>KE355344.1 GCA_000415505.1 Streptomyces afghaniensis 772
GAGCTGGCCAGGGGCGCGGCGGCGGTCTCGGTGAGGTGTGCGTAGGCGGCAGGCACCACGGGGCCCTCGGGGTGGATCCGTGCGAAGTGGGCCTGCACTTCGGGCCGCAGGGCGAAGTCGATCAGCCGATAGGCGGCCTCCGGATTCGCTGCGCCTTTGGGGATGCCGTAGCCGTTGCTCTGCCTGCGGGCCCCGTTCCACGCGTACGCGAGCGGGGAACCTCGTTGACCGGACTCGTGGACGCGGCCGTTCCAGACGCTGGAGGCCACGACCTTCCTACGGCCAGCAGCTCGACCCGGTACGCCGCCGCTC
>KE355345.1 GCA_000415505.1 Streptomyces afghaniensis 772
GGTGAGGGCCCCATGCCACAGTGGCACTTTCCGGAAGGTGATGGCTTTCCGGCGCGTCAGCTTGTAGAGGGGACCTTGGCCCCCATCGTCGTTCTCGACGCGCAGCTGCGCCACCTGTACGTCAACCCTGCATGGGCCACAGCCAGTGGCGTGCCCGCCACCGCGTTCCTGGGGCGAACGCTCGGGGAAGTGCTGCCGGATCTCCAGAGACCGGACGACGTCCTGTTCGAGGTACTCGCGGACGGGCAGCCTCGGGAGGCAACCGTCTCAGGCACGACAGGGGTCTCCTCGCCGCTAGGGCGAAGGCTCGTGGCGCGCGGTCTATCGACCGGGTGGATCTGCCGGACGGGGATGCGTGTCTGTGCGGCAGTCGGCGTGGAGATCGAGTAACCTGCGCCGCTACCGTGGACCGACCGTGGACGACCGCGC
>KE355346.1 GCA_000415505.1 Streptomyces afghaniensis 772
TGGGCAGCCGGTCCGTGTTGAGGGTGCTCACCCCCAGGCTGTCCAGGTGATCGAGCACCCGGACCGTCTTGCGGTACAGGTCGGCCCGGATGACATCGCCCCGCCGCTCGTTGACGTCCAGTCCGGCCAGCGCGGTGGCCAGCGACGCCGTCGGGGACGGCCCCGAGTAGAGATAGGGGGCCGCGTCGGTCTTGAGGCGGTTCTTGAGCTCCGAGGGCAGCGCCAGGAACGCGAGCAGCGACGAGTACGCCTTCGAGAAACCGGCCACGAGCACGATCCCGTCGTACGACCTCCCCGGTGTCGCCGCACCCGAGGCAGTTCGCCGCGCATGCCGTACGGCAGGTC
>KE355347.1 GCA_000415505.1 Streptomyces afghaniensis 772
GCGCGGCGGGCGGCGGCGAACTGCACCTCGGCAAGCACGTGGACACCTTCACCGCGACCGGGTTTACGGGCGAGTGTGGACACTTACCGAGAAATTGCCCGGTCCTCACCCAAGCCCGAACCAACCAAAGCTACCGCTTAGTAGTTAGTTCTTGTACTGTTCAGCTATGCCAGAAGCAGCCTCCGCCCCGGCCGTCCGGGCCACGATCGGGGACAGCGAGTTCGACCGCGACACCGCGCTCACCCGACGCGCGCCCGGCGTCTACGACATCGACCTCTCCGCCGGCTGGACGATCATCAGCGCCGTCAACGGCGGCTACCTGCTGGCCGTCCTGGGCCGCGCGC
>KE355348.1 GCA_000415505.1 Streptomyces afghaniensis 772
CCCCACGCCGAGCTGCACAACCTATATGGCCCCACTGAGGCTTCCATCGATGTCACTTATACGCCGTGTCTTCCGGGCGATGCGATGGTCACTATCGGCCGGCCTGTGTGGAACACCCGCGTCTACGTGCTGGATGAGGGTCTTCGGCCTGTCCCCACGGGTACTCCCGGTGATCTCTATCTCGCCGGTGTGCAGCTGGCTCGCGGTTATGTTCAGCGTCCCGACCTGACGGCCGAGGCTTTCCTGCCCGACCCGCACGGTGTTTCGGGTGCGCGTATGTATCGCACCGGCGATATCGCCACTTGGACTGCCGATGGTCAGCTGCGGTATCTGGGTCGTGCCGATGACCAGGTCAAGATCCGTGGTCAGCGGGTTGAGCTCGGTGAGATCCAGACCC
>KE355349.1 GCA_000415505.1 Streptomyces afghaniensis 772
CCGCCGGCCGCTCGCTGACCCGCACCGCCCCACAGGAAAGGAAACGCTTCATGAGCGATCGCAACGGCTGGACTCCTGCGGAGGTCGGTCCGGGCGACATCGGCACCGACGCCACGCCCGAGGCGCTCGTCGCCCACCTGGACGCCATCGACTTGGACGCGCTGCTCGTCCGGGAGAAGGCCGTGGTCTTCCGCGGGTTCAAGGTGCCCGCGACGGCCTCGACCCGGTGCTCGATCGCCTGCTGCCGCGCCGCCTGGCCTATGTGCACGGCAACTCGCCCCGCACCAAGGTGGGCTCGAACGTGTACACCTCCACGGAGTACTCCGCAGGAGTACACCATCTCGATGCACAACGAGACTGTCGTAACGCCCACGCGTCGGCCCACCCGCCTCACCTTCTACTG
>KE355350.1 GCA_000415505.1 Streptomyces afghaniensis 772
GACGTGGAAGTCCAGCAGGCACTGGGACTGCAGAACCCGTCAGACCTGGTCGATACGATCCGTGGCAGCGACGTCCGCCTCATCCTGTGCGGCCACTTCCACCTGCAGATCTTCGGCTTCCTGGAAACGGTGCCGGTGTGGGTCACCCCAGGCGTTGTCAGCCGTGTCGACCTCACCGCCGCCCCGCGCACCGAACGGGCAGTGCGGGGAGCCTCCGCCACCCTGGTTCAACTCGGCGCGCACGGCCCGCTGTTCCACACCCTCCACGCCCGCGACCCGCAGGCCGGCGAGACCGTCTACGAACTCGACGAGCAGCAGCTCCGCTCCGTCATCGACGAGCTCGGCCCCGGCGCCTGACCACGGCGCTCCCCCGCTTTCGCCGAAGTCGCTGAACACCTCACCAGACCGCGCCTTCCGGCGGCAGCGGCCGGCCGAAGACGACCATGGGGCGGCCGGGGCCGTCGTAGTCCTCGACGATCTGCGTGCCAAAGCCGAGGCTGCGGTGGAAGGCGATCGAGCCGGTGTTCCCGACGGACGTGATCGCCTTCAGCCGTTGCGCGCCCTGGCGACGCGCGGCCTGTGCGAACGCCGCATAGAGACGCCGCCCGAGCCCAGTGCCCCGGGCATCGTCCCGCGTGGCGATCAAATGCACGTACCCCGTGCCGGTGGGCGTGACGAAACCGATGACGTACCCGCGGATCCCGTCCTCGGCACGGGCCACCAGGCACGTTGAACCGAACTCGTGCACCAAGGAAAGCAGGTGCAGAGACCGGAGGTCGCGCTCTCCCCAGTAGCGCGGGTGATCTCCCAGGACCTGATGGATGTCGCCTATCTCGGCCGGTGTGATCTCTACGTCCATAAAGACGATCATGTCA
>KE355351.1 GCA_000415505.1 Streptomyces afghaniensis 772
GCCGGGCCAGTACCGCCTCGGGGGTGTCCTCCTCGAAGACCACGACGGCGTCGACGCTGCCCAGCGCGGCGAGGACGCGGGCGCGGTCCGCCGCCGGGTTGAGCGGGCGGCCCGGGCCCTTGCGGCGGGTGACGGACGCGTCGGAGTTCAGGCACACGATGAGGCAGTCGCCGATCCGCCGGGCGCTCTCCAGCAGGCCGACGTGACCGGCGTGCACCAGGTCGAAGCAGCCGCCGGTGGCGACCACGGTGCCGCCCCGGGCCCGGACGCTCTCCGCAAGGGCGAACGCGTCGGTCGCTACGTCGTCCGCGGGGCCCGGCGGCGGCTCGGTCCGCCACGAGGTC
>KE355352.1 GCA_000415505.1 Streptomyces afghaniensis 772
TGGGATCAAACTCATAGCAGTACCTCCCAGGTACTCATGGCCCGCCCACCGACCTTGCCGCCAAGCCGGTTCGGTGGGGCGGGCTCTTGCCGTGCGGTCATCTTGGGCCATTTGGGGGCCGCTTCGAGCTTTGCACGCCTACCCGTGGCTCATGGTCCCTCGGACGGGTGATTGGAGGGCGTTCGCCCGCCATGTACGCGCCCGCAGGCGTTCGCACGCATGGCAAGCGCCGGCAACTATGAGGGTGGCCAGTACGCCCATCTCGATCGAAGACGTGAGGGTGCACTGCTGGTGGCTGGCAAGTTGAGCTGTTGCACAGCCACAACTGATCATCGGCGGCCGTGACCTGCGGCCGTCT
>KE355353.1 GCA_000415505.1 Streptomyces afghaniensis 772
CACCCGGCAGCAGCCCCACGGCACCTTCCGCACCGCCGCCCGCCGACTGCCGGCGATCGCCGCGATGGGCTTCGACGTGGTCTACCTGCCCCCGATCCACCCCATCGGCACCACCTTCCGCAAGGGCAGGAACAACACCCTCTCCCCCGGGCCCGACGACGTCGGCGTGCCCTGGGCGATCGGCTCGCCCGAGGGCGGCCACGACGCCGTCCACCCCGATCTGGGCACCCTGGAGGACTTCACCTGGTTCGTGGACCAGGCCCGCACCCTGGGGCTGGAGATCGCGCTGGACTTCGCGCTGCAGTGCTCCCCGGACCACCCCTGGGTGCACAAGCACCCCGAGTGGTTCCACCACCGCCCCGACGGCACCATCGCCTACGCGGAGAACCCGCCCAAGAAG
>KE355354.1 GCA_000415505.1 Streptomyces afghaniensis 772
TTCAGGACGGCGCCGCGGCTGCCGGACCCGGACCGGTGGGCCGAGGTGAACGTCAGGTCCGGTTCCGGCCGGCGGACGCGGCGCGGGAACCACAGTCGTTCCCGGCTGTCGGGGGGCGGTGCGGTCACCAGGATCCCCGCGAGGGTCCGCAGCTTGACGTTGTACCGCTGGGACGCCCGCTGCATCAGCGCGAAGGCGCTCTCCCCGTCGGGCAGCGCGTACCGCTCCTGGAGCATGCCCTGGGCCTGTGAGATCAGCGGGTACACGCGAGCCCGGGCCCGGAGGTCGCGCAGCTCGGCGCGCAGGCGCTCCAGCTCGGCGTCGTCGTCGGCGGCCTTCCGTCCCGCTGTGGACATGGAACTCCCTGCTCTGGGTGGCGTGACACGAGA
>KE355355.1 GCA_000415505.1 Streptomyces afghaniensis 772
ATCGTCTGGATCACGAGGTACTGGACCGGGAGGAACTCGCCCGCCGCTACCCGCAGCACCGCCTCCCGGACGGACACACCGCCGTCCTCGACCGCGAGGGCGCCGTCATCAGGCCCGAGGCGTCGGTCCAGGCGGCGGCCACCCGAGCCGAGCAACTTGGCGCCCGGCTGCACCGCTACACCCCGGTGCGGGAGATCGTCCCCG
>KE355356.1 GCA_000415505.1 Streptomyces afghaniensis 772
GGCGGGTCGCACCGTCCAGGGCGCTGACGAACGGGATCCGGACAGGCCGGACATCCACATCGTCGAGGACCTTCCGGAACTCCTCCAGCATCGGTTCCATCGAGGCGGTGTGGAAGGCGCGGGTCACCGGCAGCCGCTGCCCCGGTGTGCCGCGGTCGTCCAGCAGGGCACAGGCCCGCTCGACGGCCGCCACGGGGCCGGCGAGCACCTGGGCACGGTCCCCGTTGGTCACGGCCGCCTCCAGTCCGGGGACCTCGGCGGCCAGGGCGAGCGCGGTCGCCCGGTCGAGCGGCGCGGCCACCATCGCGCCCGGCGCGCAGCGCTGCTGCATCAGCCGGCCGCGTTCGGTGGTCAGGCGCAGACCGTCCTCCAGTGACAGGGCCCCGGCGGCGTACAGGGCGGCGTACTCTCCGACGCTGTGCGCGGTCACCGCGTGCGGTGCGACGCCGCAGTCGCGCCACAGCCGGACGAGGGCGCATTGCAGGGCGAACAGCGCGGGCTGCTCGGTGTCCGTGCCTCCGAGTGGCGCCTCCCCCGAGTCCTCCGTACACAGCGCCGCGAGCAGGGAGTCGCCGGTGAGGTCGCGGTAGTGCTGTGCGCAGGCGTCGAGCACGTCGCGTACCGCGGGGAAACGCGCGTAGAGGCCGGCGGCCGTGCCGGGATGGTGGCTGCCCTGGCCGGTGAACTGGAACGCCACGCGCGGGGCCCCCTCCCCGGGTGCCGTCCCCGTGGTCACCGCCGCTGCGGTGGTTCCGGCGAGCCAGGCGTCGAGGGCGTCGGCGAGGGCGGCCGGGTTGGAGCCGCGGGCCGCGAGGCGGTGGCGGCCGTGGATGCGGCCGAGGGCGGCGGTGGTGACGAGGTCCGACGGGTGCGGTGCCGGTGGCTGCCGTAACCGGTCCCGGAAGGCCCGGGCGTTGTCCGCGAGGGCCTGGGAGCTGCTTCCGGAGACGAGCAGTACGTCGGGAGGCGCGGCCGAGCAGGTCCTGGGCGCGAGTTCCGGGGCCTGCTCCATGATCAGATGGACGTTGGTGCCGCCGACGCCGAGTGAGGTCAGGCCCGCGCGGCGGGGTAGGTCGCTCTCCGGCCAGGGCCGGGCGGTCCGGGGGATGTAGAAGGGGCTGCGGTCGAGGTCGATGAGGGGGTTGGGCTCGCTGAAGTTCGCCATCGGCGGGATCACGCCGTGGCGCAGGACCAGGAGGGTCTTGACGAGGCCGGCCAGTCCGGAGGCGGCGTCGAGGTGACCGATGTTGGCCTTGGCCGAGCCGAGGGCGCAGTATCCGTCGCGGTCGGTGTCCTCACGGTAGGCGCCGGCCGCGCCTTCGAACTCGATCGGGTCGCCCTTGAGCGTGCCGGTGCCGTGCGTCTCCAGATAGCCGATGGTGTCCGCGCCGACGTCCGCGCGTCGCAGCGCCTGGCGGATGGCGGCGTGCTGACCCCGGGCGCTGGGAGCGGTGAAGGCCGACTTGTCCGCGCCGTCGTTGCTGATGCCCCAGCCGCGGATGACGCCGTGGATGGTGTCGCCGTCGGCGACCGCCCGGGCCAGCCGCTTCAGGACGACGGCCAGGACGCCGGTGCCTCCCACGGTGCCGTCGGCGCCGGCGTCGAAGGCGCGCAGGCGGCCGGACCTGGACAGGATCGAGCCCTTGACGTGGCGGTAGCCCAGGACTTGCGGCACGTGGACGGCGGTGGCGCCGACGAGGGCGATGTCGCAGTCGCCCATGAGGAGTGACTGGGCTGCCGTCAGCACACCGACCAGGGAACTGGAGCAGCCTGTCTGGAGGTTGACGGCGGGGCCGGTCAGGCCCAGCCGGTAGGCGACGCGGGTGGCGGCGAAGTCGGCGTAGTTGCCGACGGTCATCTGCATGCCCTGTGCCCAGTCGGAGGCGGGGTGGCTGGGCAGGACGTTGTTGAGCAGGTAGTTCTGGAAGGTGTACAGGTGGTATCCGGTGCTGGCGTAGACGCCGACGCGGGTGCCGCCGCGTTCGTCGGGGTAGCCGGCGTTCTCCAGGGCGTGCTGGGCGCACTCCAGGAACATGCGTTGCTGGGGGTCGGTGAGCCGGGCCTCGCGGGGGCTCATCGCGAAGTGCTGGGCGTCGAAGCCGGCGATGTCGTCCAGCAGGCCGGAGGCGCCGACGAAGTCCTCCGCCTGGTACTCCTCGGCGGGGACACCGGCGGCGGCGAGTTCCTCGTCGGTGAAGCGGGTGATGCAGTCGGTCCCCTCCCGGATGATCCGCCAGAAGTCCTCGGGCGTGTCGGCGCCGGGCAGCCGGAAGGCCATGCCGATGACGGCCATCCGCGGGTCCGGGTCGCTGGTGCTCATCAGCCGCGTCCCTCCGTCATGGTCGATGTGTCGCGGGCGGGTTCTTCCGCGGGCGGGGCGGGCGGTGTCCTGCCCCGGCTGACCAGCCACAGGAGCAGGGCCGCGCACAGGGCGATCGCGAGTCCGTGGAAGGCGGCCACCACCTGGAGCGGCGAGAAGGTCTCCAGGAGGGCGCCGCTGACGAGCATGCCGAGTCCGAAGCCGGTGTTCTCGGCCGAGGCGCTGAGCCCGAAGAGGCGGCCGCGCTGGTCGTCGGGGGCGGTCTGGAGCCTCGACACGTAGACGATCTCGGTGAATCCGTCGGCGGCTCCGGCGACGAGCGCGGCGATGACGGCGGGCACGGTGGGCAGGCCGCAGAAGACGACGATGAACCCGGCCGACATCACACAGGCGCCGAGCGCGAACGCCCGCTCCCCCGGTGTCCGCCCGGTCTTCTTGGTGATCCGGCCGATCACCTGCTGGGCGACGATGGTGCCGATGGCCCAGGTGGCCCAGAACTGGCTGATGAACGTGGCCGGGTGATCCGGATCCAGGCCGCTGGAGTAGATGGGGAGGGCGACGTTGTGGGAGGACGAGCCCAGCCCGTCGACCGCCCGGACGGCGATCATCGCCATCAGCAGCGGCGCGGTGCCGAGCAGCATCCGGACCGTCCGGGGCGCGGTGCCGGAGACCTTCGCCGAACCGGAGCCGGAGCCGGAGGCACCGTCCGCCGCGTCGCCGGCCGCCCTGGTGCGGACGGGAAGCAGGGACAGCACGGTCGCGGAGACCAGGAAGGTCCCGGCGTCCAGCACGAACGCCGCGGAGTAGCCGAGCTGCGCGACCACCACGCCCGAGGAGGCGAACCCGGCGATCATGGCGAGCGAACGCCCGGTCACCAGCAGCCCGTTGGCCCGGACCCGGTGCTCGGCACCGACGATCTCGGGGATGCTGCTGCGCAGGGCGACCTGCGACAGCGTCGAGCAGCCGCCCGTGACCACGGCCAGGACGTACAGCAGCCCGGGGCGCGTGCCCTCGGGGGCGAGCAGCAGCGACAGCAGGGCCACGGCCTGGCACAGGTCGGCGCCGACCATCAGGCGCTTGCGGTCGTGGACCGAGACGAGCCGCCCGCTCACCCAGCCCGACACGACACTGGTCGCCAGCCGCACGGCCATGAAGAGGCCGGCGGCCAGCGCGCTGCCGGTGGCGTCGTAGACGAAGACGTTCAGCGCCACCATGTTCAGGTAACTGCCGTACGCCGAGATGCCGTTGCCCAGGACGAGCAGACGGAAGTACCTCATGCACCTTCCCCTGGTCTGCATGAAGGGTGTGACTGGAGTACGACCGGTATCCCCTTGCCCCCCCAAGACGCCGCCCGTCGGCGGCCATTGGTCCGCAACCCAAGCAGACCCGGACTGGCGCGTTCAAGACTCCGAGAGTGGTCTAGACGACTTTCAGTCCGGATTTGGCGATTTCGGAGCGCTCGGGAGCGGACCTGACCCGTTGACCGGCGCTCAGCGTCGCAGGTCCGCCCGGTTCGCCGCCGCGATCACGCGGTCGTGTTCGGAGCGGGTGAACAGGTTCTCGGACAGCCAGCGGCGCGCGAGGGAGCGTACGGCGCGGACGAAGTGCGCGGCGTAGGGGAAGGGGGCCTGCTGCCAGAGGACGTCGAGGAAGGTCCGGCCGTCGTCGCGGGTGCGGTTCGGCACGCCCGAGTCCGAGGTGCCGAACACGATCACGGGTTCGGAGCGTGTGAAGTAGGCGTGGTAGGGGGCGTCGTCGCCGATGTGGAAGGGGGCGAGGGTCAGGTTGTGCGTGGTGAAGTGCAGGGGGCGGTTCGTGGGTTTGATCGCGTCGGCCAGGTCGCCGCGGAGGGTGAAGTCCTTGTAGAAGGAGAAGGTGCGGAACCGCTGTTCCGGGCTCTGGGCGGTCAGCAGGAGCGGGCCGTAGAACAGTGACTGGACGGCCGGGTCGTCCAGGGCGCGTTCGATGCGCAGGCGGTAGGGCGTCGAGATGCGGACGCGGTCGCCTCGGCGCCAGTTCCTGTTCAGGGTGAGGTAGGTGCCGGGTTCGGCTTCGGCCGGGTGCGGGGCTCCGTTGACGGAGACGGTGGCGCCTGCCGTGGCCCAGGACGGGATGCGGAGTTTCAGGGCGAGCCGACCGCCGCCCTCGCGGAACGTCAGGGTGCGGACGCCCTCGGCCGGGTAGTCGCTGGTCTGCTCGATGACGAGGCCGCGTTCCGGCCAGCGCAGGGTGGAGGCCAGGTAGAGGTTGACGTAGAGGGCGTTGCCGTCGGCGGAGCGGAAGTAGACCGAGTCCTGGTACTTGGTGTGGTTCTCCATGCCGGTTCCGCCGCAGCAGGTGCCGGTGTTGCCGAACTGGCGGTGTACGCCGGGGCCCATGCCGACGAAGTAGGTGACCTCGGGGCTGTCGGTACTGGGGGCGTCCCGGCGGGAGGCGAGGATGTGGTTGGTCAGGCCCCGCTCGTAGTAGTCCATGTAGGCGGGGTCGGGGTCGTGGAAGAAGAGCTGCCGGCTCAGCTTGAGCATGTTGTACGTCGCGCAGGTCTCGGCGTTCTTGTCGTCGAGGGTGGCCGCGATGGCGCCGCGGGCGCGGAACATCTCGCCCTGTCCGGTGCCGCCCAGGGCGTACGTGCGGGGGCCCGCGACCATGCCCCAGAAGTTGCGGGCCGCGGCGGCGTACTGTGCCTCCCCTGTGTGGTCGAACAGGCGGAGGTAGCCGGTGAACTGCGGGACGTGCTGGTTGGCGTGTCTGCCCTCCAGGATGTCGCGGTCCTCGGCGCAGGCCCTCAGCAGCGTGGTGTTGTCGAAGCAGCGGGCGGCGGCGAGGTGTTCCTCCCGGCCGGTGAGGGCGTACAGGTCCGTCATGACCTCGTTCATGCCGCCGTACTCACCGGCGATGTAGATCGACCACATGCGCTCCAGCTGGGCTTTGGGGAGGTGGCCCAGCCGGCTGTGCACCCAGTCGCCCATCTTCGCGGCGATGGTCAGCGCCTGTGGGTTGCCGGCCAGGGTGTGGGCGTCCAGGAGGCCGCGCATGATCTTGTGGCAGGTGTAGTACGGCGCCCAGATCGTGGGGTACGTCGTGTAGCTCTCCAGGAGGATGA
>KE355357.1 GCA_000415505.1 Streptomyces afghaniensis 772
CGGCGATGTAGATCGACCACATGCGCTCCAGCTGGGCTTTGGGGAGGTGGCCCAGCCGGCTGTGCACCCAGTCGCCCATCTTCGCGGCGATGGTCAGCGCCTGTGGGTTGCCGGCCAGGGTGTGGGCGTCCAGGAGGCCGCGCATGATCTTGTGGCAGGTGTAGTACGGCGCCCAGATCGTGGGGTACGTCGTGTAGCTCTCCAGGAGGATGAACTGGGTCTCCGGGTAAGCCGCCAGGTAGCCGGGGTGGCTGGGCTTCGGGGAGCCGTGTTCGGCGAGGGCCTGCTGGCATTCCCCGAGGGCCGTGACCAGATAGTCGAGCTTGGACTTGAGTGCGACCTCGCGAGTGTCGGCGTACGCCTGGGAGACGAGGGTGAGGAAGTGGCCGCCGTAGTGGCCGCGCAGGTTGCCGTCGGCCGTCTCCCAGCCGCCCGGCGGCCGTGCGCCGCGTGTGTCGAGCCCGGCGTTGGCGCGGAAGACCGCCAGGATGCGGTCGGCCGGGTACGCCCGGGCGTAGTCGAGCATCAGGTCGCGCTTGGCGCGGAAGACCCCTCCGCCGAGGCTGACCTCGTGCAGGGCGAAGGGCCGCACCGGCCAGCCGGGCCGGGCGGGCAGCGCTCCCCCGGCGATCCCCGCGGCCTCGGCGACTCCGGCGGCCTCGGAGGTGGAGGTGGCCGGGGCGGCGTGGGCGGCTCGGGCCAGGGGCCCGGAAGCGATGAGCGGGGTGGCCGCGGCACCGGCGGTCAGGCTCAGCACGCGGCGTCGGGTGGGTGGCTGGGACATGGCGCACTCCGATCGTCATCGGTCGTCAGCGGGCGGGCGAAGCCCCTCCGGTTCGTGCGGACCTCCAGGTCGTGCGGGCCTCCAGGTCATCCGGGCGGCGTCACGGTGACCGTGGCCGTGGCGCGGTGCGAGGTGTCCGGCACCGTTCCCCCGACCTCGAAGGTTCCGGGGCCGGCGTACTGGTCCGGATCCACCGGGTCCCAGATCACCTTGATCCGGCTGTCCTTGGAGCCGTCGTTGTAGGTGGCGACCACCGTGGCGGGAAGCGCGGGAGGCGTGCCCGGGCGGGTGGTGACGCGTTCCTCGGCGACGCTGGTGATCTCCACCGCGCCGGTGTGCCGTACCCACACGGTGGCGGTGACCGGCTGCGCGGTGCGGTCTGCGAGGCCGGTGATCGTCACACTGGTGCCGCCCTCGGCGACCTGGTCCTCGGTCAGGGCCGGCCAGGCCACGGGCGAGCCCGCCGTGGAACCGTCGGCGTACACCAGCGTCACCTGCCCGGGCAGGTCGGGGACGGTGCCGCGCAGGGTGGGGATGTGGGTCGCGCGTACCGACTCCGGTGTCTCCGCGTAGACCTTCCACTCCTGCACGCCGAGGGCGAGGTTCGGATGGCCGGTGAGCTTCGCCCGCAGCGCGGTCGTGGTGACCGGCGTGAAGGTGGTCCGGTTGTAGCGGTCCTCCGCGGTGCCGTAGCCGCTGGAGCCGGGGACCTCGCGCCAGGTGTCGTCGTCGCGGTACTCGATGACCCAGGACGCGGGCACGCCCACGCCGTCGGCCGCACCGGGCTGCGCGTCGCGGAAGAAGTACAGGTCGGATCCGGCCACGCGGACCGGGTCGTCCCAGGTGTACTGGACCCACTGGGTCTCCTTCTGCGGCCAGCTGCCCCAGCGCGGGGCGTCGGAGGACGAGGCGGGTTCACGGCCGTCGTTGATCGCGTTCACCGACTCCCAGCCGGAGGTGTAGGACGCGGTGGGGGTCGCGGACGGTGCCAGGTTCACCTGACCGTCGCCGGGCTTCTCGACCTTCACCACGACCCGCTTCGTCGACGTCGACGCGCTGTCGTCGGCGGTGAGTTCGAGGGTGTACGTGCCTGCCTCGGTGAAGCGGGCCACGGTGCTGGGGGCACGCGGGTCGTCGAAGATGACGGCGGCGCCGTCCGGACCGTCGGCCGCCTTCCAGGAGGCGGAGAGGGTGCGCTGCGGCAGTCCGTCGTCCTCGACGATGCCGGTGAGCCTCACCTGACCCGGGCGGGTGTACGTCGTGTCCCGCCAGGCCTCGACGTGGGGAGGCCGGTTGCGGGCCGCCGGCGGGCGCGTGCCGGTGTCGTAGGCCTGGATCTCCTTCAGGCCGCTGGTGTGGCCGTCGCGGTGGCGCAGCAGCACCCGCAGCTTGGCCGTGGTCACCTGCTCGAAGGCCACCTGGTTGAGGTTGGCGCGCGGATACGGCGGTGACTTGGCGGGGCCGGTCACGTCCTGCCACCGGCCGTTCCCGTCCTGGTACTGCACGGTGTAGAGGGCCGGTTCTGCGTATCCGCCGGGCCGTTTGTCGCTGTAGAAGTGGAGCCGGACGTCGTCGACCGTGCGCGGGCGGCCGAAGTCGAGTTCGTACCAGTCCTCGGCGTTGCCGGAGCCGCGGGCGCCCCAGTAGGGCTCGTTGACGGTGAAGCCGTCGACGGCACCGGCCACGCCGTGACCGTCGGCCTCGTGGGAGGCGCGGGCGGTGGCGTCGGCGGCGAGGTTGGCCCCGGCCCTGCCGGTGAGGTCGCGGCCGGCCTTGGCGAACAGGTCGGTGACGCGGTCCTTCGGGCTGTAGGTGACGTCCTGCGGGTCCGCGACCGCCGTACGCAGGTTGGTGGTCTTCGCCTTGGCTCCTCCTCCGTCGGGGAAGGTGACTTCGCGGGTGGCGGGGTCGTAGACGAGGTGGGCGAGGCGGTCGGCGGTGAAGGCGAGCTTTCCGTCGAGGTAGACGGAGTAGCCTTCGGGGACCTGTCGGCCGTACGGCTGTTTCCCGTCGCCCGGTTCGTCCCACACGACGGCGACGTCCGTGCCGCGGTAGTTGATGTCGGTGACCGCGAAGTGCGGCCAGTCGACGTCGATCGGCCACAGCTCGATCTTCCGGTCGGTGCGCGGCCGGAAGCCCATCGCGTCCTCGATGACCGTCCAGTTGGTGGTGCCGAGGATGGTGTGGTGGATCCAGGAGCGGTAGCCGATCTTCTGCGGGTCGGCGCTGCCGTCGGCCCAGAACTCGTTCTGGTCGGGCCACCGGTTGTCGCCGTCGATGTAGTGGGCCCAGGCGTTCCAGGACAGCAGTTTCTTGTACCAGGTGCTGTCGATGTACTTGTTCGGGTACTTCCGCAGCACCGAGGAGAGGAACCGGAAGGTGACGGTGGAGTTGATGACGGAGAAGTTGTTGCTCCCCGGGTGCCCCAGCTCCGCCGCCTCCGCCTTGTCCGCCTGGTTGGCCGTGAAGAACGGGAAGACGGGGTACTGCTTCGCGTCCGCCCACAGGCGCAGCGCTTCGAGGTACTGCGGGTCCTCGTTCGGGGTGGGCATCAGGCCCACGCTGTACGGGTAGTAGTTGTTGATCTCCTTCCAGGGCACCAGGGTGTCGCTGTCGACGTGCCGGTGCTTGAGCAGCTTGTCCTTCGGGTCCCAGAGGTGTTCGAGGACGGCCTTGCGCACGCGGTTCGCCGTCGCGCGCATCTCGTCGGCCTTCGCCTTCTCGCCGAGGAGTTCGTACGCGCGGGCCGCCGCTGTCGCGTTGCTGTGGACGTACGCGGATTCGGCGCGGTCCAGGTTGCCGGGTTTCCAGTCGAACGACACCGCGTCGGCGTCGTTGCCGGTCATGGCGCCCCAGTCGTACTCGATCAGGCCGTTGCCGTCCTCGTCGTAGGCGGCCAACTGGCCGCGGACGTCCTGCTCCGCGTAGCGCGCGAGGTTGCGCACGATGCCGTCGGGGCCGCCGTGCATCTGGTAGGAGCGCCAGGCCGCCTCGGAGATGTACTGGGTGTAGCTGTTGGACCAGTTCTCCGGGTCGCCCGGGTTGTCGGTGTACTTGCCGTTCTTCGAGACCTCCCCGGCGGACACCCACGGGCCGTAGGAGTAGGCCGGGTCGCGCAGGTACTTGAGGTCGTCGACGAACATGCCGACCGTCAGGGCGATCGCGTTGTTGTAGCCGAGCACGCCCTCCATGGAGGTGGGGAACTGGTAGTCGTTGCCCGGGATGTCGGCGTCGAGGTAGTTGTAACGCAGCAGCCACCAGCGGTAGTACAGCGTCTTCTCGATGTTGTCGTCGGGGACGTCGAGGTACGGCAGGTTCTCGGCCCACCAGCGGTTGTACGTCTGCACGTGCCGGCGGAAGGCCGCGGCCGGGGAGGCGGTGCGCACCGCGTCGTACGCAGGCCGGGAGCCGGTGATCTCCTCCGTGACGAAGCCGAGTTGGACCTTGGTGGTGGCGGTCCGGCCCGCGGGCAGGGTCAGGGCGCGCGTCAGGGACTCGTCCTCGGGGGTGAAGCCGTCACCGCTGAGGCGGGGGAAGACGGTCGTGAGGTTGTTCTTCGCGGGTACCGTGCCGGTGAGCTCCCGGCCCTCGGCGGTCGTCGCGTACGGGGACGTGGCGCGCAGCCGGACCTCGCGGGGCTGCGACCCCGTATTGGTGAGAGCCAGGTTCGTGACGGCCACGTTGGCCTCGGTGATGAACTTGGTCTGGGTCACCTTCAGGCCGGTGGCCTCGTGCGTGAACTCGCTGCGCCAGTAGCTGGGCGTCTGGGTGCGGGCGCCGGTGTTCTCCCGGAGGGTGAGGTTCTCGCCGTCGGCGTTCAGGGTGAGGGTGTACGCGGAGCGGTTGTCGATGCTCTCCCAGTAGGCGACCTTGCCGGCGAACCCGAGCCTCGCGGGCTCGTGTTCCTTCATGAACACGGCGCGTCCCCGGGTGAACAGCCAGTCGCCTGCCGGGTCCTGGCCCTTGCGGGCCAGCATCCGGTCCATCCAGAAGTCGGTGCCGTCCCCGGCCTTCCGGTCGGCCTCGTACTGGGCGCGCAGGGTGCGGTGGACGGTGAAGCCGGCCGGGAGCGCGGGCACGGGGTCGTCCGTGCCGGAGTAGACCGGGTAGCCGATCGCCGAGTTCGTCCGCCGCGGC
>KE355358.1 GCA_000415505.1 Streptomyces afghaniensis 772
GATTTTCTCCGGGCGGACGTTCCTCTTCCGGGGCCTTAGCTCAGTTGGTAGAGCGCTGTCTTTGCATGGCAGATGTCAGGGGTTCGACTCCCCTAGGCTCCACTCTCGAATGCCCTCCGAACTGCGGAAACGTGGTTCGGGGGCTTTTGTTCACGTGAAACAGCACGGCGGGGCGGGAGACTCACAAGGCTCTCAAGACTGAGCCCCAAGTCTCCCGCCCCGCCGTGCTGTTGATCCGGTGGCTGTGCCGTGGGGTCGATCCGGCGGCCGTCAGGAACGGTCGTCGCGCCGGGCGGCCTCGTCCTCGGCCTGCTTCGCCTCGACCTCCGGGTCCAGAGCGGACTCACCACT
>KE355359.1 GCA_000415505.1 Streptomyces afghaniensis 772
ATCAGGTCACCGTCTCCGGGGCGAGCAGCCGGACGCCGTCGAGTTCGCCCCGGCGGCGCAGCAACTCCATGAAGCGGTGGTAGACGTGGGCGGAGGCCACCATGCCGCCACTGCCGGACAGGAACCGCGGCCGGCCGCCGCGCAGCGGCAGCCCGGCGATCCGCTCGATGCCGCCGCCCTCCTTCTCGCCGTACATCTCGGACAGCCTGGGCGCCTGCTCGTCCGTGACGTGGAACCCCGCGTCCGTCATGCCGAGCGGCCCGAAGATCCGCTCGGCGCAGAACACGTCGAGCGGCTGCCCCGACAC
>KE355360.1 GCA_000415505.1 Streptomyces afghaniensis 772
GGACACGTGCGAGATGAGCTGTTCGAACGCCGGGTAGGCGAACGCGTCGAACTGCATCTCCACGACCGGGCGCAGGCCGTACATGGCCATGCCCACAGCCGTGCCCAGGACTGCCTGCCTCCGCGAGCGGGGTGTCCGTGCAGCGGTCCTCGCCGAACTCCTTGGCGAGTCCGTCGGTGACGCGGAAGACGCCGCCGAGGGTGCCGACGTCCTCGCCCATGACGTGCACGGCGGGGTCGGCGGCCATGGCGTCGCGCAGCGCGCGCGTGAGGGCCTGCGCCATGGTGGCCGGCTTGACGGCGACGGTGGTCATCGGTGCGTCCCCTCGACTCGCTCTCGGCCTCCAGCTCGGCCCGCAGCTGGTCCTGTTGCTCGCGCAGGTTGGGT
>KE355361.1 GCA_000415505.1 Streptomyces afghaniensis 772
GAGGGCGACGTGCTACGGCTCCTGGCCGAGATGAGGTCGACGGAGGAGATCGCCGCCGACCTGCACGTGTCCGTGAACACGGTGAAGACCCACCTCAAGAGCATCTACCGCAAGCTCGCGGTCAGCCGCCGCAGCGACGCGGTGCGCCGCGCCCGCGAACGGCGGCTGCTGTGAGGTTCACCTGCGCCGGGTGACAGCGCACGGCGCGCCAGGGCGGACCATCGCCGTACGGATCACCCACCGCGGGTGAGGCGGCCCCGTCCCGTACGTGAGCACGCTGAGAACGGCACGGAACGGTTGCCGGGCGTGCGGCCGCGACCGCGCGCCGGACCCGACAGAAACGAGGCAGCAGGATGACCGCCACACACCCTACGCACGGGCACACCGCGAAACGCGGATTCGCCGTCGGCCTGATGGTCTTCGGTGCCGTCATGCTCATGATCGCCGGGATCCTGGGCATCCTGCGCGGCATCGCGGCGATCGCCGAGGACGACGTGTTCCTCTCGACGCCCAACTACGTGTTCGAGTTCGACCTCACGGGCTGGGGATGGGTCCATCTGATCCTGGGCGCGGTCGCCGTGATCGTCAGCATGGGGCTGTTCCAGGCGTCGACGTGGGCCCGGGTCGCCGGCGTGGGCATCGCCGGCCTCGTCATCATCGCCAACTTCCTCTCCCTGCCGTCCTACCCGGTCTGGTCGGTCGTGATGATCGCGATGTCCGGCTTCATCATCTGGGCCCTGTGCGCCGTGCGGAAGGACGAGGCCTGAGAGCAGCTCGGACCGTCCCCCGACCACGGCTGTGCCCGGCGCTCCGGGCGGGTGAGCCCGCCCGGAGCGCCGG
>KE355362.1 GCA_000415505.1 Streptomyces afghaniensis 772
GACCAGTCCCTGGTCGGCGATTCTGCCGATCAGCTGGGTGTGTCCGCGCGGGTAGGGGCGGTCGACGCCACAGGCGAGGACGGCGACGGTGGCGCCGCCCGCGCCGAGGGCACCGCGGTGGGCGGCGCCGTCGACTCCGTAGGCGCCGCCGGACACCACGACCCAGCCCTGCTCGGCGAGGCCGGCGGCGAGGGTGGCCGCCATGTGCGCCCCGTATCGGTGCAGGCGCGGGCGCCGACGACGGCCACCGACCTCAGCGCCCACATCCGCAGACTGGCCCCGCCCCCGCACCCACAGCCCCAGCGGCCGGGCATCCCCGAGATCGATCGAGCTGCCCCGGCACTCCGCGTCCCGGGGCGAC
>KE355363.1 GCA_000415505.1 Streptomyces afghaniensis 772
CGGGATGCGTACTCCACCGGCCGCCGTGACCGCGAGCGCCCCGAGCAGGGCCCCGACGGACGGCGGCCGGGGCGAGGACGGCCCAGAGGGCGCGTTCGGCATACGGCTGGTTCTCGGCACCGTTGCGGGACATCAAGAGTTGAGTCCTGCAACGACCGTCAGCCGGATGGCGATACCGAGGCCATTGCGCCGAGGCGGCAGGAGTGGGCGGTTACCTGGTCTTGAACCGGTCCGGACGCACGAAGTCCAGGCCTTCCATGGTCTGTTTGCCGAGCGCCTCGTGTGCGGCGATGTGGCCATAGC
>KE355364.1 GCA_000415505.1 Streptomyces afghaniensis 772
CGACCAGTCACCGGGCCGGACGATCTCCTCGCCCAGCATCCAGTCCGCGGCCTTCACCAACTGCGGGTGGTCGGCGGGCAGTCCGGCGTCCGCGAGCGCGATCGCGGCCAGGCAGGTGTCCCACACCGGCGACTGGCAGGCCTCGATCATCCGGGCCCCGTCCTCGCGCCACACGGCGAACCGGTCCAGGGACGCCAGCCCCTCCCGCATCACCGGGTGCTCCAGGTCGTAGCCGAGCAGATGCAGGGCGATGATCGAGTACACGGCCGGGGGCTGGATGCCGCCCCAGCAGCCGTCGTTCTCCTGCCGCTCGATGATCCAGCGGGCCGCGCTGTTCATCGCGGCTCTGCGCAGCCGGCGCGGCGCGACCTTCCGCAGGGCGTGCAGGCCCTTGTCCATCCGCTGGAAGGCGCCGTCCCAACTGAACGCCGGGGCGAGCGGCTTGGCCGGGTTCGGACGGTCCGGGTCGGTGTGCAGTTCGTCCAGCGGGAAGGGCGCCGGGCGTACCGGCCGTTTCGCGGAGACGATCGTCAGCGGGACGATGGTCTGCCGCGCCCAGCAGCCGAAGTCGTAGATGTTGAGCGGCACCCACTTCGGGAAGTAGATGAGCTCCGGCGGGAGTTCGGGCAGGTCCTCCCACTTCCACCAGCCGAACAGGGCCAGCCAGATGCGGGTGAAGACCCGTGCGGCGGCGATGCCGCCCTGCTCGCGAATCCAGGCGGAGGCCCTCGCCATGTGCGGTGCGCCGGGCTCGTCGCCGGCCAGGCGGAGGGCGACGTAGGCCTCGACGGTGGCGGAGAGTTCGCCGGGGCCGCCGTAGAAGGTGGCCCAGGCGCCGTCCTCGCGCTGCTCGCCTCGGATGAAGAGCGCGGCGGCCCGGGTGGTCTTCTCGTCGCGGATGCCCAGGAACTGGCGGAGCATCAGGTCCTCGGCGTCCATCGTGACGTTGGTCTCGAGGTCGCCCTTCCACCAGCCCTGGGCGTCCTGGAGGGA
>KE355365.1 GCA_000415505.1 Streptomyces afghaniensis 772
CTCCTGCTCGCCGCGGAGTTGCAGACTCCGCCCGGGAACGTGGCCTCACTGTCTCGAACGCCTCACGCCGGTGACCGGGATGCGCGCCGACGAGCCGCCCGCCGACGGTGGCCGACTGGATCCCCTCCTCCCTGGCGGCCGAAGTGCTCTCTGCGATCCGTCGCCGTGGCACCGGAGTCACGCCCTGGGAGTTCATCAGGGTCATCACGCGCAGAGCCTCTCGCACCCGAGCCTGTCGCCCCGGTCGGACATCGACCTCGACGAGGTCGACAAGGTCCTGCGGCGCTTGAGTACGGCG
>KE355366.1 GCA_000415505.1 Streptomyces afghaniensis 772
AGGAGACAGGCCCGGGGAGGGCAACCACTCGGGCCGGTCGATCGTCACAACAGAGCGAGCGCAACAGAAGTACGCGTACGCAACACAAGCGCGCGACAGACGGAGACGGGCGCTCGGGCGTCCACGGGAGGGGTTCACTCTATGGCGGCGCAATTCGGCAGGAGGCTGCGCAAGGGGGCGGCAACCACCGCCGTGGCCGCGGTTGCGGTCGCGGCCCTGTCCGCCTCCCAGGCTCCGGGCGTGAACCGACCACGGGCAGACAGACCGGCCGCGGACGCCTAC
>KE355367.1 GCA_000415505.1 Streptomyces afghaniensis 772
CGGGGGGCTGGGGGAACCGGTTCCGGCCGGAGTCCCCGGACGATGGAACACGATGCGACGGCGCGCCTCGTGGCGCGCTCGTCCGGAGAGCGGTGAATTTCGGTGCATGTCGTACTCGCCGGCGGAGGAACCGCGGGCCACATCGAGCCCGCGCTCGCCCTCGCGGACGCCCTGCGCAGGCAGGACCCGAGCGTGGGCATCACGGCCCTGGGCACGGAGCGCGGCCTCGAGACCCGTCTCGTACCCGAGCGCGGGTACGAACTCGCGCTG
>KE355368.1 GCA_000415505.1 Streptomyces afghaniensis 772
GGAATCCGACCATGACCGAAGGGACGTACCGAAGGCATGAACCGGTGAAGGGGAACACGGCACACTCGCCCGTCCTGCCCGTGGCGCCGACCCGGGGCCGACTGCGCCCGCTCGGCCTCGACGAAGTCAGGATCACCGGGGGTTTCTGGGCCCGGCGCCGCCACACCAACGCGACCGCGACGCTCGGGCACTGTCGGGACTGGATGGAACGCGAGGGCTGGGCCGGCAACTTCCGGGCCGCCGCCGAGGGCCGGATCCACCGGGACCGGCGCGGCCGGGAGTTCGCCGACTCCGAGATCTACAAGCTGCTCGAAGCCATGGCGTGGGAGGGCGCCGCGTACGACGGGGATGCCGCCGCCCTCACCGACGTCATCGCCCCCGCACAGGACCCGGACGGCTACCTGAACACCGCCTTCGGCCGCCCCGGACAGCAGCCCCGCTACAGCGACCTCGAATGGGGCCACGAACTCTACTGTCATGGGCACCTCATCCAGGCAGGAGTAGCCCAGGCCCGTGCCCGGGGCGAGGGCGAACTGACGAAGATCGCCCGCCGGGCCGCCGACCACATCTGCGCCGCCTTCGGCCCGGGCGGGAACCCGGGCATCTGCGGACACCCGGAGATCGAGACGGCCCTCGTGGAACTCGCCCGGCTGACGGGGGAGCAGCGCTACCTCGACCAGGCCGCACTGTTCCTCGACCGGCGCGGCCACGGCACCCTCGCCGACATCGAGTTCGGCCGCGCCTACTACCAGGACGACGTGCCCGTCCGCAGGGCCGGCGTCCTGCGCGGCCACGCCGTCCGCGCCCTCTACCTCGCGGCCGGCGCCGTCGACGTGGCCGTGGAGACCGGCGACGACGCCCTGCTCGCCGCCGTCGTACGGCAGTGGGAGGCCACGGTCGCCCGGCGCACCTATCTGACCGGCGGGATGGGCTCGCACCACCGCGACGAGTCCTTCGGCGACGACTTCGTCCTGCCACCGGACCGCGCCTACTCGGAGACCTGCGCCGGCGTCGCCTCGGTGCTGCTCGCCTGGCGGCTGCTGCTCGCCACCGGCGAACCGCGCTTCGCGGACCTGGCCGAGCGGACCCTGTTCAACGTGATCGCGACGTCCCCGTCCGAGGACGGCCGGGCC
>KE355369.1 GCA_000415505.1 Streptomyces afghaniensis 772
TGGTGCGCGAGGGCATCCCCCTCGCGGAGGTGCTCAGCGCGGCCAAGCAGGTCCGCAGCCACGCCGACGCCCTGGCCGAACTCTTCACCGGCCTGGTCCTGCGCCACGCCTCCGAGGCCGACCTGCCCCGCCTGCGCCCGCTGGCCCGCAGCGTGGTGAGGCGGAGCTGTCACTGGCCATGGACCGCAGGATGCGCAGGTCCTAGCGGTCGTAGACGACGGTCACCGGCGCATGGTCGGACCACCGCTCCGCATGCGTCGCCGCCCGCTCCACGAACCCCTTGACCGCCCGCCCGGCGAGCCCCGGGGTGGCCACGTGATAGTCGATCCGCCAGCCGGTGTCGTTGTCGAAAGCCCGCCCCCGGTACGACCACCACGAGTACGGCCCCTCGGTGTCCGGGTGCGAGGGCGCGTACGACGTCGACGTACCCGCGTCCGCGGGATCGAG
>KE355370.1 GCA_000415505.1 Streptomyces afghaniensis 772
TGGGGTCCAGGGAGGACAGCACGACCCAGGCCAGGGGAGGACGAACGCGGCGGCGACCACCAGGAGGCCCGCGTCGGCGGCCAGGCGGCGGGCCGTGCGGCGGGAGGCGAGGGTGACGGCCATGCGGGTCAGACCTCCGTCCGGAGCAGGCGCAGGTAGACGAGGGAGAAGAGGGAGCCGACCAGGAGGAGCAGCAGGGCCACCGCCGTGCCGTAGCCGATCAGGCTGTTCTGGAAGGCCTGTTCGTACATGAAGAGGGGCAGCGTCTGGCTCTTGCCGCCCGGGCCGCCCCTGGTCATCACCCAGATCAGCCCGAAGACCGACAGGGTCTGGAGGGTGTTGAGCATCAGGTTCGTGGCGATGGAGCGGCGGATCATGGGGAGGGTGATGTGCCACATGCGGCGCAGGCCCCCGGCCCCGTCGACCTCGGCGGCCTCGGTGATCTCCTGGGGGATCTCGTTC
>KE355371.1 GCA_000415505.1 Streptomyces afghaniensis 772
GTGCGCCGCGTACAACGCCAACGCGGTCTTCCCGATGCCCCCCAGCCCGGACACCGCGCAGATCACCACCGGCAGGTCGGAACCCGCCGACGGGTCCAGCACCGGCATCAGCCGGGCCAGGTCCTCGTCCCGTCCCGTGAACGCCGCGGGTACTCCCGGGAGCGCGGCCGTCGCCACCGGCACCGGACCATGAACGGGTCCCGGCCCCGAGCTACTGCCGTTCCCCGTCCGTCGCCCCATCTGCTTGGCGATGACGGGCCCGTGGAAGGTGCTCCCCCGGAAGTCGAGGTGGTCCCCTCGTGCGCCGGCCCGCGAGTCGGGGGCCCTCCGTCAGGGTCGTCGAAGCCACGCTGTACGCGGTGAACGAGCGCGACGACGGCGCCGTGACGGCCG
>KE355372.1 GCA_000415505.1 Streptomyces afghaniensis 772
CCCGCTGAGTCACTGTTCACTGTAAGCACGGACGGCCACGCTGAGTGACGTGAAGCAGCAACCCCCTGAACTCACCACCCCTGTCCGCAACTTCAGCGTCCAGCTGTCTCCCACTCCCCGCGGCGCCCGCCTGGCCCGTCTCCTGGCCACCGAACAACTGCGCTCCTGGGGACTGCCGTTGGACCCGGCGAGGCAGGTCATCGCAGAGCTGTCGGCCAACGCGGCGGAACACGGCCGCATCCCGGGCCGCGACTTCCGCCTGCTCCTCTACGTCGTGGCCGGCACCCTCCGCATCGAGGTCACGGACACCCGCGGCGACCGACTCGGCCGACCACCCCAACTCGGCCCCAGCCCACGACCCGGAGTCC
>KE355373.1 GCA_000415505.1 Streptomyces afghaniensis 772
GCCCGTTCGTCACGATCACCGCGACCGCCCAAGGGGCAGCATCGACGGCGCCCGGATCGCTCTGACCGAGTGCGCCGACGACGGCGAGCAGGTGCTCGCGAGCTGGCCGGAGGGCTCGTAGGTCAGCCACCGGCCAGGAGGCCCGGGTGGCGGGCGGGGACCTTCTTCACATCCGCCTCGACCTCGTGGCGCGCAGTTCCCTGCTCCTTCGCGCAATCCGTAACCGCGGCCTGGACGTCGCCGGCGAGGTCTCGCCAGGCCCGCCAAGCGGTCTCCCACAGTGCTGCTGCTCGTCCGTCCAGGGCGGTCTGGGTAGGTGGACGGTACTGAATGATCATTCTTCGCTGGGCAGGCGGTAGGGACGGCAGTCCGTCGGATTCGTCTAAGAAGTTC
>KE355374.1 GCA_000415505.1 Streptomyces afghaniensis 772
CCTCGACCTCACCGGGGTGCGTCCACAGGCGATCCGGTCGCTCCCGCCGCGATGGCCTGTCCGGTGACGTGGGCCGACTCCTTGGACGCGAGGTACACGATCACCGGTGCCACGTCTTCCGGCGATCCCAGCCCCTGCCGCCGGATGGCGTCGGAACGGGCTCCCCGGCATCGACCTTCGCCACGAGGTCACACCCGGGGCATGGTCGCCACCATGCGGGTCAGCGCGGTCGGCACGATGGCGTTGACGGTGACATCGATCTTCGCGAGCTCGAGCGCCCAGGTGCGCGTCATCGCGACGATCGCGCCCTTGGACGCCGAGTACGCGGTCTGGCCGAAGCTGGCGCGCTGCCCAGCCGGTGATCCCACCAGGATGAGACG
>KE355375.1 GCA_000415505.1 Streptomyces afghaniensis 772
CCCGTCCCACGGAGCCGTGCCTGCAGTGGGCGCTGGACACAGGGCAGTCCATCGGCGTGTGGGGCGGGACCAGCGAGACCGAACGCCGGGCGCTGAAGCGGCGCGCGGCGGCCCGACGCCGCTCCGGCTGAGGGCCCTCCCGCCACCGCCCCTCGGGGGAGTTCAGCTGCGGCGCAGCGGCCCCCAGGGGTTCTCCTGCCGGGACACCTCCGCCTTCGCCTCGTCGATCACCTGCTGATCGATCCAGCACATCGGCCGGGCGTCGGTGACCAGCGGTTCGTTGTCGGGTCCGCGAGAGGTCTCCTTGCCAGCGAGCACCCAGGCCCGCACACCGGGCCCCTTCTCGTGCGGCAGATGGGCGTAGTCGTGCAGGCGGCGGGCCACCCACACCCGGACGGGCCGGTCCTCCCACCAGTCCTCGACGT
>KE355376.1 GCA_000415505.1 Streptomyces afghaniensis 772
GCTCACCCAGGTCGTGCAGGGGCTGCTCCGCAAGGACGCGCGGGAGCGGCTGACCCGCCCGGTGGTCCGGGAGGCGCTGACCCGGGCGCTCAGCGAGGACCCGGAGGCGGCCTTGGCGTCGGTGCCCGTGCCGCGGCTGCGCGGCGCGTACGCCGCGATGGCGGCCGGGGGGTCCGCGTGGAGCAGACGGACCATGGTCGCCGGGACCTCCCGTGGCCGTGATCACCGTCGCGGTCGCCGTGCTCGCCGTCACCCGAGGGGCTGCCCGG
>KE355377.1 GCA_000415505.1 Streptomyces afghaniensis 772
TGCGGCGTTCGCTTTAGCCGTCATGAAAGGTGCCGAAACGGTTTGTCCCGGGAGTTGCGTGGCAGGCTTGAGATCAGTCGTGTGAACGTTTGACCTTCCGGAGCGCTGACCGTGGATCAGTTGGCCCTGCTGTTCGTGCTGCTGCTCGGGGCCGTGATCAGCGTCCCGGTCGGGGACCGGTTCAGCGTGCCCGCGCCGGTGCTGATGACGCTCCTGGGCATAGTCCTCGCGCTGCTCGACTTCGTAC
>KE355378.1 GCA_000415505.1 Streptomyces afghaniensis 772
TTCCGGGTTCGGAATGTAACCGGGCGTTTCCCCTACGCTATAACCACCGAAACACTATGAAACTGTCGAACCATGCCGCACCACACCCGTGACCTGGGCATGGGGCTGTTCGTGGTTTCAGAACCAACACAGTGGACGCGAGCAACTGAGGACAAGCCCTCGGCCTATTAGTACCGGTCAACTCCACACGTTACCGTGCTTCCATATCCGGCCTATCAACCCAGTCGTCTACTGGGAGCCTTACCCTCTCTAGGAGGTGGGAGTCCTCATCTCGAAGCAGGCTTCCCGCTTAGATGCTTTCAGCGGTTATCCCTCCCGAACGTAGCCAACCAGCCATGCCCTTGGCAGAACAACTGGCACACCAGACGGTTCGTCCGTCCCGGTCCTCTCGTACTAGGGACAGCCCTT
>KE355379.1 GCA_000415505.1 Streptomyces afghaniensis 772
CCGGGGGCCCGGGAGGCCAGCGGGCCAGCCACAGCGCGTCCGCGAGTTCCTCCACACGGGCCCGATACCCGCGTCCCGCATGCGCGCGACCAGCGCCGTGAGCGTGGAGGTCACGTCGCCGGGCGGGGTGTGGGGGGCCTGGTCGGTCATCGGCTATCGCGGCCCCCGGTCCAGCGGTTGCATCAGCAGGTCCGAGATCTCCTCGCGCCGGTGGACCTCGCCCCGGGCCGC
>KE355380.1 GCA_000415505.1 Streptomyces afghaniensis 772
TCCGCGACGACGCCCAGCTGGCCCCGCTTCCGCGTCCTGGGCTCGCCGCGGGCTACGTCAAGTACGGCCTCGACCCCCAGGAGGCGGCCCTGCGCGAAGGCCGGCGCCCCGGGCCCGGCTGGGGCGCGGAGCCCGAGTCGCTGTGGGGCCGCGTGGGCTCCGGCGAGTCCCCGGTCACGGGAGGCGGACGCCCCGAACCCACCCTCCCGGGCGACTACCCGGCTTACTATGCGGCCGTGGCGAAGGCCCTGCTGGAGGGGGCCCCGAACCCGGTGACCGCCCTGGAGGCCGGCCGCCGCCCAGGACGTACTGGAAGCCGCCCGTCGTTCGGCCCGCGAGAAGGTGACGGTGACCCTGTGACCCACAAGAGCAACCCTTCGCACAGCCAGGAGCTCACCCCGAAGT
>KE355381.1 GCA_000415505.1 Streptomyces afghaniensis 772
ACGACCCTGGCGGCCTCCTCGGGCAGGGCGCGGGCGAGGTCGACCCGTTCGTCGCCGATCACGTGACCGCCGAGGGCGGACAGGACGGTACGGGTGACCCGCTCCGCCTCCGGCCTGGTGGGGTACTGGCCCGATTCCCGCACCGCCTCGATCAGTCGGGTCCAGGCGTTGTCGTCGCCTCGGGCGTCGTGGTTGCGCGGCGGGGCGGGGATCAGGGTCTTCGGGGCCGTGAGAGCAGTCGTCACACTGGGCACCGTCGTCACGCTCATGTGTGGGTCTTCCTCCGGATCCGGTGCTGCGTCGCGCCGCCGGGGTGGAGTCCGGCGGCGCGCAGTGGGTGTGTGTGGGTGGGGGGGGCGGGCTGTCCCGGTGGGTGGACGTCCGTCGGGACAGCCCTGGTGGGTTTGCGGTGGGTACGTGAGTCGCCGTGCCGTCAGCCGCTCAGCTGCGTTGGGCTTGTCCGCCGCCGTGATCGTGGATGCCGGCGCGGCTTGGCCT
>KE355382.1 GCA_000415505.1 Streptomyces afghaniensis 772
GGGCCGCGAGTTCGTCGAGACGCTGAAGACGCTGCACCTGCTGGGCCTGGACCGCACCGAGCCGGTGACCGTGCCGGGGCCGGACGGTCCGGTGGCGGTCTCGCCCCGGGACGTGGTCGCCGCGTGCCTGCCCGACCCGGCGACGCTCGGCGAGCGGATGCACGGCAAGACATGTGCGGGCACCTGGGTGCGCGGCGTGCGGGACGGGAAGCCGCGCGAGGTGTACCTGTACCACGTGGTCGACAACCAGTGGTCCATGGCGGAGTACGGCTGCCAGGCCGTGGTGTGGCAGACCGCCGTCAACCCCGTCGTCGCGCTCGAACTCCTCGCCTCGGGCGCCTGGTCCGGCGCGGGCGTGCTCGGCCCGGAGGCCTTCCCGGCCCGACCGTTCCTGGACCTGCTGACGGCCTACGGCTCGCCCTGGGGGATGCGCGAGCAGTGAGCGGTTCCGGGGCGGCGCTGTTTCACCGGGCGTCGACAGGTGACCCGAAAAGGAGCAATCATCCGAACGGGCACGTTTCTACTGCGATCGCAGGTGACTTTCGATGGACAACTGGCGAGACCACGCTGCCTGCCGGCACGAGGACCCCGAGCTCTTCTTCCCGATCGGCACCTCCGGCCCGGCCCTGATGCAGACGGAGCAGGCCAAGGCGGTGTGCCGGCGCTGCCCCGTCCAGGAGCCGTGCCTGCAGTGGGCGCTGGACACAGGGCAGTCCATCGGCGTGTGGGGCGGGACCAGCGAGACCGAACGCCGGGCGCTGAAGCGGCGCGCGGCGGCCCGACGCCGCTCCGGCTGAGGGCCCTCCCGCCACCGCCCCTGGGGGATTCAGCTGCGGCGCAGCGGCCCCCAGGGGTTCTCCTGCCGGGACA
>KE355383.1 GCA_000415505.1 Streptomyces afghaniensis 772
GCCTCGGAGGCCAGCTGGTCGTCCCTGCGCTACCTGCTCGCGGCCCCCGTGCCCCGGGCCCGGCTGCTGTGGTCCAAGCTCGCCGTCGGACTCAGCCTGAGCCTGGCCGCGCTGGTGCTGCTCCCGATCGTCGCCCTCGTCGTCGGCACGGCCGCCTACGGCTGGGGCCCGCTCGAGCTGCCCACCGGCGGCACCCTGCCCACCGGCACCGCGGCCCAGCGCCTGCTGATCGTCGTCGTGTACATCATGGTGTCCCAACTGGTCACCGCGGCCCTGCGTTCTGGCTGTCGACCCGGAGGACGCACCGCTCGGCGCGGTCGGCGGCGCGGTGTTCC
>KE355384.1 GCA_000415505.1 Streptomyces afghaniensis 772
TCCTCACAGAAGAAGTTTCGAGTTTCTTCGCCCGAAACATTCGAGGCTGGCCGAGGCGCTGTTTGTAGACAGATCAGCGACAGGCCTTGACCAAAGGGCCCCCCATTCCTAGCTTGTGGCGTCAAAGCTTCCGGGAATTCTTCGAAACATTTCGAGATGGTTCCCTCGGGGCCCTCTCGCCCCCGCCCCCGCCCCCCGAACGGAGTGCCCCTGATGCGTCTGAGACGCTTACTCGCCGTCCTTGCGCCCCTGCTGCTCGTGGCCACCTTCCTCGGTGCCCAGCCCGCCGGCGCGGCGACCGTAGACCCCAACGCCTCGTATGTGCTGGTCAACCGCAACAGCGGCAAGGCCCTGGACGTCTACAACATGGCGACCGGCGACGGCGCCCGCATCACCCAGTGGACCAGGAACGATCAGGCCCAGCAGCAGTGG
>KE355385.1 GCA_000415505.1 Streptomyces afghaniensis 772
GGCTCGCCCTGGCCGTGGCCGGCGTCGCCGAGAGTCACGACCGGGCCCGCATCGTCACTTGCGCCGTCCTCGGCGTGACCGCCGTACTGCTCGCCTGGGGGTACGCCGAAGCCCGCCGCGTTCCGCGCGTGCGCCGACTCGACGTGCGCCTCCCACGGCTGGGTGCCGGGTTGGACGGCATCCGCGTCGTCCTCATCACCGACACCCACTACGGCCCGCTCGATCGCGCCCGCTGGTCGGCCCGGGTATGCGAGACGGTGAACACTCTGGAAGCCGACCTGGTCTGCCACACCGGCGACATCGCGGACGGCACGGCCGAACGCCGCCGCGCCCAGGCCGTCCCCCTCGGTACCGTGCGGGCCACCCGGGCCCGTGTGTACGTCACCGGCAACCACGAGTACTACAGCGAGGCCCAGGGCTGGGTCGACCTGATGGACGAGCTGGGCTGGGAGCCGCTGCGCAACCGCCACCTGCTGCTCGAACGCGGCGGCGACACCCTCGTGGTCGCCGGCGTGGACGACGTCACCGCCGGGTCCTCCGGCCTGGCAGGCCACCGCGCTCACCTTGCCGGAGCCCTGAACGGCGCCGAC
>KE355386.1 GCA_000415505.1 Streptomyces afghaniensis 772
CCAGTACCTGCGCAAGATGGCCTGCTCCTTCGGCTGGGACTGGGGGCCGACCCTGGTGACGGCCGGGATCTGGCGGCCGGTGCGCCTGGAGCACTGGTCGACGGCCCGGATCGCCCGGGTGCGTCCGCTGGTCACCGTCGACGAGGGCGTGGGCGTCGTCGAGTTGGCCGTCGACGTGGAGCGGACCCGGGTGAGGCGCCGCTCGCCCTGGAGCGACGGTCGGCGGGGT
>KE355387.1 GCA_000415505.1 Streptomyces afghaniensis 772
ACCCCGTCACACCGCTGAGGCGGGCCTGGGCGCCGGTCGCCGTGGTGATCGGCTGGGCGGTGCACGACCCCGACGGGGCGCAGCGCCATCTGACGCGGCTGGACACGACCACGCTGCTGATCGGCCTCGCCGTGATCCTCCCGGCCGCCGCCCTGTACGGCTTCTGCTCGTGGTGGTTCACGCACTTCGCGGTGACGGAGACCGAACTGCGCATCCGCACCGGCCTCGTCTTCCGCCGCACCGCGCACA
>KE355388.1 GCA_000415505.1 Streptomyces afghaniensis 772
GTGGCCGGGGTGTTCACCAACACGGTCTTCGGCGTCATCCTCGTCTACACGTACCTGGCGCTGTGGGACGAGAAGCCGCATCGTCGGGGGGTACACCAGGCGCAGGCCGTGACCTACGTGTGGCTCGGGCAGTGCCTCTACGCGACCCTCGCCATCCAGGGCGCGCGCCGAGAAGGACCTGATGGAGCGCATCCGCACGGTGAGATCGCCGTCGACCTGGTACCGGCGCGATCTCAGCTGTGGTGCTGGGCGGCGACGTGGGGCGGCGCTGTTCCAGATGCGTGGGGCGGGCGTCGTCCGTCGCGTTCGGCGCGGTCTTCT
>KE355389.1 GCA_000415505.1 Streptomyces afghaniensis 772
CGGGGGCCGCCTCCCCGCGCGCGGCGGCCGCCCGGGCCTCGGCGCAGATGAGGTCTACCCAGCCGGCCCGGCGGGCGAGCCGCTGCTCCTCCAGGCGCGGGCTGACGCCGATGATCTCGACGAAGGTGATGCGGATCCGGCGCGGATCGGCGGTGACGTTCCCGGCGTAGGCCCGGAAGATGGCGGTAGCGCGCTCGACGAGCGGCAGGTCCGCCGCACCGGCCGCCGCCTCCAGCACCGCCGTCTCGGCCCAGTCGTTGACCTGGAGGTGCAGCGCCGCGAGCACG
>KE355390.1 GCA_000415505.1 Streptomyces afghaniensis 772
GACCTATCACCAGGATCTCGGCTTCGGACTGCGCCAGTTGTCCGACATCGCGCTGCGCGCCCTGTCGCCCGCGATCAACGATCCGACGACCGCCGTCCAGGCGCTGGACCGTATCGTCCAGTTCCTGGCCGCGCTCAGCCGGCGACCGCTCGACGCCGCCCTGCACCGGGACCGGGGCGGTGCGGTGCGGCTGGTGCAGCCCGTGCCGGGGTGGACCGAGCTGGTGGATCTCGGGTTCACCGAGGTACGGGGGTGCGCCATCGGGAGCCCGCAGGTTTCGCGGCGCATGCTGGCCGGGCTGGACGATCTGCTCCTGCTCGTGCCGCCGGAACGGCGGGAGCCGCTGCTCCGCCATCGCGAGCTGCTCCGGCAGGCGGTCGACCGGTCCGGGCCGGCCCCCGCGGACCGCGCGTTCGCCCTGCGCCCGGACCGGCAGGGCATCGGCTGACCGGCGTATCGGCGACGTCCGCCGCCGATACGGTCTCCGATACTCGCGCCTTGACCTGCCCTCACGGCAGCAACTGGTACTCCGGGAAGTTGCCCGGCAGCCGCTCCCCCGCCGGTCCCCGTGTCACGGCGCGCACCAGCAGCTCGCCGCCGACGAACGCGCCGTGCCAGGACGCGCCGACGCCCGCCGAACAGCTCGTCACGGTCGCCGCGGGACCGGGCCGCCGTGGCCGGTCTTGAACGCGCGGATCGTGCGGGCGAGTCGCGTCGTAGGTCCGCCCGGTCGTCCGTGGACAGGGT
>KE355391.1 GCA_000415505.1 Streptomyces afghaniensis 772
TGACCGTCCGGGCCGGTCGAGGCACTGGGCGGCTGCTCGGCGCGAACGGCGCGGGCAAGTGACCCTGCTCGGCCTGCTCGGCGCGCTCGTCACCACCCGGGGCGTCCGTCGGAGGTGCTGGGCACCGGCTGGCCGGGTCGACGTGCGGGAGGCTGCGCGCGCACGTCGGGCACGTCGACCCGCGGCATCCGCTCACCTCGCCGCTGCGGGTACAGGACGTCGTCCTGACCGGCCTGACCAACTCGGTGGAGCCGCTGCCCCGGTGGCGTCCGGAGCCGGAACAGCGGGAGCGGGCGGAGCGGCTGATCCGGACGCTGGGGCTGGCCGAGCACCGTGAGGCGCGCTGGCCGACGCTGTC
>KE355392.1 GCA_000415505.1 Streptomyces afghaniensis 772
AGGTCGGAGATGGTCCACTTGATGGCGGGGTTCATGTTGACGCCGTAGCCGTGCGCGGCGAGTTCGGCCAGGCTGCCGGGGCCGATGAAGTCTCCGTGGATGACGTAGTGGCGGGCGTCGGGTCGGGGCGCGGCCCGGTCGGCGGCGACGAAGGCGTCCACCACCGTGTCGATGGCGCGGTCGCCGGTGACGTGCACGCCGAGCTGGAACCCGGCCTCGTGGGCGACCCGGATCATCTCGCGCAGTTCGTCGGCCTGGCCCAGCGCCCGGGCCCATGCCTCACGCTACCGCCCTTCAGGAGCGCGTGCACGTGCCCGCCGCGGACCGCGACTGGCCCGCCGCCCGGATCGAGCGCGCTCCCCTCTGGGTCCCCCGTGACCTGCGCGACGGCAACCAGGCCCTTCGCCGAACCGATGG
>KE355393.1 GCA_000415505.1 Streptomyces afghaniensis 772
GATCACGCGGACGTTCCACCCGATGACCCGCGCGGCTTCCCGCACTCCTCTCGCGGCGCCCGCGACGCCGGGGTTGGTCATGGTCTGGGCGACGTAGACGATGGTCCTGCCCGACACCGCCTCCGGGCCGCTGGTGGGTCCGCCCCAGGGGATGTCGGTCCGCTCCGCCCGGGTGACGGCGGCCCGCGCCCCGGCCTGGACGTCGGGGCGAGCCGCTCGGGCCCGTCGCGGTCTCGTCCGCGCCGTCCGACGAACCGCGTTCGCAGCCGAGGAGGGCGGTCGCCGTCGCCAGCAGGGTGCAGCAGGCGAGCCGCGCGGTGCGGGCTCCGGGGGCGGCTTTGCGATTGCGGTGCACGGGGGCTCCCGTGAGGGGATCGGCGCGGTGGAACGTGCCGAGGGGTCAGGGGGTGGGCCCGCGGCACCGCCCTCCGGGGTCGGGGAGGACGGTGGCGGGGGCGGCGGTGATGGGGACGACGGTGATGGGGAC
>KE355394.1 GCA_000415505.1 Streptomyces afghaniensis 772
GGAAGAGTGCTCTCGTCGATGACATAGGCCGCACGGCGTTGTCCAGCATGTACCGACGCCGCTCAGCGGGATAACCGAGATCAACAGGCAGATACGCAGCCCCCGCCTTCAGCACACCAAGCAGCGCAGCAACCATCTCGACAGACCGAGGCAACGCTACGGCCACCACCGACTCCGGCCCCACACCCCGACCCAGCAACCCATGAGCAACCCGGTTGGCCCTGGCATTCAACTCGCCATAACTGACCCGCTCCTCACCGAAAACCAAGGCACAAGCATCCGGCGTCGCAGCAACCTGCTCCTCAAAGCGCTCATGCAAAGTGCCGCGACCACCGACCTCGACAGCCGTGTCGTTCCACTCCCCCAGCAGCCGACGCCGCTCATCGCGAGTGAGGAGTCCGTAGTCGGCCAGCGGACGGTCAGGGTCGGCGGCGACAGCCTCGCAGAGCCTGACGAATCGCTCGGCCATGCCCTGCACGGTTGCGTGATCGAACAGGTCGGTCGCGAAGTCGACGCTGCCACGCAGCGCGCCGTCGGCAGCGGTGACCACGTTGAACATGAGGTCGAACTTGGCCGCGTCCACCGCTACTGCCTCGGCGCTCACCTCAATGCCGGGCAGTTCGAAGGGGGAGGCCGCCAGGTCGTCCTCGAGGTTCAGCATGACCTGGAACAGAGGGTGCCGACCAGCCGAGCGCACGGGGTTGAGCTCTTCGACGATTCGCTCGAAGGGGATGTCCTGGTGGCTGTAGGCGTGAAGCCCCACTTCCCGGGTGCGGTGGAGGAGGGTGCGGAAGGTGGGATTGCCGCTGGTGTCGGTGCGCAGGACGAGGGTGTTGACGAAGAACCCGATCTGGTGGTGAAGGGCTTCGTCGGTGCGTCCGGCGATGGGTGCGCCGATGGGGATGTCGTGGCCTGCCCCGAGCCGGGTGAGGAGGCCGGCGAGCGTGGCATGGACGAGCAGGAAGAGGCTGGCCCCGGACTCCCGTGCTAGCGCCTCAGCT
>KE355395.1 GCA_000415505.1 Streptomyces afghaniensis 772
ACGCTCGCCGACGAGTTCGAGACCCACCGGCCCCGGCTGTTCTCGCTCGCCTACCGGATGCTGGGCTCGGCCGAGGAGGGAAGCGGCCAGTACGACACCGGAGGCGGCGGCGTAGGAGTAGGCGCGCTCGGCGACGAAGTACGGCACCAGAGCGGCCACGGTGCCCTGGTACACGTCCACGCAGGCGTGTCCCAGGGACATCAGGGCGACGGGCCGGTTGCGGCGGGAAGCGGTCACCCGGAGATCGTCGCCGCCCAGGCGCCTGGCCCGCTTCCGATAATCTGCCTGACTGTGCCGAAGATCCGCCACACCCCGACACGCCCCGACCGCGCCCAGCGATCGGCCGCGGCGACCGC
>KE355396.1 GCA_000415505.1 Streptomyces afghaniensis 772
ACGTCAGGCCCAGCTCCTCCTGGAGGTCGTCCAGCAGGTTCACCACCTGGGCCTGGATCGACACGTCCAGCGCGGAGACCGGCTCGTCCGCCACGACCAGCTTGGGGTTGAGTGCGAGCGCGCGGGCGATGCCGATGCGCTGGCGCTCGACCGCCGGAGAACTCGTGCGGATAACGGTTGTAGTGCTCGGGGTTGAGGCCGACCACGACAGGCAGCCGCTGGGACGTCCGGGAAGTACTGGTAGAAGGTCGCGGGCGAAGTCGCCCGCCTTCCGGGCGACATCGATGACTTTGACGTCCGGTACGGGAGAGCTGAGCATCTCGCTGAGGCAGTCGAGCAGCTTCTGCCGGTCGCCTGCCCGCGCCTACCGGCCACGCGGCCGTCGACGGTACGCACTTGTCCTGTCATCGCCGTCA
>KE355397.1 GCA_000415505.1 Streptomyces afghaniensis 772
GGGCGTGGTCGACGTCCTCGCGGAGGCGGGTACGGAGGAGGGACGGAATTGAACGCCGCTGCGTCCTGGCCCGTTGGTCGGCCGAGCACCAGCCGGGGTCACTGATCCAGTACGTCCAGCGCGAGGCGGCGGCCCACTACCTCGGCTCGCGCGTGCCGGGCCCGTCCGGTGACCCGCCGCAGTGCGTGCGCGCGCCCTCTACGAGGCGTTCGCAGCTCGGGACATCCAGTACGTCGACGAGCCCAGCAGCAGCGAGACGGGGCTCCAGGCGAGTCCGGCCACCACACGAGGTGCTGCAGACGCCCGCGGCACGGCACGTGTCTCGATCGTGGCCGTGACCGTTCGCCGGCGCCTGCCTGGTACGCGGGTTACACCGCTGACTCGTCGTACTGCCCGACCGGCCCGGCCGGGCC
>KE355398.1 GCA_000415505.1 Streptomyces afghaniensis 772
CGGCCGACCGTACGGCCGGTGATGTCGGCGACCGCGGCGAGGATCCGCTCGGGGGTGACGTCGAGCCCGGCGGCGTAACCGGCCGCCGGGTTGACCTCGTACAGCTGGGCGTTCGGGCCCGGCCGGCCTTCGGTGGTGCCGGTGGCCAGGACGAGGCCCGCGGCCTCCAGGCGGGCCAGGAGCTGGGAGGCGGTCGGCTTGGACAGGCCGGTGAGCTTGCCGATCCGGGTGCGGGACAGCTGCCCGTGCTCCAGCAGCAGGTCCAGGGCGGCCCGGTCGTTCATGGCGCGCAGGACGCGCGGGGTGCCCGGCGTGCCGGCGGTTCCTGCCATGCGTGTCCACACCTGCCCTTCGGCTGCTCAGCTTCTCAGCGATCCGGTGGGGAAGTCCATCGGCCGACCTGCGCCGGATCACTGTTAGGAAAGTTTCCTATCGGTGGGGAGGAAGGTAAGCCCGGCGCCGCGCGGGCGTCAATAGGGGACGGTTCAGGCAACGCAGTCGTTACCCGGGCGTGCGAAGCCGGGCATGCGAACCCGGGCATGCGAAAGGGC
>KE355399.1 GCA_000415505.1 Streptomyces afghaniensis 772
CTCGTGAACATCCGCTTCTTCTGCGTGTCGTCGTGATCACCACCTCACAGTGGCCTCCATGTACGACATCAGCACACGCAAGCGAGCGCTCGCGCTGGTCGGTCAACGGCCGCAGCCCTTGAATTCGGTGAGCCGTCGAGACAGGCCATCTCACGGGCCGCGATCCGGCTCCTGGCAGTACCGCCTCGAGCCGCTGCCCC
>KE355400.1 GCA_000415505.1 Streptomyces afghaniensis 772
ACCCCTCCGCGCCGAGGGCGAACGCCGCCGTGGCGACCGAGTCCGCCTCGGTCAGGGTCGGAGCCACGACGGTCATGCTGAGCAGGCCGGTCGCCGGGCGGCCCGTGCGGGCGTCGAGGATGTGGTCGCCGCGTTCGTAGCGGGCGGAGGTCGCGACGGCCCGGTCGGTGAGGTCCAGGACCGTGCAGAGCCGGTCGGCGTGTTCGGGGTGGCGTACGCCGACGCGCCAGGGTCCGCCGGAGGCGATCACGTCGCCGCCCGCGTTGAGGCAGAAGCGCCGCGCCCCGGCCGCCGACAGCAGCTCCGCTCCCTTCTGCACCGACCAGCCCTTCACCA
>KE355401.1 GCA_000415505.1 Streptomyces afghaniensis 772
ATCCACAGACCCGCCTCCTGGGCGCCGAGACCGCGGACGTTCTGCAGGTACAGCGTGGACAGGAACAGGAAGCCGCCGAGGGCGGCGAACGCGCTGATCGCGATCACGGTCGCCCCGCTGAACGGCGCCGAGCGGAAGAAGCGCAGGTCGATCAGCGGCTGCGCGCGGCGTGGCTCGTACCACAGCAGGCCGATCAGCGCGGCCAGGGCGACGACGGCCGGCGGGACGATCGAGGCGAACGGCGTGCTCGGCGCCTCGATGATCGCGTACGTGAGCGTGCCGAACAGCACGATCACCAGGAGCTGCCCGACCGGGTCCGGGCGGCGGGCCGTCGGGGGCCCGGACGTCGGGGACGAAGCGCGAGGGTGAGGAGCAGGGCCGCCAGGCCCACGGCAGGTTGATCCAGAAGATCGA
>KE355402.1 GCA_000415505.1 Streptomyces afghaniensis 772
GTCGGCCGTGGCGGTGGCGCTCGCGGGGTGGCTGCTGGGTGTGCTGTGGTGGTGGCTCGCGCCGCACGTGCCGCTGGTCGGTGACGTGGTCGAGGGCGAAATGGATCGTCTTCCTCAAGGACACCGAGGGGGAGCAGGCCGTCGGGGTCGACGGCACGTTCGCGTTGCTCGGGCTGGCCTTCGGGGTCGTCAGCGCCCTGGTCGTGTTTCTGCTGCGGCGGCGTGGGGGCGTGCCGCTGGTGGTGGGGCTGGCCGTCGGAGGGCTGCTCGGGTCGTTGCTGGCCTGGCGGATCGGGGTCTGGCTCGGGCCTGCCGAGGATGTGGTCG
>KE355403.1 GCA_000415505.1 Streptomyces afghaniensis 772
TCCTGCGTGAGGTCGTGGACGACGTGGATGCCCTCCTCGGACTGCACGCCGAACCGGCGGGAGAGGTCCAGCAGGGCGCGGGCGACACGGCCCGGGACGTCCGAGGAGACGAGGTCGGACATCGCGTCGTTGGTCTTGCGCAGCCGGCGCGCGACGGCGCGCAGGAGCGCCGTGGCCACCGTCGGGGCGGCGTTCAGCCAGGGCTGGAGGTCGCCGTGGCCGAGGCCGAGCAGCTTGACCTCGTCAGCGCCGTGGCGGTCGCGGTGCGCGGGCCCGGTCGAAC
>KE355404.1 GCA_000415505.1 Streptomyces afghaniensis 772
GTGGTCCCGCCGGGGCCTCTCGGGACCGGGACGTGAGCGGGTCGCGGGACGCGCACGGGGACGACGGAACCGCGGACGCGGGCAGGAAAACAGACGCGGAGAGCGCGGACAGGCATGGGGAGGCATCTCGTGGGCGCTGACCGTGGGGGCGCGGTCGGCGTACGCCCGCGCGCGTGATGGCGTACGCCGCCGGTGGCGTCCTGCTGCTGGCGGGTGTGCCTCGATGCCGGACAGGCGGGGATCGTGGCGGGGTGTGGAGTCCACACCGCGCCAGGAC
>KE355405.1 GCA_000415505.1 Streptomyces afghaniensis 772
CGTCCTCGACGCGCTCGCTGTCCAGACCGGGCACGAGGTCGACGCGGGCGGCCACGAGGGCCGAGTCGAGGCCCGTCTTCATGGTGAACAGGGCCTCCACGCTGTCGATCTCCGGCTGTGCCCGCAGCAACTCCCGGATCTTCCCGCTCGCCTCCCGGTCGGCCGCTCCCCGATCAGCTGGTCGCGGGCGTCCCGGCCCAGCCGGTAGGCGACGTAGACCAGCAGCGCGCCGATCGCCAGGGACGCGGACGCCTCCCACACCACCTGGCCCGTGACCATGTGCAGCGCCATGCCGGCGATGGCCAGCGTGACGCCGAGCACCGCCGTGCCGTCCTCGGCGACGACCGTACGCAGGGCGGGGTCGCGCATCCCGGCGCGCGCGCCGCCCTGCCGGCGCACCTGGTACAGCGCCCGCAGCAGAGAGGCGCCCTCCGCG
>KE355406.1 GCA_000415505.1 Streptomyces afghaniensis 772
TGCTGACCGGGCGCCCCGCCGACGACATCGTGCTGATGCTGGCCCGGACCGCCGCGCTCGGCGCCGGGAAGGTGCGCACCTGGCAGCTGCCGCCCGAGCCCACGGCCGTGGCCCGGGCCCGCAAGATGGCGGTCGGGCAACTGGCCGCCTGGGGGCTGGCGGAGGCCGAGTTCACCACGGAACTGATCGTCAGCGAACTGGTCACCAACGCAGTGCGGTACGGCGGCTCCCCATCGAACTGCGCCTGATCCGCGATTCGGCCCTCATCTGCGAGGTGTCCGACGGCAGCAGCACCGCACCCCCA
>KE355407.1 GCA_000415505.1 Streptomyces afghaniensis 772
CCCGCTGAACGGAGTGGCCCAGGCGTTCCCGCCCGGCCACCGCATCCGGCTCTCCCTCTCCACGTCCTACTGGCCGCTGGCCTGGCCGGCGCCGAAGCCCGCCCTGCTGAGCGTCCACGAGCACTCCAGCACGCTCACCCTCCCGGTGCGGCCCGTGGAGGAACCGGACGAGGTGCCGGCGTCCCCCTTCGGTGAACCCGAGGGCACTCCCCCGCTCGCGATGAGCCAGGTGACGCCCCCCGAGGAGCGCTGGGAGGTCAAGCGGGACCTGATCGGCTACCACTCCGAGCTGGACATCGTGAAGGACCGGGGCACGGTCCGCTTCGAGGACATCAATCTGGAGGCGGGGCGCCGCGCCTC
>KE355408.1 GCA_000415505.1 Streptomyces afghaniensis 772
GGGCTGCTCTCCGGGGCCGAAGGGCCCGGCCGGGATGCCGACGGGGCGCTGGATCTCGATCTGCTCGTCGTGCTCGACGCGCCGCAGCTGGATGTCGAGACGGCCGCGCTGCTGACGGAGTCGCTGCCGGACGGGGCGCGGCTGGTGCTGGCCGGGGATCCGGCGGTGCTGTGGTCCGTGGGTCCGGGCCGGGTGTTCGCGGATCTGCTCGCGGCGCGGGTCTGCCCGCAGGTCGCCTCGCGGCAGCCGGATCCGGGGCCGCTGGGCGAGCTGGTCTCGGGTATCGGCATCGGTGAGCTGAACCAGGTCGAGGCCCCTGGCAAGGAGATCGTGATCGTGCCGGTGCGGGACGCCGGCGAGGCCGTGCACCGGGCCGTGCAGCTCGTCGTGGATTCGGTGCCGCGGGCGATCGGCGTACCGGCCGAGCAGACGCAGGTGATC
>KE355409.1 GCA_000415505.1 Streptomyces afghaniensis 772
CGGGCAAGACGACGACTGGCTGCGCACGATCAGCGGGGAGCTCGCTCCGGAGTCGGGCGAGGTGACGGCACATGTCCCGCTGCGGTTCCTGCCGCAGCGGCTCGACGTCCTCGACGGGGAGCTGACCGTCGCCGAGAACGTGGCCCGGTTCGCGCCGGGCGCCACCAACAACCGGGTCCGGGCGCGGCTGGCCCGCTTCCTGTTCCGGGGTGCCCGGGCCGACCAGAAGGCGGCGACGCTGTCCGGCGGCGAACGCTTCCGGGCGGCGCTGGCCGCGCTGATGCTGGCCGAGCCCGCGCCACAGCTGCTCATGCTGGACGAACCGACCAACAACCTCGACATGGCGAGCGTGCGGCAGCTGACCACGGCCCTGGAGTCGTACGAGGGGGCGCTGATCGTGGCCAGTCACGACCTGCCGTTCCTGGAGTCGATCGGCATCACGCGCTGGCTGCTGATGGGAGGACGGGAACTGAACGGAATC
>KE355410.1 GCA_000415505.1 Streptomyces afghaniensis 772
GGGCTATACCCGGGCAGAGAAAGAGGCCCGCGACACGACTCCGCACGCACAAAGACACCACAGCCGAGACGCAGAAGCAGATCGAACAATGGCGTACCGCAGCAACAAGCTACTCACTGCGGCAGGCGCTGCCCAGGAGGAGACCCGGCGACCCTACAGAAGCAGGACCGACGCCTTCGCAGTTACGCCTGAACGCCGCCGGGAACGTGATCTCCTTGCCCCGCAAGAAAACGCCGCCCGCCGATCGCCGCCGCCCGCACCCAGGATCACGGCACGCCACAGCAAGCAGGCTGCTGCGTGAACGCCGACCAGGTCCGCAAAGACGCGTCGGAACCGAACGGGACCGCGCCCACACCGCACTGGCGAGCAACAAGCACTGGCCTGGTCCGCGCGTGCGGCCGCGACGGCAGCGGACGAGGAGACCAGCCAACTGCGAGCTCAGGCTGACGCCATCCGCAGCAACC
>KE355411.1 GCA_000415505.1 Streptomyces afghaniensis 772
CCGGTTCGCGCACGGCCGCTACTGGCCAACCTCGCGCGCGTTCCCAGCCCCGCGCGGCCATACCGGGAGACGACGGCATCCACACCGTCGCTCTGGTCATCGACGAGGACCAGCACCGGACCCTGGCCGAGTACTGCCGCATCATGCTGCGCCGGCTGCAGGAGCGCTACCACGCCCGGGCCCAGGCCCGATGAGAGCGGGCCGAGCAGGCGTACCCGCGCCCCGCTCGGCCCACTGGGCTCCCACGATCGGCCGATCCCACCAGGCCAGCCTGACTCGTTGAGGCATGCAGCAGGGCAGCACATGGCTGCCACATCCCGGATGGGCGAGGAAACATGGCGGAACCATCACCCAGGCACGCGCTGTGGCGGCAGTTCGAGGACGAGCACGACGTGGGGCTCATCGGCGA
>KE355412.1 GCA_000415505.1 Streptomyces afghaniensis 772
CGCGGCCATACCGGGAGACGACGGCATCCACACCGTCGCTCTGGTCATCGACGAGGACCAGCACCGGACCCTGGCCGAGTACTGCCGCATCATGCTGCGCCGGCTGCAGGAGCGCTACCACGCCCGGGCCCAGGCCCGATGAGAGCGGGCCGAGCAGGCGTACCCGCGCCCCGCTCGGCCCACTGGGCTCCCACGATCGGCCGATCCCACCAGGCCAGCCTGACTCGTTGAGGCATGCAGCAGGGCAGCACATGGCTGCCACATCCCGGATGGGCGAGGAAACATGGCGGAACCATCACCCAGGCACGCGCTGTGGCGGCAGTTCGAGGACGAGCACGACGTGGGGCTCATCGGCGACGTGTGCAAGGGCGTGCGGATGATCACCGAAGGCGATGCCGCAGAGCCCCACGACGTCATCGCCCTGAGCGTTGCCGGGGCCGAAGCGACCGAGGGCGTTCTCGCCGGCCTGGACAGCGAATGGGCCCTCTACACCCCACAGCAGGTCGCCTACGCCGCCTCCGCCCTGTTCGCGCAGATCACGGCTGCAGGCCTGGCACTGGAGAAGCTGGATGCCCATCTGGACGTGATGGCCGAGCGCGGTGACATCGTGATGCCCGACATGGAGCAGGCCGGAAGGGACGAAGGCGGTGAAGCCGGCCGCATCGGTCTGGCGCAGATGGCCATGGGGTCCGTGGGATATGCGGCCTCAACCATCGTGCCGCCCAGCGCCGAAGAAGCCGTGCGCCTCCTGGCCGCGGCACAGCGCCTGGCGCCGCTTCCCGTCAACGCGCATGAGACCGTCACCGAGGTCGGCCGCCTGCTGGGCGACGAAGCGAAGCTCTTCACCGCCCACCACGATGGCGATGCGCAGCCCACTGACCACGACCGTGAGCACTGCGGATGCCGGATCGAACTGACCACCCCCGACGGCACGCTGTGGGACTTCCGCCGCGACGAGGGGGAGTGGTGCCTGACGCGCATGGCCGACTTGCACACCGTGGAACTCGCCGCAGGAGACGCCTGCGCCGACCCACGGCACCTGGCGGCCCTGCTCCGCCAAGCCACCCAGACCACACCCTGAGCCCATGCAGTCACGCTCCCGGATGGTCACGGGCGGCTGTGCAGAACGGCGTCGACGGGGCTGGTGTGCTGGATGTAGTCGGCCAGCGCAGCGCTGGCCGCTGCGCGACGATCAGCAGGGCAGCATCGGCCGGAGACAGGGCGCACCGCCAGGCGTGTCCTCTCCCACGACCGGAGGAAGTGGCAGCACGGCCGCAGGCACAAGGCGCTCAAGCGCAGCGCCCCGGCCCCTGTGGGGCTGGGGCGCCTGTGCCGCCGCACGGGCGTCAGATGGCCCGTGTCACTGCGGCGTGCAGTTCGCGTACGCCGCTGGTGCGTGGGTGCCGCTCGGCGAGTTCGGTGACGATGTGGCGGATCGCGGGCCGGTCGCGGACTTCGCCGGGGCTGGCCCGGTAGGCGTCCAGCAGTGCGCGGGCGGTCTGTTCGGGCCGCTGCCAGGCCCACCAGGCGCGGGCCATGTCGGTGCCCAGGCGGGCCTTGCGCTCGGCGGTCGGGAACTGCTCGGGCCGAAGGTTCTTCCCGGCGTCCAGGGCGGCGCCGGCGTCGCCGAGTGCCCAGTGCACGCCGACGGCGTACAGGTCGACGGCGGCCGGGCTGATCGCGAACAGCCGGCCGGGTGGAGCGACCTGGGGCAGGCGGCGGGCGGCGCGGCGGGCCTCCTCGGTCATCGCCAGGGCCTCGCTGCGCTGCCCGGCTCGGGCGGCGGTGTAGGCCAGGGTGCAGAGCATCTGTGCGTAGGCGGCGGCCGTGGCGTCGGTGCGCAGCCCGCTCGTCTCGAGGTCGTCGGTCACCGAGGACATCAGGCGTTGAGCGGCGTCGTGCTGGTCCTGGTGGCGCAGGACGATGGCCAGTTCTCGTGCTGCGGCCGCGGCTGCGAGCGGGGAGCCGGAGATCTCGGCCCAGGTACGGGCACGGTCCGCGGTGAGCCGGGCGCGGTCGTAGGAGCCGAGCTTGATGAGCACGGCGGAGGCGAGGCTGTACACGGCGGACAGCCGGGCCTGGTCGAAACTGCGGTGGGAGACGGCGCCGTGGTGCGCGTCGGCAATGAGGCCGGGCAGGGCGGCCAGGAGCCGTGCGTGCGCGCCGCGGTCGTACAGTGCGCGGGCGCCGGCCAGGCGGCTGTCCAGTGGCCCGGCACCGGACGGGGCGGGGGTGTCGGCCAGGGCGTCGTCCAGTCCGATCAGCAGGGCGGCGGGGCCTGCGGCCGCCGTGGCGGTGAGCAGCGTACGGCGGCGCATGGGGTCCTCCTCGGCGTCACGCTGACTGGCCGTCACTCTAGTGGCCGTCGTTGCCGTAGCGGGTGGTGGCGCGAGGGATGTCATGAGGATGTGTCGGGGCACGCCGACTTCCGGCGTAGGTGGAGCGCTGGGCGTCGGCAGCCCGCTCCAGCAGCAGCCGGCCGACGGGGGCGTCGGTGATGGTGACCGTGTTCTCCAACTCGCTGATGCTGCACACCGTGACGGGCACCGTGGTGGCCGGCAGTTGCGGCCGCTGCACCGGGGCGTTGACGATGTGGAACGGCTCCATCGTCACGATCAGCCCGTGCACGGGCCGGTCGGTGGGCACTCTGGCGAACTCCTTCTGCCCGCCAGCGATCAGAGCAGCGGTGTTGTCGATCTGCTCGTAAGCGCGGCCGAGCATGCGCCTCACCTCGTCGATCCGCTGCTCGCTGGCCAGACGCAGATGCGCGGTGGGCCGCACGGACTTCACCTCCACCAGCAGCACCAGCTCCTCGGTGACGACGATCCAGTCGACGCTGAGCGCCTTACTCCGGCCGTAAACAATCTCCGGATGGACCGTCGCGTCGGGCAGCAGACGCAGCTGGCGGCCGACGTAGGCCTCGAACAGGTCGCCCAGGTCCTGCGCGAAGGCGCCACCGTACCGGGCGACGCCGGTGTAGTAGATGCCCAGCGGGCTCGCCTTGGCCGGGATCAGCTGGCTGACCGGCGCGAGGAAGCCCGGGCCATAGCCCTTCACCAAGGGCGTGCCGCGCAGCGGGTTGTACTCGTAGCGGCGCAGGAGCGGATCGGTGGTCATCCGGGCGCGCTCGTTGACCTGCCGGAAGGCGGCCGCATCAGTCACGAAGTGCTTCTCGGCCACCGACAGGATGGTCGTGGCCGGAATCTCCGTACAGATCCGCTCCGCACCGGGCGCCTCGAACGAGTCCGGATCGAACCGGCCGGCACAGCTGATCGCCGAGGCCCACAGCAACTGGGCGATGCCGACGTAGTGCGACAGACTCGTCCCCAGCAACTCCTCCTCCCAGCCCGGACGCAGACACCGCGCCGGACGCGTGCCTGCCGTCTGCGTGAGCATGGCCGCTGCACGGGCCAGGTCCTGGAACACCGGCTCCTGGTAGGTCATCTGCTCCCCGGAGGCGCGCAGTAGCCACCGGCCCAGAGCGTCCTCGTCGGTGTCACGGAGAAAGTGGTCCTCCAGCCGCACGTACATGTCCAAGATCCGCAGCAGGTCCTCCTCGCTCGCGCCCTTGCGGTACTCGTTCCCGCACGCAAGCGACACCCGGGCAGCGTCAGCCAGCGCCCACGGCGTGTACTTGCGGTACGGGCTCTCCAGCCACGACGACTCCAACGAATACGTAGCCGACGCTCGCGCGATCAGCGGCAGCAGAGCACTGGGCCGGTGCCTCCGCACCCGAGCCACATACTCCCCATCCCGTACCGCCCGACTGCCTAATGCCCACGTCATACACGCAAGGATCTCGCGCCCGCCTCGCGCTGTTCTGCCCATTCCAGTCCGGCTTCCTTGCGGCCAGCCAGGTCCCACGCCGGCACGCGACCAGGCCGAGTTCCTCGGCGAGTTCGCGGCGCAGGGCCTGGCGGAGGTCCTCGCCGTCCTCGACGTTCCCGCCGGCGGGGTGTAGTGGGTGGAGTCGGCGCGGTCGCGGCGGATGAGGGCGACGTCGCCGCCGCAGAAGACCAGCGCTCCGGTGCGGTCTTCCACGTCTTTGAAACACGGCCGTGTCGTCCTCGCCGCGGGCGACCGCGCCGAACAGCGAGCCGACCCTGGCGAGGCCGTTGTAGAGGCACACGGTCGCCTCGTCGTCGGCGGGCAGTTCTGCGGGGATAGTGCACAGGTTGAACCCGGCGAGGGACTTCCCGCCCATCGCATGGCGGATCCCCCCCAGATACGCCCGCCGGGTCGAAGATCTCCGGGATCTGCACGCGCTGCAGGGATGCCTACAGGCCCTTGCACTCGGCGAGGATGCTCCCCCAGCTCTACGCCGACCGGGTCAAGACCTGGGCTGGCTGGCAGGACCTCGCGGTGGAGGAGCACGGACCCCTGCGCCCGGCCCCGGCCTTCTGACCGGGCGAGGGGCGTCCCAGCGGCTCCGAGGGGTCGGCGGGCGGGGCCTGGCTCAGGCCCCGTCTGCCGGGCCCTCTGCGGTGAGGTCTGGGTCCTTGATGAGTCGCCCGAAGGCTCGCCGTACCCGGGCGGCCTCTCGGCGTACGGCCGGGTCGAGGGTGGGGTCGCGCATCACAGCGGTCAGCTTCCGTGCGGTGTCCAGACGGCTTCGCCGGCGTGCGAAGGACACGCCACCCCCGTCCCCGTCCCACAGTTCCAGGGACGGGGACATGAAGGTCGGGCCCGGCGCGTCGCGGTGCAACGGGTCGACGGCGTCGAGCAGGTCGGGGTCCTCGGCCAGGGCGGTCAGCGCCGTGAGGCCGCGCTCGTCACCGAGGCGGGAGAGTGTCTCCGCGGCCAGGACGCGCTGTTCGCCGGGGCCCCTGCCGCTGCCGAGCGCCACGTCGACGAGGGTGGTGCGGGCGGCCTCGGCCGCCTCGGCGGGCACTTTGGTGCCCAGGGCCGCCTGTAGGGCGACGAACGTACCGCCTTCCACCCCGCCCTGGTCCGCGATCCGGTGCAGCTTGCGCCCGAGGTCGATTCCGTCGGTACCGGCGGCGAGGTCGAGGACGAACCCGACGTACGACATGTCCGCCCGGGTCAGGAACGATGCGCCTGCGCGGCCGAACATGGCCCGCAGTGACGGCTTCGCGACCGACATGGTCCATATCCGCCGCGTGAACGGCAGCCTGATCCACCGGCTGTCCAGGATGGTCCGGATGGCGGCGGCGCGGTCGCGCGGATGCTCAGTGACGTAGCGGGCGGCGTGATACTCCTGGAACGTCCGGTGCGGGAAGTCGAGTTGCCCGCCGTGCAGGGTGAGCAGCCCGGTGGGCAGCAGCAGTTCGGTCAAGAAGCCGGTCCAGTCGGCGGCCTGCACGGGGGCCGGTGGACGGCCGTGCTCGTGGTCGGCCAGCGCGTCGTCCACCGTCGTGTCCGAGGCGTGCAGCAGCCGGTGGGCGAGGTGGCCGACGATGTCTGGCAGCGCCCTGAGTGCCGCCTCCGCCGCTGCTGTGACGGCCTCCCGGTCCGGCACGCGCTGGAGGTCCCGGAGCAGGGCGTCGATGGCCCGTTGGTGGGTCTCCCTGATCTGTTTGTGCGGGTTCCGCCTGTCGATCAGCTCCACGAAGTCGGTGTAGACGGCCGTTCGGCCATCGGGCGGAGGGAAGCCGGGGTTGTCCAGGTAGATGCGGCACAGCATCGCGGCGATGAGCGGGGTGCGAGCCAGGTCCTGCAGGTGCGTGTCGGCCATCCAGGCGGCGAACTGCGCGGTGTCCAGCTCCGGGTCGGCCCGGTCGGTGAAGCGGGTGCGGACGTATCCGCGCACATCGTCGTCGGTGAAGGACAGCAGCTCGTAGAGGGCCGGGTGCACGGCAGAGGCGTCGAGTTCCTCAGGTCGCAGGGGCCGCGTCGTAACGACGACACGGTAGGGGCCCTCGTTCGCCGCCTCGGCCAGTCTGTGCAGCAGCGCCGCACGCGCGCCGGGCTGCGGGACCTCGTCGAGGCCGTCTACGAGAACCAGCCACTTCTCCTTGGTGTATGGGGGTTTGCGGAAGAAGTCAGCGGTCAGGGTGCCGGGTGACAGGTAGGGGGAGAGCGCGTCGCCGACGGCCGTGGCCAGGGCATCGGCCAGGGGGACGTCCGTGGGCAGCCGGCTGGCCCGCACCAGGACCGGGACGGTGCCGTCGCGCCGCCGGTTCCCGCGGTCCGCCATGCGGGTGGCCTCTTCGGTCACGTGGACGCGCAGCAGCGTGGACTTCCCGCCGCCGGGGCCTGCCGTGAGCAGACGGACGGCGCCCTCGGCCGTGAAGAGGTCGGTGGCGGGCAACAGGGTGTCCTGCGCCGGGCCGCTGCCCGGCGCCGACAGGACCGTCACCCGCTGGGGGACATACCCGTCTGTCGGGGCCGAACGGGGCGCGTCGAACAGCTGAGGGTATGGATGCTCCTCGGCGGCGCGCAGGGCCGCACGCAGATACGCGCCGAGATGCGGATCGGGCTTCGGGCCCGGGGCGGCGTCGGCCAGCTCCCAGATCCGATACCAATAGCTCCACCAGCGATCGGCCGCGCCCGGCACGAGTGGGCGTGGGTCCGGGCGTGGCGGGGGTCGGTGTACGGCCGTGTGCGGGGCGGGTGGGCCTTGGGTCGTATCTGCCTCTGGTGGGCGTTTCGCGTACCTCGCGGTGGAGACCTCCTCCTCCGTCAGGACGCCCTTCGCCACCAGCATCACACCCACCAACGCCCACAACTGCCTGAAGTTGCTTCCGGGTTTCCCGTGTACAAAAAGCTCGCTGACGCGCTGTTCTGACAGCGGCGCCTCCACCCGCCACTTCTGGAGCAGCTTGTTGGCCTGCCGGCGCGCCGTGGCCCGATGGAGCCCTGACTCGGCGAGCAACTCCTTCAGCTCAGCGGCGAGCAGCTGCCGTCCCCGCTGCGGCACCGGCTCCTGCGCCAGCGCCGTTTCCCTTGTCACGATCGGACCTCCTCGCCCTCCACGGCTCCGGATTCTCCGTTTTCGAGCCGTCCCTCCCCCACGCTGACCTGCCAAGACAGAAAAGTCCGACGGTCTTTTTCCAGCTCGCGTGACGCCGGCCGGCACCCCCCGTTCCATGGCAGTGATCCCGGCCGCGCCGGCCGGGCACGGAGCCTCGAAGAGGGGAGTCAGCGCATGTACGACACGGAATGGGTCCTGCTGACCGGACTGGCCGTGATGGCCTTCACCGTCGTCACGGTCGCCCACATGACCCTGCGGGGCAGCGCCCCGGCTGACCGGGCCCAGCTGCTTCGGGCGCTGTCCACGGTGATCCGCGCGCTGGCGGACGTGGTCCGGGCGCTGTGGCGCAGGACGTGACGGCGGGCGCTCTTCCATGACGGGCGATGATGCCGGTTCGTGAGCCCGAACCCGATACCTTTCACGAGACTTGACCGGGCGCACGGATGCGGCAGGGCGCGGCAAGGGCGTGAAGTCGGGCGGCTGTAGCGCTCCGGTGCAGGAGCGAGCACAACGGGCCGGGGTCAGGCGGCAGGT
>KE355413.1 GCA_000415505.1 Streptomyces afghaniensis 772
CACGGTGATCCGCGCGCTGGCGGACGTGGTCCGGGCGCTGTGGCGCAGGACGTGACGGCGGGCGCTCTTCCATGACGGGCGATGATGCCGGTTCGTGAGCCCGAACCCGATACCTTTCACGAGACTTGACCGGGCGCACGGATGCGGCAGGGCGCGGCAAGGGCGTGAAGTCGGGCGGCTGTAGCGCTCCGGTGCAGGAGCGAGCACAACGGGCCGGGGTCAGCGGCAGGTCGTACCAGGTGCAGAGGCGACCATCGGGCGGGCGCGGCGCGACACACGTCGCTGCCCGCGCCGGTGCCGTGGTCTGGGCCCAGCGTCGCGAGCGCCAGGCCCAGGGTGTGGTAAGCGCGAGGCGGGCCGCACTCACCCGGGCCGGGAAGGACTGCGCTGCCGTCCGGCAGCGCAGTCAGCCGGCACCGTTGGTAGGGCACGGACCGCGACGTCGTACGCCATCGCGCCGAGGGCGAGGACCACGAGCGGCCACACGAGCGGGGATGCTGCCGGGAGGGTGCCGTGGGGCAGGACTGCGCCGACGCTGCTGGTGCCGAGTACTGCGGTGCAGGCCGGAATGCTCGGCAGGGCGATCCGCAACACCACCTCCCGAGGCCGGGCCGGGCGGGCTGCGACAGGGTCGGGGGCGCTCATCGGCCGCTCATCGTGGCCGCCTCGGCCGCGGTCGAGCTGCCGGTGAT
>KE355414.1 GCA_000415505.1 Streptomyces afghaniensis 772
AAGCGGCATCGGAATCCTCCACGATGAACCCCGTGACGGAAGACCGGGCGCCGGAGCCCCTCACCGAGTACGCCCACCGCCTCACCCGCCGGGTGCGTGCCTTCGACCGACGCCACCCCCTGCTGTGGGACCTGCACATCACCGGTTTCTGGGTGACAGCCGCCCTGATCGACTACGCCGGTGGCGGCTGGCGCCACAACGCCCACAACCTCGACGTCCCCGG
>KE355415.1 GCA_000415505.1 Streptomyces afghaniensis 772
TGTCCAGCTCCCCCTGCGCGCACTCTTCGAGACCCCCGTCCTGGAGCCCCTGGCCGCTGTGCTCCGGTCGGCCAAACGCGTAGGAGCGCTGCCCGAATTGCGTCCTGTGCGGCGGGAGGGACCACTGCCGCTGTCCTTCGCTCAGCAACGCATGTGGTTCCTGCACCAGCTGGAACCGGACAGCTCCCTCTACAACGTCCCGGCCGCGGTGCGCCTGAGTGGCCCGATGGACGTCGAACGGCTGCGTGAAGCCCTGCTCACGGTGGCCGGCCGGCACGAAACACTGCGCACACGATTCGAGGAACACACCTCAGGACCGGTACAGATCGTGGGCGACAAGCCGATGATCGACATCACCGCACAAGACCTCTCCCACACC
>KE355416.1 GCA_000415505.1 Streptomyces afghaniensis 772
TGCACGGTGGCGTCCGTCTCCGACGGCACCATCAACTGCGTCTGTCACGGCAGCAAGTTCCGCATCGCCGACGGCTCGGTGGCCCACGGCCCGGCGACGCGGCCGCTGCCGGCCGAGCAGATCACAGTGGAGGGAAACTCGGTCCGGCTGGCGTGAGGGCTCCGGGTACGCCGCACACGGCCACCGCGGGCGTCGAGGGGGCGTCCGAGGACGTCGGACATCCGTCACGCGTCCCAGACGCGCGCCGAGGGTCAGCAGGTCGCTCCGGTACTCG
>KE355417.1 GCA_000415505.1 Streptomyces afghaniensis 772
GAGGACGCTGTGAACGGCCGGGCTTATTCCGCCTGGCTGTTCCGCTCTCGTGGTGTTCATCCCGATTACGGGAAAACATTCACGGAGAGTTTGATCCTGGCTCAGGACGAACGCTGGCGGCGTGCTTAACACATGCAAGTCGAACGATGAACCACTTCGGTGGGGATTAGTGGCGAACGGGTGAGTAACACGTGGGCAATCTGCCCTGCACTCTGGGACAAGCCCTGGAAACGGGGTCTAATACCGGATACAACCACTAGGGGCATCTCTTGGTGGTGGAAAGCTCCGGCGGTGCAGGATGAGCCCGCGGCCTATCAGCTTGTTGGTGAGGTAATGGCTCACCAAGGCGACGACGGGTAGCCGGCCTGAGAGGGCGACCGGCCACACTGGGACTGAGACACGGCC
>KE355418.1 GCA_000415505.1 Streptomyces afghaniensis 772
GGGCACCACCAGGTCGAAGGCGACGGAGGAGAACACTGCGCCGCCGCCCTCACCGCACGAGGCCAGCTCACGCACCGCCCAGCCCACGTGGTTGCCCAGGCCGCGGTGGGAGACCAGCACACCCTTGGGGCGGCCGGTCGAGCCGGACGTGAACACCACATAGGCCACACCATCGGCATCGACACGGCCCTGGGGCCGCGACGACGACCGTGCCGCGATCACTGCCGCGTCCGCGTCCACGTCGATGACCGTGCCCTCGA
>KE355419.1 GCA_000415505.1 Streptomyces afghaniensis 772
GAAACGTCTCCAGGTCGATGCGGCCCCGGAGCACCAGATGCCGCAGCCGGTCCTCGGTGCGTCCCGGCCGGGAGGGAAGTCGCGCTGCTCGATCTCCTGGTACTCCGCCAGCTGCCGCTCGTGCAGCTCCAGGTGGCGTCGCAGATCGGCCTCCAGGCCCGCGGTGCCGACCACGGCCGCCGCCCTGAGGCGCAGCAGCAGCGGATCACGGTGCGGCTTGG
>KE355420.1 GCA_000415505.1 Streptomyces afghaniensis 772
CTATCCCCTGTGTGCCTTGGTCGTTCCCTCCTCGTCCTCGAAGAGATGGAGCCGGAGCGGCCTTGCGCTCGTAGCGCCGGTGCAGGCGGCGGCGCCCACAAAGCCACGCCACCGTCCGATGCCGGGACCGCCGGGGTGAGGTAACTCGCCGCGCATCAGGTCGTCGAAGACGACGGCGATGGCGCCGTTCCGCTCCGTCCAGCGGACCTGCGCCGACTGCCTGGCCGCTCCACTGTCGCCCGCGACGCCTGAGGTCAGCCGGGCGGTGACCTCGTGTCACTGCGCTGTCTGGGCGTGCACGGTGCGCATCGTGGACTCGTAGGTGGCTA
>KE355421.1 GCA_000415505.1 Streptomyces afghaniensis 772
GAGGCGAGCGCGCTCTCCAGCACTCTCCGGCTGGGTGCCACGAACAGGTCCAGGCCGGGGCGGACGCCGTCCCACAGCGCGCAGTGGTCGGGACGCAGCCCCCGGACCAGTAACTCCCGGCTGATCACATAGCCCCGCTCGGCGGCCCAGCGGGCGCACATCGCGTGCTGGCTGCGGGATCGACCAGGAACGGATCGTCGTCGAGCTCCTCCGAGCGGCCGTCAGACTCGCGATCGCCGTGACCCTGACCGCACCAGTGGCCGTCCCCCCTCACCTTCCGGTT
>KE355422.1 GCA_000415505.1 Streptomyces afghaniensis 772
CAGCAGCCTGACGACACGGCTCACACCGACTCCCCAGACGTCCTGGACCAGGCGACACCGTCGCCCGCCACCGGTCCTGGCACCAACGTTCGGGGTCCCGACCGGGTCCCGGCCATCCCGCACCACCCATCGCCACTAGGAGGCAAGCATGACCGCCATGCAGACGGAGAGGCCGATGCCCCCGCGCAGCCGAACCTCGCAACCACCGACGAGACCGACCCGTTCGGACTCGACATCACCTTCATCGAGGGCACGCCGGCGACCGAGACGGTCCTGATGTGCAGCACGGGCGACACCTGCGGCAGCTC
>KE355423.1 GCA_000415505.1 Streptomyces afghaniensis 772
AGGGCGTCAGTCGTCCTGGGTGACGGCCTGTTCCATGAGCGCGACCGCCTCCGCCTCCGTGGTCGCGGGCTGCACCACCAGCAGGTCCCAGCGGCCCCGGCCGGGCGTGAGCAGGCAGACCGTGTCCGGCGTGGCCGGCGACTCCCTGCGGCCCACGTGGACCTCCCGGCCGGCGACGTCCAGCCGCTCCGGACAGGGCCGCCAGGTCGTCCCCGTGGACCAGGACGCTGCTGACCCCGGCCCAGGCGCCCGG
>KE355424.1 GCA_000415505.1 Streptomyces afghaniensis 772
GGTGCGGACGGCGGGCGGGGAGCACTCGCCAGGGCGCGCACCGCATGCAGTGCGCCCCGTGCGCCCCCTGTGCCTGCCTGGACGCCCGCGCGATGGTGGCGTCCGTCCCCGTGCAGCAGGACCCCCGGCGCGAAGGGGCGCAGCACGAGGGTGCCGAGGCCGGGTGTCAGTCGTAGTTCCGGGTATGCCGTGGACAGCAACTGGCCGATTCTGTCGAGCCGGAAGCCGTCGACCTTCTCCGTCGCCATGCGGCCGCCGACCCCGTGGGCGGCCTCCAGGACCATGGTCGTCACTCCTGCGCTGGTCAGCCGGTGCGCGGCCGAGAGTCCGGCGACCCCGGCCCCCACCACGACCACGTCCGCCTGGTAAGCGGGCTCAAGCACGTGCCCCTCCTCGAGGTTGCGCGGGCGCTGGAGACGTCATGCCCTCAACAGGCCCCAGGGATACGCCAGTTCTGGTCGAGGGTAGGGCCGTGATCGGTCATGGGGAGTCGCGCATCGGCAGGGCACGGTCGCACAGCGGTCGCATATGGACGCCTTGTGGGCATGGAGTGGTCATAGGTGGCTGGTGTGCGGCGCGAGGGGCTGTCTCGGAACGGTCGGTCGGCGGTCTCGGAGTGCGTCACAACGCCGCCCGGATAGCCCCCTCGATCTCCGGGAAGGCGAACCGGAACCCCGACTCCAGCAGTCGCGTCGGCAGGACCCGGGCGCTGCCGAGCACATCCCCGGCCATCTCGCCGAGCACGGCCTGCAGGACGGGCGCGGGCACCGCGAACAGCGTCGGGCGGTGCAGCACGCGCCCCATCGCCGCCGTGATCTCACGGTTCGTCAGCGGGTTCGGGCGGTGAGGTTGAACGGCCCGGACAGGCCGTCGGTGTCCATGAGATGCCGGATCGGCGGCGACCTCGTCG
>KE355425.1 GCA_000415505.1 Streptomyces afghaniensis 772
CTCACCGCGCAGGACGGCGTCGGGCAGGTCGATGGTGACGAAGTCGGCCAGGCGCGGGACCGCCGTCTCGGCCAGTTCCTCGGCGGTGCGGCGCACGTCCAGGGTCGTGCCGATGCGGGCGCTGGCCTCGGACAGCAGCTCCAGGCGCCGGCGCGCGGCCAGGGCGTAGGCCCCGACGTGCGGCTCCCCCACCATGACGAGCCCCCGGGCCGGGAACGGCGAGCCGGTGCGGTCGCCCACCGCGCCACTGCCGCCGTACGGCGCGTCCCCACCGCCGTCGGCCGCATCCCTGCCACCGTCCTCGCCACCGTCGACCGTGCCCGCACCACCACCGGCCGCACCCG
>KE355426.1 GCA_000415505.1 Streptomyces afghaniensis 772
TCGGTCAACGCGGCGCCCTCGGTCGCCATTTGCTCGGCGATCTCCAGGACGGCGCCCTCGACGTCCGGGAAGTACTGGTAGAAGGTCGCGGGCGAAGTGCCCGCCTTCCGGGCGACATCGATGACTTTGACGTCCCGGTACGGGGAGGAGCTGAGCATCTCGCTGAGGCAGTCGAGCAGCTTCTGCCGGGTCGCCTGCCCGCGCCTACCGGCCACGCGGCCGTCGACGGTACGCACTTGTCCTGTCATGCCGTCAGCTTACCGAGGCGTGATCGGGGCGCGATTCGGCCGACTGCAAATGGGGTGTAAGGGAGTGCGGGGCCTGGTGTGCCTGGTCT
>KE355427.1 GCA_000415505.1 Streptomyces afghaniensis 772
CGCCCCTGACGAGGCCCGTTCCACGGCCCTGGCGCTGCGCCTGACCGGCAACCGGCTCGGCCAGGTCGCCGCGCCCGCCGCGGCCGGGCTGATCGCCGGGGTCGCGGGGGTGGCGGCGCCGTTCGTGATGCTCGGGGTGCTGTTGCTGCTGTCCTCCGGCGTCGCCGTGCGGTCGCCGGAGGAGCGGAAGGAGACGGGCAGGCCCGCGGTGCGGGTACGCTGCGCCGGAAGAGCGATATCTGACGCGTCGCAGGGC
>KE355428.1 GCA_000415505.1 Streptomyces afghaniensis 772
GACTCCCGCCACCGCCACCGTCATCAGCAGCTCCGGGCGGAAGAGGAAGTTCAGCAGCGCCGCCGGTACCACCAGGAGCCCGATGCGGGGCTCGCGCCGGCGCCAGAGCAGGGGGAGCACCACGAGGGGCAGGGTGGCCAGGACCGTCGTCGAGGTGATGCGGGAGTGCAGGACCTCGGCCGCTGCCAGGACGACCAGCAGGACGCCGCTGACGTACGGGTAGCGGGGGGAGCGCGGCCAGGCGGTGGGGCGCAGGGACGACTGACGCATCCCCACATTGTCGGCCGGAGGTGTCCGGCCCGCGTCACCGTACGGGTTGATCCGGAGACCGGACGAGTACCACGGGTTGACTCCCAGGATCGGTGCCCGGTGTGACGCTTCTCGTCCGCCCCTTGCGAAGACTTGCCGGACGGAAGGAAGGCCGGCCGGCGGTGGACAGGGGGAGCGGGGATGCAGGGGCGTTCGCGAGGGCTGCTGCCGCTGTTCGGCTCGCTGGTGCCGGCCTCGGCGACGGCCGCGCGCACCAC
>KE355429.1 GCA_000415505.1 Streptomyces afghaniensis 772
CGGCCTACGTCCAGCCGGTCACGCTCCTCAACCCACCCCCGTCCTCTCCGCTGCACCACGCGGAGCCGTTCGGCCCGGTCGACACGATCGTCCTGGTCGACACGGAGGCGGAGCTGCTGGCCGCGATGAACGCCTCGAACGGCGCGCTGGTGGCCACCCTGTCCACGGACGACCGGGCGACCTACGAGCGACTCGCCCCGCAGATCCGCGCGTTCAAGACCGGCCACGGCCGGCCCCGGTCCCGCGGCGACCGTGACGAGCTGTTCGGCGGGCTCGGCGCGTCCTGGCACGGCGCGTTCGTCGGCGGCGAGCTGCTGGTGCGCGCCGTGACGACGGGG
>KE355430.1 GCA_000415505.1 Streptomyces afghaniensis 772
ACGGTGCCGTCGTCGGCGTCACATGTCGGCGACCGCATGGCGAGCAGGTCGGCGAAGCCCAGCTGATCTACAACTGGGAGGCGCTGCCCGCCGAGGTCGCGCAGCTCATCCACGCCCACCCGACGCAGAACGAGGCGCTCGGCGAGGCCCACCTGGCCCTGGCCGGCAAGCCCCTCCACGCGCACGACTGACCCCTCGGTCGACGAACGCGACGACACAGACTTCCGCACTTTCCGTAAGGAGCAACCGAAACCATGGCGGTTTCCGTAACCCTTCCGGCGCTCGGCGAGAGCGTCACCGAGGGCACTGTCACCCGCTGGCTGAAGGCCGAGGGTGAGCGCGTCGAGGCCGACGAGCCGCTGCTCGAGGTCTCCACCGACAAGGTCGACACCGAGACTCCCCTCCCCGCGTCCGGCGTGCTGTCCTCCATCAAGGTCGCCGAGGACGAGACGGTCGAGGTCGGCGCCGAGCTGGCCCTGATCGACGACGGCAGCGGCGCGCCCGCCGCCGCCCCGGCCCCGCAGGCCGAGCAGGTCGCCGAGCCCGCCCCCGAGC
>KE355431.1 GCA_000415505.1 Streptomyces afghaniensis 772
AGCTGCGATACCGCGAGGTGGAGCGAATACTCAAAAGACCGGTCTCATTCGGATTGGGGTCTGCAACTCGACCCCATGAAGTCGGAGTCGCTAGTAATCGCAGATCAGCATTGCTGCGGTGAATACGTTCCCGGGCCTTGTACACACCGCCCGTCACGTCACGAAAGTCGGTAACACCCGAAGCCGGTGGCCGAACCCCCTTGTGGGGAGGGAGCTGTCGAAGGTGGGACTGGCGATTGGGACGAAGTCGTAACAAGGTAGCCGTACCGGAAGGTGCGGCTGGATCACCTCCTTTCTAAGGAGCACTTCTCACCAACTTCGGTTGGTCAGAGGCCAGTACATCAGCGAACGTCTGATGCTGGTTGCTCATG